>CAVOBC010000019.1:0-25270 GCA_963693635.1 Gammaproteobacteria bacterium | reverse complement strand
CTCGCATGATCTTGCAGAAAAGAGGCTTTCAGAAAATGGTGGCGCATCCCTGCGCCGCACGCGAGTTACTGTCCCAGAACGGAATTCTGGGACAGTAACCCGCTAGAATGCGCAGCTTCATCGCAACCAGACAGGCTCCGACATGACAATCCGTGACTACCGGGTACAAGTCGTCAATCAGGCATCGGCGTCCGAGAACCTGATGCACAGTGATGAGATGGCGCAGCGTTACGGCTTCGCCGGTGCGCTGGTGGCAGGCGTCACGGTGTTCGGACACATGACCTATCCGCTGGTGCGTGAATTCGGTGTGGCGTGGTTAAGCGGGCGGGTCGTTGAACTTAATCTCAACAAACCGGCTTACGACGACGACTGGCTCGACATCACGTCGGCTGACACGGACTCAGGGGTCGCCACCGAGTGCTACAACGCATCGAAAACACTACTCGCGACGGTGACGACCGGGATCAAGGATCTAACGTCACCTTCGGACCCGCGTGCGATGACGTCGCCGGCCGATCGGAACCCGCCGAGAGAGGAGATCACGTGGGACAACTTTATTGTTGGCGCCCCCTTTGCTGCCTACACCTGGCGGCCAGACGCGGACCTGCAGCGCGGGGCGCTTGATGAACTGCAAGACGACCTCGACATCTATACCGTCGATACGCTTGGCGCCCCCAATACCCTCAATAAGGGGGGCGACGGCCCGCCGGTTCATCCGCTGCTCATTGCCAAGGAGTTCAATGCCGGTTTTACCCGTCATTGGCTCATGCCCGCATGGATTCACGTGACAACACGTATCACCCTGCGCGAGACGTTGCGACTCGGTGACGAGGTTGAAATCAGAACGCTGCCGATTGAACGCTTCGAGCGTGGCGGCCACCAGTTTGGTGAGTTGTACATGGCCTTTCTTGTCGATGGCCGTGTCGCCGCCGAAGGAACCCATCGCGCTATCTTCAAGGTCGCTGAACGAGCTTGACGACGAGCAGGCTTTGGCCTGCTTGTCCGGTGCAGAAGGCTTAAGGTCCGCCCGTTTCGTGGTCAGCTCTACCGCGGTTCGCCCTGGCCGCGGTCAGCCGGCTGGACGTGCACCGCGGTCGCCGGAGCGGTCAGCCGTGACCGCGGACGAGTGAACCTGGCAAGGCGCCGGTGTGCTCCCCGTTCTCGAAGGTCACTTCCCCCGACTTGATGGTGTAATCATAGCCCGACACGCGCTGGACCAGGCGTTTGCCACCAAGTGGCAGGTCGTGAATGGCTTCCGGTCTGAATAGCCGAAGTTGCTCGAAATCAATCACATTGATATCGGCAAGCTTGCCCGCCTCGAGCGTGCCCCGATCTCGAATGCCGTACGCTTCTGCCGTGCGCTGGGTCATTGAACGCACGATGAATTCGAGTGGCAACTGTTCGCCGCGCGTTCGGTCGCGGCCCCAGTGCGTGAGAATAAAGGTGGGCATGCCAGCGTCGGCGATGACGCCGCAGTGCGCGCCGCCGTCCGAGAGCCCCATGATCACGTTGGGATGCAGCATCGTCTCGCGTCGCTCGTTCAGGCTGAACCCGGTGTAGCCGCCGAGCGGTTGATAAAACAGTTCTTTGCCGTTGTCCCCAATTAGCAGGTCATACATGACCTCGATCGGGTTTTGGCCCTTGGCCTTGGCGATACCCGCGACGCTTTCTTCTGCTGTGGGCTCGTAATTGGGATTCTCGCCTAGCGGGAAGATCATGCCGAGGAGTCGATCAATGTTGCCCATCATGCCCATGGGGGCGTCGTCGACCTCGCTGAGAACTGCCGCACGCACCTCGGGTTTGTGCATTTGTGCCACGCGCTCTTCCAGCGGCAGGTCGGCCAGGTGCTCCTGATAGGTCGGCGTGCGAATGAAGGCATGAAATGAACTTTGCAAGCCGTGCAGGACGCCGGTCGGGCGGCCTGCCATCTGCGGCATGATCTCCATGCCCTGTTTCCGCGCGTCTTCGGCAATGCGATAGATTTTGCCGTTCTCGTAGGCAGCCTGGGATGTGGGGATTAGCGTGACCGGTCGCCCGGTCTGGCGTGCAAACTCTTTGACCCACGCCCACTCGTCGTCATCGCCGAGGTTGTCGGACACCATCTCGAAGACACCGTGCTTCAGGCCCTTCATGGAGAGGCCGAGTTGCAACATCTCGTCGCTGCCTGCGAAGGTACCGGGCACATATTCGCCGTGGATGTCCCGATGCAGCAGCGTCCGCGACGAGCTGAAGCCGAGTGCACCGGCTTCGATGCCTTCCCTGACGAGTTGTGACATCTCCGCTATCTGCTCGGCGTTCGGCTGTGCGTCGCCGGCGCAATGTTCACCCATCACGTAGGCGCGAATGGGCGCGTGGGGCACCTGGGTGCCAACATCGATCGTGCGTGGAAAGCGCTCCAGCGCGTCGAGGTATTCCGGGAAAGACTCCCAGTCCCAGGTGATGCCCTCGGCGAGTGCGGTGCCTGGAATGTCCTCGACACCCTCCATCAGTTCAATCAGGAACTGCTGCTGGCCGGGCCTGACGGGTGCAAAGCCCACGCCGCAGTTGCCCATGATGACCGTAGTCACGCCATGCCAACTGCTGGGCGCCATGATCGGGTCCCAGGTGGCCTGCCCGTCGTAGTGTGTGTGGATGTCCACCCATCCCGGTGTCACGAGGCGTCCGCCAGCGTCGATTTCACGCTTGCCTTCGCTGCCCACCGTGCCCACCGCACTGATGGTGTTGCCGTCGATTGCAATGTCGCCGGTGAAGCGGTCGTTGCCTGAGCCGTCGACGATGAGGCCGTTGCGAATGACGAGATCGTGCATGGGGATTCCGGGTGTCTGGAAGGTGGATCGACGCTAGTCCAATGCGTCGCTGGTGTCCACCCTCGCTCCGCGCGGGTCGTTAGTCCGCTCGACCGGCCAAACGCAGCGTGCGCGAGGGTGACGGCAGCGTTAGCAGCGAATTCAACGCCGCTGACGTTAGGAGGCGCACGCGGCGACCCGACGGGCACGGACTGTTGCATACTTATGGCAACGGCGGTTGGTGGCGAGCGTGCGATCGTGGTGGCGCTGGTTGCTGCCTCACGTTTAAAAAGAAGCGATTCAGCCGGCAGGAAGGAGACAGACATGGACATGATTCGACTGGGGCGAACCGGACTTGCAGTCAGCGTTGCGGGTCTTGGGTGCGGCGGGCACAGCCGCCTCGGCATGGCGCGGGGAGCAACCGAGTCAGATGCCGTATCGATCGTGCGGCATGCGCTGGATCTCGGTGTCAACTTCATCGATACCGCCCGCGCCTATGGCACCGAAGGCGCGGTCGGCAAGGGCATCGAGGGTCGTCGAGAGGATGTTGTTTTGTCGACCAAGACACTGCTCCGGGGCGCAGATGGCATGATCACGCCGGACGAGTTGGTCTCGAATCTGGAGGCGAGTCTGGTCGCGCTTGGTACGGATCACATCGATGTCTTTCACCTGCATGGACTCGGCGAGGATGAATATGACGTTGCGGTAGATACGTTGGTGCCAGCGCTCGAACGGCAGAAAACCCTCGGCAAGATTCGCTTTCTGGGTGTGACGGAACGATTTAGCAACGACACGACACACGAGATGTTCCGGCGCGCGCTGCCGGATGATCTGTTTGATGTCGTTATGGTGGGTTTCAATCTGCTCAATCCATCCGCGAGATCGACCGTCTTTCCCCTGACGCGCGAGAAGGACGTGGCAACGCTCATCATGTTCGCTGTGCGCCGCGCACTCAGCCAGCCGGAAGCGCTCGCGGCTTTGCTCGAAGAGATCGCTGTACGTCATACGATCACGATGCCGTCTGACGGCCTCGATTTTGTCAGCGATGCGGCAGGCGTTAGCTCACTGGTTCAGGCGGCGTATCGGTTCTGCCGACACGAACATGGCGCCGATGTCGTCCTCACTGGCACCGGCAGTAAGTCACACCTCGACGAAAATGTGGCGTCAATTCTTGCGCCACCCTTGCCAGACGACATTACCGACCGGCTTGCAGTGCTCTTCGGCAAGGTCGACTCGGTGTCCGGCAACTAGCGGCTGGCGAAAAAGGCCCGTGAGCAGGCATCTGAAAAAAACGGCCTGCGAGTCGGAACCATGGATTTCACGTTAGCCTCGCGCGCCTTGAATAATATCGGTGCCTGGGCGTCTTTCTATTGTCGTCGTCTTTCGGTTGGGGGCTCGCCGTCAATCGATGTTTGGCGAGCTCAGCAGACGCGCGCGTTGCGTTTCGCGATACTGTACCGGCTGGGACGGGCGGCTGCGAGAGGCGCATTGACGGTTGCTGCACGCATCAGTGTGGCCAAAGAACATTGGATGGGGGGGTGGAATGCAGGTATCGAAACTCGGGGTACCGCTCGGCGTGGTGATAGAGGACCTGGACGTCCGGTCCGTGGATGAATCCATGTGGAAGGAACTGGATGCGCTCTTCTGCGAGCACCATGTGCTGGTGCTTCGTGGTCAGACGCTAACGCCGGAGGAGCACATGGTATTCGCGCGGCGCTGGGGCGATCTCGTCCGCCATCCGTACGCGGGCATGTCGGATCATCCCGATATCATTGAGTTAAAAAATCCAGGGAAGCGGCGGGACATCAACCAGCACTGGCACTCGGACATGACCTACAACCCGGAGCCGCCAAAGCTGACAATGCTGTATGCGCTCGAGACGCCGTCGATCGGTGGAGACACCGCGTTTTCCAATCAGGAGCTGGCATATGAAGGGCTGTCTGCTGGTTTGCGGGAAACCGTGGATCGTCTGTTTGCGGTCCACTCGGCCGAGGGCCTGGCCGCGGTTTATGGTGAAGAGGCGGGCAGCGCGCCGAAGGCAGAGCATCCGGTCGCACGCACGCATGATCAGACGGGCAGAAAAGCGCTCTATGTGTGTCGGGCGTTCACCCGCCGGTTTGCAGGGTGGAGCCGCGAAGAGAGCGCGTCCTTGCTGGAGTATCTGTTTGCGCATTCGATTCGGCCTGAGTTTCAGGCGCGTCACCAGTGGCAACCCGGGGATCTTGCCTTGTGGGACAACCGCGCGGTTTTACACTTTGCGGTCCACGACCATGGGGATGAGCCGCGTGTCATCCACCGCCTGCAGGTCCAGGGAGAGCGGCCGATGTGAGGGTTCTTGCCACTTAAGGCGCCACACATGCGTCATGCGGAGATTGCTGATAGCAGCCCGAGCAATATCGAACTGGCATTTGATGATCAGCACGGCTTGACGCCAGTCACTTGAGTTTCAGGTAGCGCCGAGAGTAATGACTGTTGCCTGATTGGCAGCAAAGAACACGGTAAAACAGAAGATTGGAGGAGTTGGCGATGACACATGATCTGGTGATCCGCGGCGGCGAGATTGTTGATGGGACCGGCGCGGCCCCCTATGTCGGCGACGTCGCAATCGATGGCAACACGATCACGTCGGTCGGTGAAGTCGAAGGCACCGGCGGGAATGAGATCGACGCGAGCGGGCACATCGTGACGCCAGGCTTCGTCGATGCGCACACGCATCTCGATGCACAAATCGCCTGGGATCCCATGGTCACGCCGTCCAGCCAACATGGCGTGACAACGGTTCTGCTGGGCAACTGTGGTGTCACGTTCGCACCGTGCAGGCCCGAGCATCGGGAGTTGCTTGCCGGGATGATGGAGACCGTAGAGGACATTCCGTCGCACGCGATCATGTCGGGTCTCTCGTGGGAGTGGGACCAGTACGGCGACTATTTGGACGTACTGGCGGCCAGCAGACCCGCGATCAATGTCACGGGTCTCGTCGGCCATTGCGCGGTGCGTTACTACGTCATGGGTCAGCGCGCGGTCGAGGAAATGGCGACGGTGGAAGAAATTGAACAGATGGCGGAGTTGGTTGACAAGGCCATGAAGGCAGGGGCGGTTGGGTTTTCTACCTCGCGCGTGGACGGGCATCGCATACCCGATGGTCGACCGGTTCCCGGGACGTTTTCATCGGAAGAAGAACTGTGTCGCATGGCTGAGGTGGTCCGGGATAACGGCGGCGGTCTGATGCAGACCGTGCTGGGTATTGAGGGCGACGCTGACAAAGTCTGCGATCTGCTCCGCAAAATCGGCTCCGTGGGTGGCAACCGTCTAATGACCAATACATCAGTTGCCTTTGGCTGGCCAAGGCGTCCGGGTGAAGACGACGGCAAGTTGATGCACGAACGTTTTGCGGCAATGGCGGCTGACGGTCATGACGTGACAGGGGGCTGCATTCCGCGAGGTTCAGGGTATATCTGCGGCCTGTGTAACGAGTTGCCGATACGAACTGCCGCGTGGAAGTCGTTTGCCAAATTGTCGTTTGACGATCGGGTCGCCGCCCTTGATGACCCGGCCACGTTTGCGCGGCTGCGAGATGAAGGCATCGAGGCGGTCGATTCGAAGTCACCCGAGCGTGGCGCGATGAGTCGCCCCAAGGGCATGTTTTGGCTGGGTGATGGCGATGAGCCTGACTGGGCGGCGGGCCCGGAGGGCAGCTTGCATGCGATGGCAGAAGCGGCGGGTGAGCATCCGGTCGAGACGTTCCTGCGCATTTCCAGGCAGACTCGCGGCAAAGCTATCTTTGTGTTGCGGGTCTTTAATGGCAATCTGACAGCGCTAACTGACTGGATGAAGAGCGAGTATTGCTTGCCGGGGTTAGGTGATGCTGGCGCGCATGTCGGGCAGGTAATGGATGCGTCGTGGGCGACCCACGTGCTGGGTTACTGGACCCGGGATGCGGGCGTCTACTCGCTGGCCGAGGGGATTCGGCGCATGACCTCAGAACCAGCGCGGGTCATCGGCATCAAGGACCGGGGAACGCTGGAAGTTGGCAGATGCGCCGATGTCAACGTGATCGACTATGCGCGGGTCGGGCAGTTGCAGCCGCAGTACGTGCATGATTTTCCGAACGGTGCAGGACGCTACACGCAGCCGGGTTGCGGCTTTCGCGCAACCATCTGCAACGGAGAGATCATTCTTGAGAATGATGTGCATACCGGAGCGAGGCCCGGACGCATCATTCGGCATGGGGTTGCGAGCTAGCCGGTACCACCTGTCGGGCGGCAGGGCTCGTCATGGGCTGAGGTCGCTGACAAGAGACGCGAACGGGGTTGCGTGGTGTCCGAAATGCAGGCTGGACAGTGAGGATTAGCTATCGAGCGGATGACCGTGATTCTAAGGAGACGTCCCGGACGCCACTCACCTTGCCAGCAGGGGATGCTGGCAGGGTGAGGGAGTGCCGGGAGGTCTGAGAGATCAGGCATGCTTGCGCGCTGCCAGACCAGCCAGTCCAAGGATGAGCCGCAGGCCAGTCGCCGGTGCTGGCACAGACGCGGTGATAGTCAGGGTTTCGCCAGCACCAAGGCCGGTCAGGCCGAACTTGCCGGATGTGCTCACGAATCCGAAGCCGTTCTCAAGGTGCGTGGAGCTGTTGATCGTGAGATCAATTGATCAGGTCGAGCTTTCAAGACCGGACACCATGCCGCCATCCGTGTTGGCCTTGTTCCACTCCCAGGTGTTGGTACCGTTCACAAAGGTTGCGCTTGGTGACTCTTCATCATTCACCGACACCGTCGTGCCGAGCGGCATGCCGCTGGAAGTCATGTCCATGGTACCGCCGTTGGTACATCCACCGCCTGCTAGGCAGCGCTTGTCGAAGATCATGCCCAGGCTGAGAATGCCGGTGCCGCTGTCCTCATGTAACCAAAAGAAACCTTGTCTTCCTCGGTGCCGAACGCGGGATCAGCGGATGCCTGTCCGTCGAAAGAGTAGTCGTAGTAAGTGGCGGCGCTGCTTGCTGTCGAGAGCGGGTTGACGATAGTTGTTGTCGTGCCGTCTGAGACACTATAGATGATCGCAGCCTGGAGGCTGCCGGCGGCGAGGGTGAGCATCGACACCAGGAGAACTTTGCTGATCTGTACAAGTTTCATGCGGGATTCACTGCGTTATTGGGATTCAGTAGACGCTGAGCAATATTCATGCCGTACTTCTGGAAGGCGCGTAAAAACATGCCCTTATGGTCGTTCTGGCGGATGGATGGTCCAGGACGTTTGGGAGAAGTGTAAAGAGCACCGACGGACGCGTGGCCTCGTTAGCGGGTTGCGACCTGCGACCCCGAACAATGCAGGACAGCACGTTTCAGGAACCTGTCAGGTGTCTGCAACCCGAACGCGCGGGAGACCGTGGCTGGGGCGATGTTGGTCATGGGCCGAGTGATCCATCGCAACCTGATCGGCCCCGAGGCTGAATGAACCACCTATAGTATGCTCCGGCTGCAGATTTCGAGACGTCAGGACACTATCCGACAAACCACAAGACACGGGGCAGGCGCATGAGAGGCGACGAGTACATCGCGAAGATACTGAAAGACGAGGGCGTGACATGGCTGTCGTGCTTTCCCAGCAACCCGATGATCGAAGCGGTCGCGAAGCTTGGTATCCGGCCGGTGGCGTTTCGCCACGAACGCGGCGCGGTGATGGCGGCAGATGGCTATGCGCGGGTGAGTGATCGCAAGAACATTGGCGTGGTGGCGATGCAGTCACAAGCCGGCGCCGAGAACGCCATGGGCGGCCTGGCGCAAGCCAATGCCGACAACGTACCGCTGCTGGTGTTGCCGGGCGGCAATCCGCTGAATCAGTTGTTCATCCGGCCGAATTTCTCCGCCGTGAACACGTGGGCCAACGTCAGCCGTCATGCCGAGTTCATCACGGGGCCAAAGGAGACGGGCAACGTCATGCGCCGCGCGATGCATCAGTTGCGCTCATCGGCGCCGGGGCCGGTGGTGGTGGAACTGCCGCCGGAGATTGTCGGCCAGGAGATACCGGACAATGCGCTCAACTACCAGTCGCCGCGTCAGGTGGTCGGTGTGCCGTCAGCGGGCGATGTGGCGGATGCGGCGAAAGCGCTGGTGGACGCGAAGGACCCGATGATCTGGGCCGGTGGCGGCGTCATGTCGGCGCAAGCGACGGAAGAACTGCGGGAACTGGCGGAATTGCTTGAGGTACCTGTTTATACCTCGCTGCCGGGCAAGTCGGCGATCGATGAGCGGCATCCGCTCGCGATTGGGTCGGGCGGCCTCTCGGCCACCGGCCCGGCCCGGCAGTGGTTAGATGAATCGGACCTGATGTTTGCGGTTGGCACGTCGCTGACAGCCACGCCGTACGGTCAGCGCTTCCCGCAGGAGAAGTTTCTGATCCATGCGGTCAATGACGTCAATGAGATGAACAAGGACACGATCTGCGACATTGGCCTTGTGGGGGATGCCAAACTGACGCTGCAACTGATCATTGACGCCGTGAAGGGTCTGGTTGGTGAGGGCGGCCGCAAGAGCGGGGCACTTGCCCGGGTGAAGGCAGCGAAGGATGCGTGGTGGGAATCGTGGATGCCGTATCTGACCAATGATTCGACCCCGATCAGTCCGTACCGGGTGATCTGGGAATTGAACCAGAACCTCGACAAGGAAAACAGTGTCGTGACCCACGACGCCGGCGCACCGCGCGATCAGATGGCGCCGTTTTACACGGCGACGACGCCGCACAGCTATGTCGGTTGGGGCAAGACGACGCACCTTGGCGCGTCGATCCCTCTGATGATTGGCGCGAAGATGGCGATGCCGGAACGGATGTGTGTGGCGTTCATGGGCGACGCGGCGTTCGGTATGTCCGGGCTTGATATCGAAACGTCAGTACGGGCGGGGTTGCCGATCACGGTGGTGTTGTTGAACAACGGCATCATGGCGACGTATCCGGGTGGCACGCCGACTGCCCGCGAGCAGTTTGGCGTGACGCATATGTCGGGCGACTACGCGCAGATCGCGATGGGCCTCGGTGCCGAGGGCATCCGCGTGACGAAGGCGTCGGAACTGCCGGCGGCGATCAAGCAGGCGGCGCAGAGCAATCAGGAAGGCAAGTCGGTGATGATCGATGTGAAGACGCGCAATGAGGATTCACGTGCACCGAACCGGTTTGCCGAGAAAAACACGGTCAACTAGCCGTTTTCCGCAGGGCTCTTTTCTGCCAGCGTTTTTTCTGCAAGATGCGACCAGCGGAGAGCATCTGTTGACTGGACCCACTTCAGTCCGATTTGAGTTGACTGAGCAGTCTTTCGAGTGCCTCGACGCTATTGGTTGGGTTGTAGTCAGTATCTCGCGTTAGTCGCCAAAGCAGCGCGAGAAATCGGCTGGTCACCCTCGCTTTGGCGATCGCGTCGTGTCCGGCTTCGGCGTTAGCGTACGCCCCTAGCAGCACCTCAACATCATCGCGCCCAAGATTCAGTCCGTCGACCAGGGTGGCGAGATCGAATAGCGGGTCGCCCAGCGCTGCGAACTCCCAATCGAGAATTACGAGCCGCCATCCGCCGTACGCGTCTGGCTGCAACAGCAGGTTTGGCGGCAGCAGGTCGAAGTGACAGAGCGATGTTGTCAGCGGGGTCCAGTGCAGGGCTTGCGCACCGGCGCGGATGTGGGCAAGCCGCTTTGTTAGCGGCAACGGTAATCGGTGCCAATAGTGTTCGATCTGGCGGCTCGGCTCGACGATTGTGACCGGCGCACGGCGTCCGTGCAATTCCGCCAGCGCCGTGCCCATCGCGCGAATCTGATCTGCGTGCGGCGAATCGGGATGTGCGCCGCCAGCGAAGGTGCTCACCTGGTAGCCATCGTCCGGTCGATTAAAGATGACAGGAATAGCGAATGTGGCGTCTGCGATGGCTACCAACACGGTGCTCTCGCATTCGCGATCGATGCCAAGCTGGGTGGACCGAGGGTTGTTCACGCGGAGTACGAGAGGCCCGGCGTCGCTTGTCAGCTTGTAAACGGCGTTGGTTTCACTCTTGAGCACGCCGACGACTTCGGGCTCTCGGCTGAGGTCGAACGGCCAGGTTGGCCACGTCGCGATTAACTGATTGGCCGTGCGTTGTGCCATTGCCGGTACCAGGAGATGCCGCCGAATATGACGATGACGATGTAGGCGGCAAAGAGCAGCGCGGTGAAATACAAGCCGCGGTCGATATACAAAACAATTGATATCGAATCGATGACTAACCAGTATAGCCAGTTTTCCAGCACTTTTTTGGCCACCATGTACGTCGTGACGATGCTGCCCCAGGTGGTGAACGAATCGATGTATGGCAGTCGTGCGTTCGTGTCGCGCAGCAGCCAGCCGGAAGCGAGGGCCGCTGCTGCGACGCCGACCAATACCAGTATGTGGCGTGACACGGGCCACGTGCTGATCGCAAGGGCGGGGGCATCGTCGTCATTGCGTTTGCGCCACTGAGACCAGCCGTAGACGGCCATCACCAGATAGTAAACCTGCAGGCCGGATTCCATGTAGAGATCGACCTGCCAGAAAATGCCGAGAAAGATGGCCGTGCTGACGAAGGCGCAATACCAGGCGACGATATTCTCGCGGATGACGAGGAGCAGGTAGGCGACGGCGAGGACGACGGCAATCAGTTCATACGGGCTGCTCGCCAGTAGCTGCTCAATAACGACACGCGCCGTGTTACTCGCGCTGCTCATCGATCCGTCATGACGCCTGATGTGCTGGGGTTGTGGTCGTGACGCGGGGATGACTCACGCGTTGCTGTCCGGCTTGCTGTCGGGCGCGATGCCGCGCAGGTCACCCGGGAGTAACTTCAGGACGAATGCGCCATCGCCGAATGCGTCCCAGGTTGCGCGCACTTCCTCTTTCAGCAGGTCCATGATGAGATCGTAGTCACCGAAGAGTTGTGTGGACAGATCGGTACACCGGACTTCAACGCGATCATGGGACTTCGCTCGATCGATGAAAGCGTCAATCGCGGGGGTGTAGTCTGCATTCAGCGGATAGAGTATAACTTCAACAGAAAGCTTCATGGTGGGGGTCCAGGGCAATTCAACCGACTACCGGTCGGCTGATCAGTGTGGTGCCGTCAGTTCGACGCGCTGTAGTCGACCGCCAGCCACTCCTGCGGTCGCATGCGCACGACGATTGAATGCTCGCCGCTGCTGCCTTGCGCGTATTGTTCACCCAGGGTTTCGCCAAGGTAGCGTACTGCCATCGGTTTGAGCTCGTCTTGAGCGGGATCGATGGCGGTCACGGGTCCTTCGACACTGACGTACTGATAGGGCGGTGCTTCGGTCTGGGCACAGAGGCTGATGCGCGTGCCGACAGTGAGCAGGTGGCCCTTGCGTGAGGACCCGGAGGTGATGAACCAGAGATCACCTCCGGGGGTGTAGTCGTACCAAATGGGAATGGTCAGGGGGCCTTTCCTGGTGTCCGTGGTGTCGGCGGTTAACGCCAGCACGCCAACATGCAGATCAGCCAGAAATGACTCTTTTGCTTCTTGCGACATCGATCCCATCAATCGTCTCCTTTCTTGGGTTGGTAGGCGATATCAGCCAGGCCACGCGCCGAGGTAGAAGCGCCGGGTCGGTTACCAGTTGAGTGTGATGTTGGCACCGATCATACGAGGCTCTCCCCACTGAAAATAGGGTTCGGTGACATAACCCTTGCGTGGATCATTGCCGAAACTGCCGAAGGCGCGGACGGAATAATCTTCGTCCGTCAGGTTCCGCGCCCACAGCCGCAGATCCACCGAGCCGATTTGCCAGTGGGCAGATGCGTTCAGCAGTGTGTAGTCGCTGTTGCTTTTTACGTGGTGGCGGTCTGAGTAGAAGAACTCGTCCTTGAGGTCGGCGTCCACTTGTACGCGCCAGTTACCCGATGTGACGCTGGCGCCGAAATTTGCGGTGTAGCGGGGTGCATGGGCCTGGCGTCGCCCAGAGAGGTCTTCGTCGAACTCATTGATGAAGCGATCGAACGAGGCGTCGAGCAGGCCGACGGTGGCAAAGAGCGCGAGTTGTTCCGTCGCTTGCCATTGCAAGTCTGCTTCGAGCCCCTTGTTGGTTCCGCGGGCGGCGTTGCCATTGAAGTCGATGAACTCAGTGGAGCCATCTGCGCGCGTTCGTGTGAGCGAACTTTTAACCTGCTGGTCGCGCCGTTTGTCGTAGAAGACAGCCAATTGATATCTGAGTGGCCCCGCCTGCCCCTTGATCCCGACCTCGACTTCAATCAGATCTTCCGGGTCGAATTCGCGCAGGTCAGCGTCGAGCGAGCCGTCGGTGTTGAAGCCGCCGGCCTTGTAACCCCGCGCCAGGCTCGCGTAAGCAAGCCGGTCTCGCCCTGCGTGATAGGTTAGCGCGACGCGGCCGCCCCAGAGATTCTCTTTAGGAGAAAATGCCACTGCATTGGAGTCTCGATACGCGGCGTCGCGCTGCTCCAGTCGGCCGCCGACATTGAGTGACCAGTCATCGCCCAACGCGATGTCCGTCTCGCCGAAGATCGCAAGGGTATCGACGTTGTGGTTGCTGGTGAAGTCGCCGGCCGCAAATGTGTACACGCGTCTCAGGTCCTCATCAACGCTCAGTTGGTAGATGCCGATGACCCAGTCGATCGCGTCGTCGGCGTTGCCCTTCAATCGGAGCTCAAGCGAGCGCGAGTCGCGATTGCGCAGGTAATTGTCGATCGAGGCGTACCCATCGTCGTGAAGACCTTCGAACGCCCAGTCCTCGTCATAGCCGTAGGCGAGATCAGAGCGTGACAGGGCGCCGATCGCCTGGATGGTGATATCGCCGGCCCGCCAGTTGCCGTCAATCGACAGTGCGTTCGAATCCTGGCGATCGTGGCCGGGATTGTCAGACAGCGTTGTGCGGGTGTTGTCTAGCGAGAAGGCGTCATAGCCGTTGTCCATATCCACATGCATGAACGAGAGTTTGATCAGCGTCTCGTCCGACGGTGCGATATCGAGTTTGACCCGGGCGGTGGTCTCGCTGCGGTCGTTGGTGTCATCGGCGCCAAGAAATGCGTTGTCCATATACCCGTCACTGCTTGCGGTTTCGATGGCGATCCGGCCGCGGACCGCGTCGCTGAGGGCACCGCTGACCACTGCACCGACGTTGCGGGAAGCATAGTCACCGGCACCGACCTGAAGCCGGCCCTCGAACTCAGAAGTCGGCTCCGCCGTCTTGATATTGATCAGGCCAGCTAGCCCGTTGGCCCCGTAGCGCGTGCCCTGGGGTCCACGCAACACTTCAACTTGGCTAACATCGAACAAGGTACCGATGCTGCCCGCGCCGCTGAAGTCGACGTTGTCGATCAGAAATCCAACGGATGGGTTAAGTGGGTCGATAAACTGGCTGCGTTCGCCGATGCCGCGAATCTGGAAGAACCTGGCGCGCGATGTACCGCTCGCAAAATTGACGTTCGGAATGCGCGAGAGCACTTCCTCGATGTGTTGCGCGCCACGAGCGGCGATGGCGTCGCGGCCAATGACGCTGACGCTGGTCGGAATCTCTTGCAGGAGTCCACCGCGCAGGTCGGCGGTCACGACGATCTCTTCGATGTCTGCCATCTCGGCATCAACCGCCACTGCAAGGCTCGGCATGATGGCCACGGCGAACAAGACCACCGCGCGTGAGACCCTGACGTTCGACAGGAGAGCGGACGCGATTGGACGTTTGGGCGAGCGGGAAACCGGCGGCGACATTGTGCGCTGCATGACTTTCTGCAGACTCCTCATTCAAGCGATTGAGGATCCGAAACTGGCGCAGAGAAGTGCTGCTCCTCTTTCCTACGCCGGTATGATCCGGATCAGGTTCCGGGGGTTCGTTGCCGCTGCAACATCTCAGGCCGAGGCCACCCCCAAAGGATGGAGCGAATTATAGAGAGATTTGCGACGCGGGCAAGCGGTCAAAGCAGCGGATTGTTACACTGGGGCCCGGCTTTGTTCCTCCTTTTCTGAGATATGACCACTTGACCCTTCTCGCTGATCTCAATCTCGACAAGCGCCTCATCAAGGGCCTTGACCAACTGGGCTTTGCCGAGGCGACCGCCGTGCAGGCGCGCGCGATTCCGCATGCGTTGGCGGGTCGAGATCTGATGATCGCGGCGAAGACCGGCAGTGGCAAGACCGGTGCTTTCGTCCTGCCGATGCTGAACCGCCTGCTGGCCGTGGATGCAAAGGAAACGGGAACCCGTGCGCTCATCCTGTTGCCGACCCGTGAGTTGGCCGTACAAACCGAGCGTGCGTTCACGCGCTTTGCTGCGTTCACCCACATCAAGTGCGGTCTTGTAATCGGTGGTGCCGCGTTCAAGTACCAGATCGCGGCCATGCGCAGGAACCCGGAGGTCATCATTGCCACCCCGGGCCGCCTGGTTGAACACATCGGCAAGGGCTCTGCTTATCTTTCTGATCTGGAAATGCTGGTGCTGGATGAAGCTGATCGTATGCTGGACATGGGCTTCAGCGAAGACATGAACATTATTGCTGGCGCGAGCGGCGCTGATCGACAAAGCCTGCTGTTCTCCGCGACGCTGGAACACCGCGCGATGGACCGCATCCGCGGCATTCTGAAAGACCCGGTGTCGATCGTTGTCGACCACCATCGGGAGGGGCACAGCCACATCACCCAGAGCAAAGTACTCGCCGATGATGCCGCCCACAAAGAGCGACTGGTGCGAGCCCTGATCAAGGTAGAAGCTGCGACCCGGTCAATCGTGTTCTGCAATACCCGTGAGCAGTGCCAGCGACTTGGCACGACGCTAAAGCGCAAGGATGTGAGTGCGGCGTTTATTCATGGCGAGATTCCGCAGAGCGAGCGCAAACAGGTCATGAGCCGGTTCCGTGACGGCAAGGTCGGCGTGCTGGTGGCAACCGACGTGGCCGCCCGTGGCCTCGATATTGCGGATGTTGATCTGGTCATCAATTTCACGGTCGCTCAAAGTGGCGATGATCACGTGCACCGGGTGGGTCGCACGGGGCGAGCGGGAAAAGAAGGCAAGGCGATAACATTGGTCGATTCGACCGAGTGGAATCTGCTGGCGGGCATTGAACGCTACCTGAAACTGCGGCTCGAGATTGCGCAGGTCGACGGTATGGTTGCTGCCTACGCCGGGCCGAAGCGTGTGAAGAACTCGGGTAAGGCGGCTGGTCCGAAGAAGCACAAGCGTACAAAGTCAGAAGTGAAACGCAAAGGCAAGCCGAAGAAACACACAAGGCGAGTCGCATCGCCGGCCCGCCGTGCGCCGACTGCCGACCCGGAACCTGATGACGAGAACTGAGGCGGCGAGTGTGAAGTCGGACGTGAGCAAATTGCTGGGGCACGAGAAGCTGAATCAACTTGATATGAAGAAAGTATCAAGCCATGTGCAGCGCAACCGTGACGGCTGGGTCGTCAATACGCTGATGCTGGAAGGCTACGACGTGCCCTTCAAGTATCGACGCAAGCAAAAGTACCGCGACCTGAAGGGTGCGTGGGTCAACCTCACCTATTACACGTCAACCGACGTGGTGGCAGGTATTAATTTCGAGGTGATGAAGGTCGTGCGCATCAGGCGAGCCTAACGGGCGGCAAGCGTTCGTTGCTGCCGGTTCACAGATGAGGATTTGCGATGGAAGCGACGGAACTGCTCGGCGTAGAAATACCCATTATTCAGGCACCGATGGCGGGTGTGCAGGGCAGTGATCTCGCAATGGCTGTTCGTGGCGCCGGCGGACTGGGGTCATTGCCATGCGCGATGTTGTCGCCTGGAGCGCTTCATGATGAATTGACGGCGATTCGCGCGGGCGGGCGAGGTGCGGTTAACGTCAACTTCTTCTGCCACACGCCCCCGACACCCGACGCGGCCGCCTTTGCCGCATGGCTCGACTTGCTCGCCCCCTATTACGAAGAGTTTGGAGTTGCGGTGCCCGAGGTCCCATTGGCCGCGCAACGCTTGCCATTCGGGGAACAGTCGCTGGAAGTGCTGCGCGAGTTCAAGCCGGACGTGGTGAGTTTCCACTTTGGCTTGCCGGACGCGGCGTTCCTGGACGAGATTCGGTCCTGGGGAACGAAGATCCTGTCGTCGGCGACATCGGTCGCTGAGGCCGAGTGGTTGGCCGCCAGCGGCGTCGATGCCGTGATAGCGCAAGGCCTCGAAGCGGGTGGCCATCGCGGTATGTTCCTGAGTGACGATCTGGGTACGCAGGTAGGGACGATGGCGCTGGTGCCACAAGTTGTAGGCGCGATTAATATTCCGGTGATAGCGGCGGGCGGCATCGCCGACGCACGCGGGGTGAAGGCAGCGCTCGCGTTGGGGGCGATTGCGGCTCAAGTGGGAACGGCGTATCTGCTTTGTCCGGAAGCGACGACAAGCGATGTCCACCGTGCCGCGCTCGCGAGTCCGCAGGCACAAACTACCGCGATCACCAATCTCTTCAGTGGCCGACCGGCGCGCAGTATCGTGAACAGGCTCATACGAGACCTCGGACCCATGAACCCATCAGTGCCGGCATTTCCGCTCGCTCTATCGGCGCTGACGCCTCTGCGGGCGGCTGCTGCCGACGCCGGCAGTGGGGACTTCACCGCCCTCTGGGCGGGTCAGAGCGCGAGTCGCTGCCGGTCTGTTGGGGCCGCGGTCGTGACGCGGGAGTTGGCGGGGGTTTAGCGACCGTCGACTCTGGCATTTGCGGTAAGGCATAGGGTACGCCTGGTAGCTGTGATCCGAGTCGACGATGCGTTGTTCGTATGGAATCTCAGGACCGAATGTCACTTTGATCCTTTGTGACCTGTTTGAGTGTCCTGGCTACGATCAGTCGAGGTTGAGCGAGCACCCCCAGGTCGAAACATAACCGGCGCCTCTGCTACAGTGCCCGCTCGCGAAAGGGAGAGAACCCGCCATGCTGGAAAAACTAAGACTGGACGGTCGCGCAATTGTCGTCACGGGCTCTGGCCGTGGTCTCGGCAAGGCCATGGCCAAAGCGCTTGCGGCGGCGGGAGCGAAGGTAGTCGTGTCAGCGCGCACGCAGGAACAAATTGACCAGACGGTCAGCGAAATCACTGCAGATGGTGGCGTCGCTATCGATCATCAGTGCGATGTCACCGACTCGGCGCAGGTCAACGCACTCGTGGATCGCTGTATCGATGAATTCGGCAAGATTGACGTCATGATCGCCAACGCCGGCGGTGGTGGTGTGAGTGGCAACTGGGACTTCTGGGATTACCCGGACGACGCCTTCGAGACCGTGCTTGCGACCAATTTGAAGAGCAACTTTTACTGCTCCCGGGCGGCCGCCAAGTTCATGGTGGATCGCGGAGAAGGCGGCGTGATCATCCACACCGCGTCCGGCACGGCAATGCGTGGCAACCGATCATTTGCCTATCCGACGGCCAAGGGTGGCCAGATTTCGCTCGCCAAGAGCACGGCAACGATGCTGGCCCCACACGGCATACGCGTGAATACCATCGTTCCCGGATACGTTGCCCAGTACGAGGCAACGACCGATCAGGAGCGTGAGATTCGACGGCAGCGGGGTTCGCGCATACCGGTGCGCAGGATTGGTGAGTGGTGGGAACTCGGTCCCCTTGCGGTTTACCTGGCGTCCGATGCATCGTCCTATGTCACGGGACAGGCGTTCATCATTGATGGTGGGGGTCTCGCGGGTGGCCTGGGGCCGGTCGAGTTTGTGCCTGCGCACGACGAGGGGGGCAACTGATATGGCGGCTGTTGAACACTTTGATTTGAGCGGCAAGCGCGCGGTGGTACTTGGTGCGGACAATCCGGCGGGTGAAGTGATCGCTGAGGCGTTCACAGAGGCGGGCGCACGCGTTGCCATGGTTGCGGTGGCCGACGCCACGACCGATATCAGCAAGGCGATTGACTCATTGGGCGGCTGCGACATCCTCGCGAGTGCCCCGGATCACTTTCTTGCCAAACCCTTTGCGGAGACGTCGCCGGACGATCTTGCCGGTGTCATGCATGCGAACTTTTCGATCCAGTTTGACGCTTGCCAGGCCGCGGTCGCGCGAATGCGCGAACAGGGCACCGGCGGCAATCTCATATTGATGACGAGTGTGCTTGGCGAGCGCGGTTTGCCGAATACGGTGGCCTACAGCGCGGCGCAGGGGGCCGTCTTCAACATGATCCGTGCACTCGCGCAGGAAGTGGCGGCGGACGGAATTTCGGTAAACGGCATTGAACTCGGATGGATGGACTGGATGAGCGATCGAATCAATCCAACGGACGAGTCTGCGCTGCGGTCGGTGCGCTTCACGATGACCAAGCGCGCCGGGACGGCAGAAGACATCGGTCCACTCGCCGTGTGGCTCGCGGGCTCAGGGGTTGGCTTTGTTACCGGACAGATCTTCCCGCTTGATGGTGGCTTGACGCAGCACCTGTAAGTCGGTGTGAGCGACTGGCGGTAGAGGTGAGCCCCGATCACGCGTCCACGTCCGCGCGATGGCGGTAGTCCGCAAGAAGTTGATCGACCGCATATTCTGCAGAGGCCACCTCAACCGCATTGGTCTCGATGATTCCGGCGAGGATGATCATGGCTTTCCATAATGCCCAGCCGCGACCGCGGTTCCAGACCGCGTCTTCGACCCCCAAGGTTTCCCTGAAGAGCTGTCGGCTTGAAGGGCCAAGCAGCGTCCACGCGATCGTCATGTCGCAACCCGGATCACCGACACCCACGCCGCCAAAGTCGATGACGGCGCACAGCTTGCCCTCCTGAACCAGCAGGTTCCCTGCTGCAATATCGCCATGGTACCAAACGGGCTGGTTGGTGAATGGGGCGGCAAGCGCGGACTGCCAAATGGACGTTACGGCGGCAGCATCGACGGTTGACGCGAGCGCGTCAATCACAGCCTCGGCCTGGTCATTCCACAGGTCGAGTGATCCGCCCCGGAGTTTGCGTGCCGGTCCGCCTGCGGTAGCGATTTTCTGGGGTGCGCGGAGAAAACCGGCGAGGTCAATGGCAAACCGATCCAGGTCGCTGATTCGCTCCGAGGTCGCGATCTCTCCATTCAGCCAGCGATAGACAGACCACCGCCACGGAGAGTGCTGGTCGGGCTCACCCAGTGCAACGGGCTGCGGGATCGGCAAGGGCAGGTGGGCCGCAAGGCGTGGCAGCCACGTCTGTTCCTTGTTGACCGCGCGGGCGTACGGTTCTGCGCCCGGCAGTCGTACGGTCATGTCGGTTCCCAGGTGAAATGAGCGGTTGTCCCATCCGCTGAGTGCGACCGGCGAGACTGGCAGATGGGCCCACTGGGGGAACTGGCTCGCGATGAGGTGAGTGACCAGCGGGATATCAATTTTCAGCGCATCACTCGGACTGTGCGTGGGCAAGACGGGCAACTGCATAATCCCGCGGACGAGAGTGGCAAAAGGTTACGAACCGCACGCTGAGGCGACGGCGCGAGACAATCAGGCGGTCGACAGAGGCTTCTGCAGTGGCCATGGCCGGGTTTGTTTTCAAGCTTACATTGTTTGTCTCGCTCGTCGTTGTGATCGGGGGTGAAACGAGATGGCGCCAGAGCCAGCGGATCAGCGCAGGGAGTATCATCAAGCGACTATTATCAAGCGACTATCAAAGAAGGATCGCTTGATGGTTACTGCGATGTTCACGTCAACCGGTGCTTTACAAACGCGCCGAGATGCGTGGCAGACCGGGTAACCACCTCGGTGATCGCGCACAACAATCTGACAGACCGTTGGAGACGACAATGAAAATAGCGAAGGTCCAGCCCTACATCATCGCCACGCCCAGCCCGCACCACGGAGGGCGGTTCTGGGTGTTTGTGAAGCTGATCACCGACAATGGCATCGAGGGGATAGGCGAGGCATACAAAGTGCCTTTCCATCCGCGAACGGTGCGGGTGATGGTCGAGGACTTCGGGGAGACCTACTTTGTCGGCAAGGACCCGTTCCAGATCGAGCGCCTCTGGCGGGAGGTTTACTACGGCGATGGTTACGAGCGAAACGATCATCACCAGCATCCCGATCACACGGTGCTTGGTCTGCTGAGTGCCTTCGAGATGGCTTGCTGGGACATCATCGGCAAGTCATTGGACCAGCCGATCTACAACCTCCTTGGTGGCAAATACCACGAGCGTTTGCGGTCCTACACCTACCTTTACGGCGCGCCGGATGGTCCGCGCGGTCGCTCACCCCACACTGACCCCGAGATCGCCGCGGAGCGAGCAGCGTTCTATGTCGCCGAGGGCTTTACCGCGCTCAAGTTTGATCCACTCATCGACGTGATGGGCAATGCCGACCCGCGCGAACCGCCGCTCGACCGCCTCGAGAATGCCGAGGCAGTGGTTAAAAGCGTGCGCGAGGCGATCGGTAGCAAGGCAGACATCCTGATTGGGACCCATGGCCAGTCGACGACGTCTGGCGCCATTCGGTTCGGCAGGCGGATTGAGCAATATGATCCATTGTGGTTTGAGGAGCCCGTACCGCCTGAAAATCGGGATGAGATGACGCGGGTCGCCCAGATGGTGAGCATCCCGATAGCGTCGGGAGAGCGCCTGTCGACCAAGTTTGAGTTTCGTGAGTTGCTCGAAAAGCAAGCAGCGTCAATCTTGCAGATGGCGTTGGGCCGGGTCGGCGGCATCCTTGAGGCGAAGAAGATTGCGGGGATGGCAGAGGCGTATTACGCGCAGATAGCTCCGCACCTTTACTGCGGCCCGGTGGAGGCGGCGGCAAACATCCAGGTGGACGTTTGCAGTCCCAATTTCCTGATCCAGGAGAGCATTGGTAAGTTCGACGGTTTCCACGCCGATATTCTTGAGGAACCTATCGTCTGGGAAAACGGCTACATCAACGCGCCTGATCGTCCAGGCCTCGGGGTTGTGTTGAACGAAGCGGTTGCAGAGAAGCATCTGCTTGGGTAAAAGGTGACTGATCTCATAAAGAGATCAGCCGAGGTGGTGGCAAGTTTTCGACTGCACAGATAGTTTGCAACGGAGTGATGATATTACTGAGCAGCGACACCCGCGGTGACGTCGTTGGCGTCGCCCTTGTCCGGGTATGCGGGCGCGTACTCACCGTATAGGTACGCACCGATGCGTTCGATGCGCTCGCGCTCGTCCGGTTCGAGTGGTCCCCGCTCAAGTGCGGCGATCGCATCGTTCAACTGTTCCGCGTTAGCGGGGCCGCACAGGACCATATCAATGGCGTCGTGCGAGAGCGAGTACCGAAAGCAGTCGCGGGCACTGACGGGCGCCTCGCCGGGCGGCATCTTCTCGGGGTCCAGCAGGTGGGCCCAGCGCGTTGCCGTGTACGTCAGAATCGCCGGGTGCTTGGCGGGTGCAACGAACGGAAAGACATCCTGCTCGGCACCCCGGTGCACCGCGTTGTATCGCAGCATCAGGAGGTCGTAGGGCGACGTATCGTTCTCGTAGGCGGCCAGCAGCGTTGGCAACATTGGTCGGTTGTGGCTCGACAGTGACAGAAAGCGAACCATGCCCTTGTCGCGCATGCGCTCGAACACCTCGACATAGGCGTCTTCCGGCACGTCGTCGCGCGAACCGAGGAGCAGGAAGTCAAACTCGCCGACACCGGCGGTTTTGATGCACTCGGCTATCTCGGCCTCTATCGTCCCGGGATCCCTGGAGTAGGACTGGATTGTCAGAATGAGCTCGTCTCGATGCTGCTTCTCGAGATTGCGCATCGCCCGGGCGAACTCGGGTTGTCGCACGGTGCCCCAGTACAGGTAATTGATGCCACGATCAAAGGCGTCTTCAATGGCACTCGCCGGTGCGTCGAAGGTTGATCCGATACCAAGCCGGCTCGACATCAGCCCTGTACGTCCAATCGGTCGTTGTTCCAGGAAGTCGTTCATAACAGTCGCCTCGTTTCGAAGTTGGGGGAAAGGGGAGGGGAGGGGAAAGGGGAAAAGCGTGCAGGCTTGCCGCAACAAGCACGAGTGACGCGATTCAGGCGAGAATAAACCATGTCGAGACGCGTGTGAACGCGGCAACATCGGCTTACATCTGGATGACCGCCGGCAAAACCGCTTCTTCAAAGAGCGTGTCATCGAGCGCCAGATGCAGCATGTCGACGCCCACGTCACGAAATGCCTCGACCTGCTCGATGACGCTGTCCGGACTGCCGATCAGGCGGCTGGCGTAGCCTTCGTTGGTATCAAGCTGGCTGAGATCGTCATCGTTTGACCACATGCCTTCGGCCCCGCTCACGCTCTCGCGTCGGCGTTGTCGCAGTGTGGGGTCAATTGCGCGCACACGGTCGTCTATCTCGCGCCAGGCCTGCGCATCCGTGGGCTGGCACAGGGGGTGGGCGTACAGCGCGAACCTGACAGTGCGCCCGGCAGCGTCAGCGCGCGTTCGCACGGTGCGGATGATGTTTGCGGTCTTCTCGACAGATCCACCGTTCAAAAACATCCAGTCGGAATGCGTGGCCGCCATACTCATCGCCGCTTCTGACTGGCCGCCCTGGAAGACGTTGAGAGGCGCAGTCGGCCGTGGTTCCATTTGCAATCCATCGGCGGAATAGAATTGGCCTTCGTAGGAGAACTCATCGTCCGACCATGCCATGCGCAGGACATCGATGAACTCACGCGATCGCGCGTATCGCTGATCGTGGTCGAGCCAATCAATGCCGTACATGTTGAATTCGCGCCTGTTCCAGCCGCTCGTAACATTGATGGACCAACGCCCGCCTGTCATTTGATCGATGGTCGCTCCCCACTTGGCCATAGCGGTTGGTTGAAAAAAACCGGGGTGGATAGCGGTGACCAGGTTGATTGACTCGGTCCATGCTGCGAAGAACGCGGTCATCGCGGTACAGTCGAGCGATGAGCCCTCGATCTCTTGCGCGCTGCCCCACCATCGTTGTGCAATTAGCAGGTGAGACAGTCCAAGCGCCTCGATTCGCGCTGCGTACTGCCGGATGAACCCCGTTAGTTCCGCGCCCTCCGGGGGCCGGCGGCGGGCCTGCGCGCCTGCAACAAGCTGCGGCCCGGCGAAAACCGTGGGTGCCCAGGTGCAGGTCAACATCGATCGGTTGTCACGTAGATGTGCGCTGTCCAGGTCAAGAGCCGATCAACCGTGGGCGAACGTAATATCGCGCCGCTATGCGAAGCGTCAGTCCTATCGGAATACCTGGAAGAACGAGCGCTGAAAGCGCAGTAATTGCAATGGATAGCAGGAAATTGTGGAAGTCTTGTGTGTCCGAGGCCCTGACGATTTCGAGAATCTAAACGGTGCGCCTGCCTCAAAGATAGTGTGAACATGTTGATTCACCTCGATTCGAACGCCGCGTTGGGATACTTAATCTCTGATCTATCGGTTCGAACGGCAAGGATCATACCGCGCGAACGTAAGTTGATAAAAATGGTGGTTAGAACATGGGCTGGGAACCTGACGGTGTTCGGTGGATTTCCGGTCGACCCAATCGACGCACGCTCCGCAGGGCGAGGTCGGGCTGACGGGGCTACTACCCATAATCTCGTGTTAAATCAAAGTGTTGTCTCGTGATTGGGCAGGAAGTGTAACGCGGTGGTTGGTGGGAACGCTCGCGATTGAACCCGGATAGTCGTCGGTGGAGGTAGGTCGCCAGGCCATGGCGAGCACGGGGTACAGTCGTAGAGCCGACGGCAGGTGCCCGCGGGCATCTGGTGGTGTCTGTGAAATGACAAGCGGATGCTTCAGACTGCGCGCCGTGGCGCGCGACGCGATTCGATGAAGATGCAATTGAGGATGTGATCGATGAATGATGTACAACCCGCCAATGACCTCGGCAGTGATCTTATGAACAGCCTGGGGCTTCAGCGGATCGTCTCCAGCGATCCGAAGGGTCGTGTGGTCATGGAATTCAAGGTCGCGCCACACCATTGTCATTCAGTCGCACAGGGCGGATATGTGACGGCGTGGTTGGACGCGGCGATGGCGCGTGCTGTGGGTGCGGCGACGGCTGGCGAGTCGGGTTGCAACACGCTCGAGATCAAAGTCGCGTTCTATCGGCCGGCGCTTGCAGGGCAAGTGCTGCTTGCAGAGGGCTGGGTTGAGCGAATCGGCCGCAGCATTACCTTTCTGGAGGCGACCCTTACCAATGGTGAAGGCATCGTCGTCGCTAAAGCCTCTTCAACCGCGAAGCTCGGCCGCACGCGTGCGCGCTCAACCGAGGAGTCGGACGCGCGCTAGCCCGCGCTAAGCGCTGGTGGCACTGCATCGGTCAAAATGATATCGCTGACTGGTGTTAGCGCCTACCCGGCTGCGTTGGCAGGTGCCTGTAGTATGCTCGCCGCTTGCAGATAATGCAGACCGACCAACCAACGGACAAGAGAGGCAGGCGCATGAGAGGCGACGAGTACATCGCGAAGATACTGAAAGACGAGGGCGTGACATGGCTGTCGTGCTTTCCCAGCAACCCGATGATCGAAGCGGTCGCGAAGCTTGGTATCCGGCCGGTTGCGTTTCGCCACGAACGCGGCGCGGTGATGGCGGCAGATGGCTATGCGCGGGTGAG
>CAVOBC010000018.1:0-25693 GCA_963693635.1 Gammaproteobacteria bacterium | reverse complement strand
GGCAGCGAACCCCTAGAATCTAACGGCACCGATTGCTACGACGGATGGTGACAATGTCGCGAGTAGTGTTGCACCGTCATACACTTTGACCTTCGTACGCAGGGCAGTGTCGTTCAGATTTTTGAAGTCGGCTCCGAATGCGGAAACGCCTGCACCGAATGTCACGAACGGCGAGGTTGCCCCTCCCCCCGACGCAAGGTTAAAGACCCGCGCGTTATTAGTGCCGTTGACATCACTCTCGGATGAGGCAAGTGGCAACACGTCAATAAAGTTGTACGACGACAATGTAGTCGTCATGGTCCCGATGGTCATACCGCTTGCCAGTGCGACGGACGTGTTTCCGAAAGTCGTGTCGCTGCCGAAGGACTCGAAATATTCACCCCCCTAGCTTCTAAGTCATTGATTGTAATCAGCTAACGGGGAGACAGCGAGGGCGCGTGTAAAGAAGTTCGACGACATGGGACCTTAAACACCCCGGACACGCCCAATGTCAGGCGCCGCCGCAGGCAGACCGATCGGCCGTTTGCAGGGCAGAAAGTGCTAAACCTCGCGCGGCGACGCGTGCGGACAGACCTTCTTGTTGCTCCTTCTCGGTTCCTTTCCGTACTTGTTGGCGTTGGCACCTGTACGGCCAGCATGATGCCGCACCGCTTCGTCCAACCACCCGCCCGACGACTGCCGAACGGACACATCTTGATTCTGTTTCGCCCTATCGCCTGAAGTGCGCGGTGCGTACACGTTACCGGTTCGCGGGTTCTGGAGACTGAACTCGGCATTGCGTCCGGGGCAAGTGCCTGATGGCGCCCGGCTAACCGCGGCAGAGATCTGTTCCCTTCACTGCTGCCCACACAGAGGCGGTATGCCTGCGTCCGGCAATGCCTGCTCCAACAAGGCCCACTGCGAGAGTGAAGACTGTGAAACGGCCGTCCCTGTGGCGCTCCCCTGACGTGCGTTTACAAAGGGGTCCCTGGCCCATTATTGGCCACCGGAGTCAGCTATCAATGCCACCTGTCGCTGGCGCGGGCCGCGCACGCTGGTTGTAAAGGAGCGCTCGCAGCTTGGCGCCTTCTTCTTTTGACAGACCGGAAAAGTCGGTGGCGAAGTCGGACCCCGCCACCATACCGCGCTGCACCGCCGGACGCGCACCCAACTCGTCGAACCAGCGCTTGAAGTACTTGAACTCGGAGATGTCCTGGCCCTGACCTTCCCAGCCGACGGTCCACGGATAACAGATCATGTCTGCGACGGTGTACTCGTCGCCGCAGAGGTAACGGCGGTTGTACAACTGGTTGTTGAGCACGCCGTAGAAGCGGTTGACCTCGTCGGTAAAGCGGGTCACCGCGTAGGTCTGCTCCCCTTGCCCCTCGCCCAGGCGCCGAAAGTGGCCGCACTCACCGGTCTTCGGCCCCTGGTTGGCCATCTGCCACATCACCCACTGCACGACCTCGTATTTGCCGCGGGCATCGTTTGGCATGAACTTGCCCGTCTTCTCTGCCAGATACAGCATGATGGCGCCAGATTCGAAGACCGAAATTGGATCGCCACCACCTGCCGGGTCATGGTCGACCAGCGCGGGCATCCGGTTGTTTGGATTTATCCTCAGAAACTCATCGGTGAACTGATCACCTCGACCGATGTTGCAGGCGACCAGATTGTAATCAAGGCCGCATTCTTCAAGCTGAATGGTGACCTTTTTGCCATTGGGCGTCGGCCAGTAGTGCAGATCGAGCATCGTTCTTCCCTCTTCTTTTCGTTCTTGGTCTGGGTCGTTCTTAAATCTGTATTCTAATGGGATCGATTATCCATCGGTCCGGCATTCGACGAGGGCAGCCATTGATAACCCGGTCCTCAACCTTTCCCGTCAGAAACCTCGTCGCAAAAGTGACAAGAGTCACAAGGGTAGCATTCTGCTAAATGGATTCAGATTCTCCTTCCGCGGATATGTACGCCGAATCAGCATTGCGTCATTAAAACTCAGTGTGAACGCGCAGTTCGCCGTATCCCGGACCGGGGTGTACTATCGAATCACCTTTCGCTAGGCGAGCCGCACCCATGTTGACCGAGCAAGAGAATGTGACGCTGACCCGGACGGGCCCCGCAACGCCCATGGGCAAGACCTTCCGCCAGTACTGGATGCCAGCGCTGCTGTCACGCGAACTACCGGCGCCAGACTGCCCACCCAAACGTATGCGACTGCTCGGTGAGGACTTCATCGCGTTTCGGGACACCGAAGGCACCGTCGGTATTGTCGAGCCCCGCTGCCCACACCGGGGTGCCAACCTCTTCTTCGGCCGCAATGCCGACTGCGGCTTACGCTGCGCTTACCACGGCTGGAAATTCAACACGCAGGGCGAGTGCACCGACATCCCCATTGTTGACGCGCAAGTGGCCGAGCAACTGCGACCCAAAGCTAGCATTCGCGCACTTGAGGTGCGCGAATGGGGCGACATGATCTGGGCCTACTTGGGCGATGGCGCAGCACCCGGATTGCCGCAATTCGAATTCGCAACAATGCCACCCGAACACCGGTTTGTGTCGAAGAAGTTCCAGCAGTGCAACTATGCACAGGCGGCCGAAGGCGGCATCGACACGGCGCATTTCTCGTTCCTGCACGCCGGCATCCACGACGGCGAACCGGCCTCACTGCTGTACGGCGTGCGCGGCGCGACGGTGCCCACCCCCGGCGAGAATGAACCGTCGGGCCCGGCCTCCTTTCGCTGGATGGCAGCAGACCCCACACCACAATTTTCCATCGTCGAGCATGACGGCGGGTTCATGATCGGCGCCGCGCGCAAGACCGACGACGACGATCTGTATTGGCGCTTCACCCAGTTCCTGATGCCTAACCATTCCCTGGCACCAGGCTCACTGCCGGGGCAAACCATCTTCGCCAACACCTGGGTACCGGTGGATGACACGTCCTGCTGGATCTATTGCTACGCATGGAACCCTGACCGACCACTAACCGAGGCTGAACGTTCGAGCTTCGGAGCCGGCGCGGCCATCTTTGCCGAAGTCGACGATGAATACATGCCGGTGCGCAAGCGCGAAAACGACTACCTCATCGATCGGCAATGGCAGCAAGAAGCGAGTTTCACCGGCATCGATGGCATCTCCGAACAGGACCAGGCGATTGCAGACAGCCAGGGCGTGATCGCTGATCGAACGCACGAACTGCTGGGTCAGACCGACCTCGCCGTGGTGCGTTTTCGCCGAATGATGCTGAACGCGGCCAAAGTGGTCGCTGCGGGTGAACGACCGCTTGGCGTTGACTCACCCGATGCCTACGCGATTCGCTCCGGCGCAACGGTCGTACCCCCCGGACCAACGCTCGAAGCGCTCGCCAAAGCGCATTTCGCGGACAAGTGGGGTGTTCGGTCCGACGCCGGGATTGCGGCTGCCGACTGAACCGTCTCGCAGACGGGCGTTCACGGCGACTCCCACGGCCGGGTCCAATGCACCGGCGCACATCAGGTAGCGGCGTACCCTCGCCATAGCCACTCAAGCGCCTGAGGCATCAGTTGCGAGCGCATCGCAGGATCACAATGTCCCGCATTGCGCACAAAACTAAACTGATACCTGTAGCCCTTGTCTGCGAGCACGTGCGCCATGCGCTCGTTGGCGAGCACCCAGTCATGGGCGTCGTCGGGCATCAGGTCAGGGCATAAATCCCGGTCAGCAACCGCCATCCAGATGCGTAGCGGCCTGGGCTCGCTGTTCGGAATAATCGACTTGTGAAACTCCCAGGCACCGAGCGGCGTCTCGGGGTTGTATGGCCATTGCTGATTGACGTAGGTGCCAGAGAAGGACAGAACCCGGCCATACAGATCCGGCCGGTACCAGGCCATGATCATCGCGCAAGCGGCGCCGGAACTGCAGCCGGTCGCAGCCCGGCCATCGGGGTCTCGGGTCAGTCTAACATTACACTCCGCCTCCACCCGGGGCAGCACCTCTGTTTCGACGAACTGGGCGTACACCCCGGACATGGTGTCGTATTCCCGACCGCGCTGGCTGCCCTGGGCGTCACCGCCACCATTGCTGATAGAAATGCCGATCATGACCGGCACTCGACCTTCGTTGATAAGGTTCTCGAGCGCCCTGAAAAGCGTGAGGTCCGGACCATCGGCACCGACGATAAACGGCACCACCGTACCCGACACATATTGCTCGGGCACGTACACCGTCACCCGCCGTGTATAGGGTTTTGGGCGGCTCGTGGTGACCATCAATCGCGCCGGGTTGTCCGGATCTGGCCGGCCCAACGTGCCTGCATCCCGGGCGATCCCGGGGTAGATCCTGCTGTCCTCGGACTTCATGACAAGCTCGTGCAGAACGCCGGTGGGCACACCCTCCGTGACGATAACCTCCGGCGCGCTGGCGTGCGTCGGGCCAACAACGAAGTTGCCATCCACACCAACGGGCGGGACGTCGCCATCAGGCAGCATGGTGGCCATGACGTAGCCGGGCGTCTGGGGATCGCGGGTCGGGGGTGTATCGGGCATTACTTCTCCAAAGTTGCGGGCGTTTTATATCGGGCGTCTTGTTGCAGGCGTTTTGATGGAAAGAGCGCAGGTTGTCGATTGCGGCAAGTCCGCAACTTCGGCCGGGACAAAGCCACGGATCATATACGCTGCGGTGGGTCGAATTCGACCGCGAACCTGCGCGGACTCAACTCGAATGTTGACGACAGATCAGCGAAGCATCGATGCAACTTTGTTCAGGAAGTACAACGAGTCACTGTCGTGATAGATCTGCTCACTCGGCTCGGTCTGGTCCAGGAAATCCTGAAACACCACAGCCCCGCGAGCGTAGGCTATCGGCCGGATCAACTCCACCGCCGTCGCAACCTCAGCGTCTGGCAGCCGCTCTTGCCAGGCTGAAGTCCAGTGCGTAAGCACAGCGGCCCTGTGCTCACCAGCACCGTCAAGCAGACTCCGAAGATCAAGCAGCGGGTGCTCAATGACACAGTCGCCCCAGTCCAGCATCGTCAGATCAAGGCCCATGCCACGCCAGTTGCCGGGGTGAAAATCGCCGTGGACCAGCGTTGCTGGCAATCCGCAGTCGTCGAGTCGGGCCAAACGATCGGGCAAGGCGTCGAGAAAGCTCGCAATCGTCGTTTGCTTGTCCGCGTCAAACTGCGAGAGGTAAAGACTGGCGACCCGCGCGATGTCACGCGACAAGACGGGACCGCGGATGTCCGGCAACCCGATCGACAGCAACGCATCCACGCGGTCGTGCCACCGCCACTGCAGATCCACCATATGCAGCATTTGCTCGCGATCCGCCCGATAGCAATCCTCCCCGAGGATATTCTGCAGCAGCATTCGATTGCCTTCGCTCGCCAGCAACCGCGGCACGCGCTCGTTGGCAAAGAGCGCGAGCACGCGAGGTTCATGCGCGAAGAAGGGCGGCACTGACTTCAGCCAGAAGGTCTCCCCGTCGGCCTCAAGCCTCCAGATGCTGGATAGATTCCAGGTTCTGATCTGCTCATTCGCAACCAGCGGGCCATACCCCCGCTCGGTGAGCGCTGCCTCTGCCCATGCGAGTTCGGCGACCGGCCCGCCCAATTCGGCGTAAGGCAGCCTCAGCGCCTGGGCGTCTAGCTCAATCCGCGAGGGCGCAAGGCGACCCGCCGGTACGGCGTCATCGGTCTCCGCCAGATACGTGACCCGAAGCTCCGGCATGCGCGTGTCATCGACATCAAGCAGCCGCACAAAGCGAATATGCATGCCAAGGTCAACCTACACCTGGTCCACAAGATCCGTGATCTCCTGAAACCAGGGCGCATTCAGGTGATAGGGGCCCACCTCGCCGAACACGTTGCCCCCCGGCGATGCGAGGACGACCCGTGCTTCGTGATGTGACTCGCTGAACGATGTCATTGAAGTCTCGTCCTCATGTCATTCCAGGACGTACGTTAGAGGCTGCTGAAAAGCAGCTTCTAGACCGATACATGGGTTTCACGTTCGCTTCGCGAGCCATGGGTTTCACGTTCGCTTCGCGAGCCATGAATACATCGGCCGCAAATCTACGACGTATGTCGTTGATTTGTCGCGAGCGGGCTGGGGCCCGCGACTCTGAAAAAGTGCAGGGAAGCACTTTTTCAGCACCCTGTTAGAGCTATCGCTTTCGCTCGTGCTCAAGATAGCTGGAACGGAACTGGATGCCCCAGTGGCCATCCATGCGCGTTGCGATCCAGAGCGTGTCGAAACCGAGATACACGGAACCGTCTTCACGGCAGCGGTCATTACGCATCGACAGGTGCACTTTCTGATCGTCGCTGTGGACAACCTCCATCGCCGTGGTCACGGTATGATGCCAGCCCTCCTCGGCAAGGCGGCACTCGCCCCGCCGACTACCGGTAGCGAAGTCATCCGCGTTGTCGATGGTCGTGAAGCGACCACCTGCCAGACGAACGTGGGGATAGTTGAGCGTCTGCGCCAGCCGTTCATGGTCCTGGGCATTGAACGCGTCAATGAACGCCTCCGCAACGGCGATTCCCTGTTTCTCAGCATCTACTGTCAAGATTCATACCTCTTGAGTTGATGAACGTTTGTCCTGTCAATGCGCTAACAGGGCTGCGAGGGACTCTGCGCCTTCGATACCGAGGAACGATGCCATGCCGATCCCTGAGGACAGGCCCGGTCTTCTTGTTGAGTGCACGTTGAGTGCACGGATGCGGCGTGGGCGGCTACCCCGGCGACTTGTACACCATGATCGACCGGCCCTTGATCTCACCTGCCTCGAGAGCCCGCACACCCTCGTTGATGTCATCGAGACTTGAATAGACCGTGGTCACCATCTTGTCGAGGGGCAGTTCGCCCTTCTGGAACCAGTCGATGTATTGCGGATAGTCGACGGCAGGATGACTCGAGCCACCCAGCGATCCCACCAGCGCTTTCTCGCCCATCGGAAATGCCCCCGGCGGCAACGTGACTGGGCCCTGCGGAATGCCGACCACGACCGCAACACCGCCCTTGACCGCGCCCAACCTGCCAGGCCGCACCGCCGCCAGTATCTGGGGCGTCGTCACCGGCCCGCCGATGGCGTCAAAGGCAAAGTCCGCACCGCCGCCCGTAATCTCACGAATCGCCTCCACCGCGTCGGTGTCGTTCGCATTGATCGTGTGCGTGGCACCGAACTCCCTCGCAAAACCCAGCTTGTCGTCCACCAGATCAACGGCAATGATCGGGTCGGCTCCCACAATCCGCGCGCCTGCAATTATGTTGATGCCAACGCCCCCGACACCGATAACGGCAACCGATTGGCCGCGCTTGACGTCAGCCGTGCCAACGACCGCGCCAACCCCGGTCACCGTGGCACAGCCGACGATCGCGGTCGAGGTGGTGGTCACCTCTTGCGGCAGGGGCAGCACCAACTGCTCATGGGCAAGGACATGCTCTGCCCAGGTATAGATGCCTGCTTCATGGGTCTCGCCGCGGAACTCGAAACGCGTGGGGGCGAGGGCTGGGCTGTCCACGACGATGTCCCGGGGCACCCAGGTCACCATGCAGTGGTCACCTTCCTTGAGGTGCGTGACCTGGCTGCCGACCTTCGTGACAACACCGGTCGCCTCGTGGCCGAGCAACCCCGGCGTGCGGGACGCAGGGTTGTGCAACTGGTGCAGCTGCGAGTGGCAGATTCCTGATGCAAAGAGCTCGACCACGACTTCAGATTCCTGCGGATCAGGGAGGATGATCTCCTCTACTGCAAGCGGCTGACCATGCTCAACCTTGACCGCCGCGCGGGTTTTCGTCGTCATCGCTCGTTCCCTTCGTTATTTATAGTTATCTATCGCTATTTATCGTCATTTATCGCTATTTACGATACTTGTGGCACTTGCCGGTCGCGTCTGCGCCAGGACTTCCGATTTGTCATCCACCGGCCGCATGCTCGGACGCGACTTGCGCAGCAGCCCGGCCTAGCGTGAAGCCCCGATAGCCATCGTCAACGATCGCCTCACAGTGCGCCCGGTACGCACCGACGCCGCCTGCGTACGGCATGAAGACACGCGGCTTGCCCGGAATGTTCGCACCCAGATACCAACTGTTTGCGTGCATGTAGAGCGTCTGTGACGCAACGTCGTTCACATGCGTCACCCACTCCGCCTGGGCGCCCGCCTGCGCCTCCACAACGTCAAGCTCCTCATCGCGCATGTGCGCAATCAGATCGCCAATCCACTCGATATGTTGCTCGATTGAAACCGGCATGTTGCTCAGCACAGACGGGCTGCCCGGGCCGGTGATCATGAAAAGGTTGGGGTACTTGTGTACCTGCAGGCCAAGATACGACTTTGGTCCCTCGGACCAGTCGTCCTTCAGCCGCGCACCGTCGCGCCCCTGAATGTCCATCTTGAAAAAACTGCCGGTCATCGCGTCAAAGCCAGTCGCGAACACAATGATATCAACATCAAACTCACCGCTCGCCGTTCTGATACCCGTCTCTGTGATGCACTCGATCGGATCAGTCTTCAGATCGACGAGCGCGACGTTGTCGCGGTTATAGGTCTCAAAGTAATTCGTGTCGATAAGCGCGCGTTTGGATCCGAGCGGGTGATCGGTTGGCACCAATTTCGCAACCAGGTCCGGGTCTTTGACCGTTTCCCTGATCTTGTTGCGGATGAATTCCGAGGCCGTGTGGTTGGCATCGAGGTTCGCCATGATGTCGCGGAACGAGCCGAAGATGAAGCGGTGCCCGCCCTCACGCCAGCCTGCCTCATAGATGGCGTTGCGCTCCTCGTCGCTCACCTCAAGAGCTAGTCGCTCGCTGAAGTCGACCGGAATGCCACCAGCGGATCGGCGCGCCTTCTCCAGCAACTCGGTGTAATTGGGCTTCACTTCCTCATCCAGAAACCGTCGGTCAACCGTCCCATGGCGGGCGGGAATGGTGTACTGGGCGGTGCGCTGGAATACCGTTAGATGCCCGGCCTGTTCAGCGATCACCGGAATGGACTGCACGCCAGACGACCCGGTACCTATGACTGCAACGCGTTTTCCAGCAAAATCCACGCCGTCGTGCGGCCAGGCGCCCGTATGAAAAGAGTCGCCCTTGAAGCTGTCCCGGCCCGGGATGTCGGGAACATTGCCGGTCGAGATGCAGCCGATGCCGGAAATCAGGAAACGCGCGTGGACAACTTCACCGAGATTGGTTTCGACACGCCAGAGGTTGTCGTCTTCAAGGTAGTGGGCCGCCGTGACGCGGGTCTCAAACTGGATGTTGCGGCGCAGATCAAATCGATCAGCCACGTGCTGGAGATAACTCAGAATCTCCGGCTGCTCGGGGTACTTGCCGCTCCAGTTCCAGTCCTGCAGCAACTCGTCAGAAAATGAGAAGCAGTAGATGTAGCTCTCTGAGTCGCAGCGCGCGCCCGGGTATCGATTCCAGTACCACGTGCCGCCCACGTCGTCACCTGTTTCAAACACCTGGACTGAGAGGCCCAACTGCTCGCGCAGTCGATACAACATGCCAAGGCCGGCGAATCCTGCGCCAATGACAACCGCATCCACATCCGCTTTCTTAGTGCTCGCCATTGGTTGCTCCTTGAGAGACTCTCAAAAGACTTTTTTGAAATAGGGTGGGCGTAAAGCGCCGTGAGTGCTGACCCCTGTGCTTGCCCTGCAGCGCCATACTCAACGATAACGTCGCCTCACTGCAAGTGTCTGAAAAGCGTTCTGCAGACCGCTCGCACGGACACAACTAACGTATCCGCTCTTTGTCTTATGGCGCTTGAATCGGGTGCCGTGGCTCTGCACACCCACTTTCTGCCTTTCTTTTAGCCACCGCGTTCTCAGCAACGGCGCCCTATGCAACGGCGTCCTGCCGATCCGGCAACCTGACGACGACGGTCACGACCCCTGCCAGGAAGAAACAGCAGGCCCAGACCTCGAAGGCGACCGTGTAAGTGCCAAACCTGTCGGCGATGTAGCCCGTGGCCAGTACCCAGAAGGTTGCCGGGGCGAGGAAGAACGAGAAGAGTCCATTGACGCGCGAGAACCTGGCGACCCCGAAAATCCGCGACAACAGCACCGATCGAACGGGCACCATACCGCCAAAGCCCAGGCCAAAAAGCCCCGCCGCGAGCATGATGAACTCGTAGTTGGTCGCGGTAATGAACACGAGTGTGGACAGAAAATACGCCGCAACACCAATCAACACCGTGGTCCGCGCCCGGATGTGATCCATCATCCAGCCAAATACAATCTTGCCGCCAATCGCGAAGGCCCCGGCAACCCCCAGCACCATGGACGCGTCGTACATGTCAAAGCCGCGCTCTGTCGTTAGATAACTCGGCAGATGGGTGATCATCGCGCTGTAAACACCATTCATCAGCGTGAAGGTCAAAACGACGCTCCAGAACGGCCGGGAAGAGAGGAATTCGCGATAGACCGCAAACCCCGTCTGTTCAGGTCCCGTGCGTTCAATCGCGGGCGGCGCGTTGGTTTCACCGTCAGGCAACTGGCCGACGTCCGCTGGCGACTGCCGAATTAACAGGAGCGCGAGCGGCACAAAAACAAAAGCCAGTATCGCGCCGTACAAAATGTAGGTATCGCGCCAGCCATACGTCTCGGTGAAGTAGGTCGCGACCGTTGGCATGACGACGCCTGCGACGGAGATTCCCATGATGGCAACGCCGATCGCCATGCCCCGATTGCGATCAAACCAGTTCACCATCAATTTCGTGTGTACAAGCGGACCCACACTCGCCCAACCGATACTCTGAAAGATCAGCAGGCATGCCAGGAAGCCATAGTAGCTGTCGGCCATGCGGATCAGGGTGTAGCCGGTAGCAAGCCACAACGCGCCGATGCTGGTGATGACCCGGATCGGAAACCGGTCGATCAGGTAGCCGATGACGGGTGCGAGGCAACTGCCCGTGAAGAGGGTGAGCGTGATGGCGAGCGAAATCTCTGTCCGGTCAACGCCGAAGTCAGCCATCCAGTGGGGAAAGAAGATGCCACGGGAATGCAGGAAGAAGCTGGACGCGAGAAACAGAACCGTGAACGAGTATCCGACCAGGATGTATCCGTAGAAAAGGCCCGTCCTGGCGGGCACCGCGACATTCATCGGGGCAGAAGTCGCTGCCGCGTCTCCGCATCTGCAATGATATCGTCCCAATCCCACAGTTGTGGAACCGTCGCGACGTCCGCCCACAAGCTCGCCTGGTCCGCGTAATGCGGGCTGCCCGCATGGCCGGACGCCCCAAGCGGCACAATCCAGCGAGAACGGCGCCAGTCTGATGGGTCATGGATGTAGCGATTGACCGACATGAGCGTTTGCACAAACCGATCCGCCGACGAATACGCGCCGGCGAGCGGGGTGTCGGCATCGCCATGTGTCACGACCGGGGGCGGATCGAGCAGATCCGCGCAATCCGGAAAGATCCGCGACAACGGGTGTTGCGGCCGCGTGTGGTGCACCGCGCCCCAGGACCAGTTGGTCATGTCGTCACCCAGGCGTTCTGACAACTCGGCAACGGCGCGCGTGAGTGCCGACTCGATCTGTGCGGGCCAGGTCAGCCCGCCCGTAAGCGCGCTATCGTCACCCTGCTCCATGGCCCGCACAGCACGAGCGAAGATCTGCCCGACATGGGTCGCGGCGCCCCTGCCAATACCCGATGTACCAAGCGCCTCACTGGCGAGATCACCCAGGGCCGACTCGACAATGTCAGCGAGCATCTGCGTGCGGGTAGCGCCATAGATCGCCGCGCCTGCGGCATCCCGGTCCATCCGACAATCCCAGGCCAAAAGCACATCCCGTGCCCGCGCCACCTGCGGGTCTGTCGGCTTCAGCAGTGCCACATACCTGACCAGTGCTTGTGCCGGAATCGAGATGCAATCCGCATGTACGGATGCCATCTCGTCGATATCAGCACGGCCGGCCGGCAGCTCACCCAGCCGCTTAGTGATGCGACGCGCCCGAGTGTCCGGCGCGAAGTAGGTGTTGAGATAATGGGGATAGTCGGCGGTCGTCGGTGCGTTGTTGCAGGTCACCACAAAGCCCGCAGCCGGGTTGCGCGCATGCGGTAGTTCCTCGAACGGAATCTGTCCATGCCACTCGTTCGCACCAGTCCAGCCCGGCACCGGCACCCAGGCGTTCGCCATGTTCCTGACCGGTATGCGGCCCCGGTAGCGGTAACCGAACTCGCCGTCGACGTCGGCGTACACGAAGTTGTTGACCGGTTCAGTCCACTCCCGCAATGCGGCTTCTGCCTCGTCCGCGTTTCTGGCGGTCAAAAGGTCATGAACGGTGTCCGGCCACGCCGTGCCGGCGCTGGTGCCCGTGTGCCTGAACGTGATGCCATAACCCGCCCGGGGATCGCCCGTAATGACCGGCCCGTGCCGGGTGCACACAACGGGCAGACGTACCGATTCGCCACCTCGCACGTCGATACGCTCCTGCCGGACGTCCGCCGCGTGCCACGCGCCCTCGAATTCGTACTCAAGAACGCCGTCTTCAGTACGGAAGCGCTCGATGTACAGATCCTGATAATCACCGAAGCCGTGGGTCATGCCCCACCCGACGTAAGCCGTGTGACTGAAGTGCGGTGCGCCGGGGACGCCCGGCAGCGCGAAGCCGCTGACCCGAAACTGCGGACACGTCATGTGCACCTGGTAGTACACATTCGGCGTATCAAGCCCGCGATGCGAGTCGCCCGCCACCAACGGTTTGCCAGACTTCGTCCGCTCGCCGCCGATAACCCACGCGTTGCTGCCGCCGTCGATCTCATCCAGCCAGTTGAGTTCTCGCGCGGCACTCGCCAGTTCGTCGAGACACGCGAGCGAAGCCTCGCCAAAGAACTCCCCAGGCGGCACGGCAACGAGGCTGTCGTCAGGGTAGCCACGAAAGAGTGGCGCCGCCTGCGCCGCGCCGAGCTTCAAGGCGAGGCGTGCGCGCCACAGCTTCATCTCGTAGGTGCCCATCAGCATGTTGCGAACCTTGTACACCGCAATGCAGTGCCATGGTTCCCACACTGCGGGCGTCGCGCCAACCAGCTGGTATTCAACCGGCAGAGTGCTGGTTGTGGCGATGAACGCGTTCACACCCGCCGCATAGGCATCAAGCATCGCGCGCGCCGCTGGACTTGAGACGTCATAGTCCGCTTTCGACGCCCGCGCCAGACCAAACGTCCGCATCATGCGGTCTTCCGTCAGCCCTTTAGGCCCCGCGAACCGGGACCAGCAACCGAGCGCGCGGGCGCGGTCGTAGTCCATGTGCCACAGCCGATCCTGCGCCGTGACAAAGCCCTGCGCAAAGAAGGCATCGCGCTCATTCGCAGCACGCAAGTGGGGGATGCCCCAAGCATCGCGGCACACGTCCACGGGTTCGCTCAATCCAGCCGTGTCCACATCTGCGGTCACATCAGGCAGCGCAGCTTCGAGCAACTCGCGGGTCAGGCGTGGGGTCATGGTCGTCCTGGGTTCAGCTAGCGGCTTTCTTCTCAAGGTCGACCGTGCCCGACATCGCCGGGCGCTCCGGGTCGACCAGAAAGCGCACGCTGCCGTAGCCAACTTCCCTGGCATGCACAAAGGTTGGTGGCAGTGGATTGGTGAGCTCGATCGCCGGTTCGCCAAGTGCCTTTGCATCGAATGCGCTGATCACGGCCGATCCCCGTTCCGCCTTCTCAAGCGTGTATTCGAGCTCCTGCTGCACGAGCTTCAGTTGCCCGTCAACGAGCGCAAGGTTGAGGGTTGGCGTGAACAATACGTCCGTCGGTGAAATGTAGTGCGGCGTGCGTAATTCACCCGCAAATAGTGTTTCGCCCGCCACCGACACCTCAGCAACGACGCCGGTGTAGCGCTGCTCACACCGAATCTCGGCGGTGCGCGACGGGAAGCCGTATTGATCCCGCAGCCAGGCTGTCGCATCTGGGTTGTCCGTAAAACTCGCCACCGTGTAGCCAACTTGATGGATGGTCGATCTCGCCCGGATGTTCATCTCGACCGTCGTCAGGGGGCCAAAACGACTGTCCGGGTGGCGCCGGAAGATGATCGTCATGTACGGCGGCAGCGATGGGTGCAGCGCCTTCGGGATGACCGTGAACGCAGAACGCGTATCGATCTCGTTGGTAAAGGTCAAAATGTCGACGTCAGCCACATCAAAAGCGTCATCGGCCGTCGCAAGTCGCGTCACTTCTGCGCAGCGGTGCAGTCGCGTTGCACTGTCGAGTTCACCGAAGATAGGCATCTCAGGACTCCTCCGCAGCGACCGGTTGCGTGTCAACAGCCGGCGTCTCCTTGAAATGCGGAATCACCTCTTCAGCAAACAGCGTCAGGCTATCCAGGATCTGCTGATGCGGGATCGATTCATTGGCATTCAGCAGAAAGTTCATGACGTCGACGCCAGTGCTCTCCCAGCCCTTCACCGCCTTGATGATCTCCTCGGGATTGCCGATACACATGCCGGCGGGTCGCTGCGGCTGAGCAGCAGGCCCGCTCTGACGCCGCCGGATCTGTGGCAACAGACCAAAGCTGCCGTACGACGGTGAGGCATAGACCTCCCGCGCCGAGACGAGCTGAGACGCAAGGTAACCGAAGGTGCCCTGCATGCGTTGGCCAATTGCCTTGCCCTCAGCGTCGTCCGGATGGCAGTACATGAAATTAACGGACGCCACCGTGTCGTTCACAAACGCGCCAACCGGATTGCAGTTTTCAATCGCTTTGCGGTACGCCTTGACCTTGCGCTCCTGCTCGGCAAGGTCGGCAAAGACCAGACCGAGCGCCCCCATGCCGCGCTCTGCAGCATCAATCTCTGTGCCCGGACTCGTCACCGCGACCCACATGGGCGGATGCGGCTTTTGATACGGCTTGGGCAGTATCGCGCGCTCGGGCATCGAAAAGTACGTGCCCTCGTACGAAAAGCGTTCCTGCATCCACATTTTTGGCAGCACCCGCACAAACTCATCCCAGGTCGCCTTGGTGTTGTCGGGATTCGCCTGGAAGCCACCGAGTTCGGTCCACGTGGCGCTGCGTCCGGTACCTACCTCAAGCCGACCGTGGGAACAGAGGTCCAGAACGGCGCTGCGCTCGGCAATACGGATGGGATGATTGATCTCCGGGACACACACATTGATGCCATGCCCGACCCGTATCTGTTCGGTTTTCGCGGCGATCGTAGCGAGAAAGATCTCCGGCGCGCTGCAGTGCGAGTACTCTTCAAGGAAGTGGTGCTCCACCGCCCAGACGTAGTCATAGCCGAGCTTGTCAGCCAGCACCGCCTGCTCGATGCAGTTGTCATACACCTGACGTTCTGTTTCCGGCCCCCAGGGACGTGGCACACTGATTTCATAAAAGATACCGAACTTCATAGCTCTCTCCGCAAAGTGGACGTGCAAGTGCGAGCCCCGATTCTATCAGGACGCGCCCGGCGCGCAGTCGCTGACCTTTGACATTTGTTTGCGGTCTAGGCAAGTTCCGCGCTGAGTTTTTCAAGACGCCCTTTTTTCCGACACATTTTTCAAACACGCTTTTTCAAACACATTCATTAACGAGAGAACACGCATGGAATTTGAAGACGTTGTCATGGGTCGGCGCAGCATCCGTGGCTACAAGATGGACCCGGTGCCCAAGGGCGTTATTCGGGAAGTCATCACGCTAGCGACGCGGGCCCCGTCATCGATGAATACCCAGCCGTGGCATCTGCACGTTGTCACCGGGGAGGCGCTGGACGCGATCCGCGCCGGCAACACCGAGAAAAACATGCAGGGTGTGAAGCCGTCGCGCGAGATCCGCCAGCACGGTGCTTATGCCGGTGTTCACCGCAAGCGCCAGATCGCGATCGCCGCACAGCTATTTGAGGCGATGGATATCGACTGGGGCGACAAGCCGCGACGTCAGGACTGGGTCATGCGCGGTTTTCGCCAGTTTGACGCGCCGGTTTCGGTCGTCATCACCTTCGACAAAGACCTCGAGAACAACGACATCGCAATCTTCGACTGCGGCGCGGTGGTCAATTGCCTGGTCAACGCTGCGTGGTCGATGGGCCTCGGCGCCGTCATCAACGGTCAGGGCATCATGCAATCGCCAGTCGTTCGCGAGCACGCCCGGATTCCGGAGGACCAGATCATCATGAGTTGCGTCGCAATGGGCTACCCGGCTGATGGCTTTGCTGCCAATGAAGTCGTCTCAACCCGGCGCCCGGTTGACGAGGTTGTTAACTTCGTTGGATTTCCGGACTGACCGCACGCGTCCTCGCGGCCCTCCCTCAAGGCGGCCGCATCACGCGTGCTTGATGACCCGAGTTATGCCGGCCCACTCGCTCCAGTGGTCACACAAACGTTCGATCGAGTCCAGATAGGGGTCGTAGGTTTCCGGGTAATCGAGAAAGTCGCCGTTCAGCGCCCGGTCCGGATGGTCTGACACGCCCCATCCGACCCTGTGGTCGCCCTCCCAGGGGTTCTGGGGTCGGCCCCGACGAATCCTGAACAGTACGTTCATACGTGGGTCATCACTGAGATTCGGCGTAGCCGTGTGCGGCAGCGAATGCAGGGCGATGACCGCGTCACCCTCCTCCATCAACACAGGCGTCAGGTGCGGCCATGGCCAGCCGTCCATCTCGAAAGGCAACGCCGGATACGCGTCGGTCATCGCGCCGGGCATGATTCCGGCGAACGCCACATCGCCCGGGTGTTCGACCAGTCGCGGCCACAAAGGACCGCCCCCGCCAAGGTGCCCACCTCGGTCGCGCTGCATCCTGAACAGCGCCTCCGCCGCGACATGGCCACCCCGATGGACCGCAAACTGGCCTTTGCCGGGCCGCATTTGATCATTCAGGCAAACCGCAGCAAGCGCAGTGTAACTGCCGATTGCGAGCGTCCGATCCTCGTCTTGCCAAAGCGGCGCACCGCCAGCGGGCCCCATCGACTTCGGATCACCATCCAGGCCCCAGGTGTGCAGCGACCCGCCAGACGCAACGATCTCACTCGCCTTGATTGGGCAGGCCCCGGCCCAGCCGCCATCGACGTGCCCCTTGAGCGACGCCAGTTGCGTACTGTTGACCTTGCCCCGGACAACCGCGTCGTTCGCATTGGGCATGGTCACGGCAACCTGCGCGTTTATCGGTCGGGAATGGGGCCCCATGGCCTCGTCGAGTACTTCAGCCAGAATCGAGTCGTTGTAGAGGCCGTTGATGATCGGGTTGTCGCCCCACACAATCCTGGTCGGGTCAGAGTTGATCAGCTTCCTGGCACGTGCCGTCTGCTCCCGTGAGAGCGCCTGCTTGAGTACCACAAAGCCGTCGTCATACAACCTCGTTTTCTCATCCGTCGACAGATAGTTGGCGTGCAGTGTGGACATGGCAACCCTCGCGCTGGACTGTCCGGATACGGGTTCCGGGGACTGGTTTTCCGATCAAACATCAAAGGCGCGATGCTACCAGAGGCCGCCAGCAAATTGGCTGATGCCCCAACGCAGCCACATGTCAGATCAGTCGAGCTTTACTCAATCGAGAAACGCAACATGCCGACGTAGTCGTCCTGGCCTTGCATCTGCGCAATGACCGTTGCCTTTGCGCCGGACAGCTTAATATCGCCCTGCCACCAATCGTCCACCTGTGACAAGGGCCGCCAATCCTGGTCAATCAGCACCGTGACCGCAGCGTCATCGATCCTGATGACTATCTGGCCGGTGGCGCATTCGGACCCATCGGCGGGCCGGACTCCTCCGGAGACCATGGCATCGGCCTTCGCTTCCAAAATCGGCTCGCTCTCTGCCGGTAGCTCTGTGAGCTTCGATTACTTCTACGTGTTCAGTGACACACCGACCACGGTTGTACCACCAGGCGTATCCGAGCCAGCCATGCTTGGCGTGCTCGGACTCGCGTTGCTCGGCGGGGCCCTTGCCCGTCGTCGTCGCCAGGTGTGATCGGATCGTGAAGGGTGTGATCGAATCCTGAACGGTATGATTGGATCCTGAGCGGATAGCGAACACTATCTGCTCAGACCCGAAGCATTAAAAAACCTGTCTGAAGCCTGGCTTCAGACAGGTTTTTGTTGGACGTGCACGCTCTTGCCCCCGCCTTGCCCGCCTTGCCCCCGCGCCGCGCTCACAGGTATGGTCCGCGTCATGCCTCTGACGCCGCTAACGTCGGTTCGCGCCGAGCGATACGAATCGCTCGCCTCAGTTGGTATCCCGTGTTCGACGGGCACAACATTGGCACCCTACCGATGCAAACGGCCAACCAAGAGGAGACAACGTGCAGGAATTCAGCAGCGACACAGGGCAACTGGTTTGCAACCTGGATGATCGGGTCTTTACGATTACACTCAACCGGCCCGAGGCACGAAATGCCCTGTCTGATGAGTTGACACGTGCACTCCGCCGCGCGCTAACGTGGGCGGCAACGTCCGCCGACGTCGGCGCCATCGTAATGACCGGCGCCGGCAAGGCTTTCTGCGCGGGCGGCGATGTCAAACGTATGGCTAGCCGCAACGCGTCCGCTGTCGACGCACCCGGCGCCCAGGCCGCATTTCTGGAAATGAGCGCACGCCACCACGAAACCGCGGGCGCGCTCCGGTTGATGCGCAAGCCCTCGATCGCCGCGCTTCCTGGGGCGGCGGCCGGCGCCGGCCTCGCGCTCGCCCTGGCGTGCGACCTGCGAATAGCGTCCGATACGGCATTTGTCAGCACCGGCTACGCCCGGGTCGGACTCTCCGGTGACTATGGTGTCGCCTGGCTGTTAACGAGAACGGTTGGCCCCGCGCAAGCGCGGCAGCTCATGCTGACAGCAGAACGCGTTGCCGCAGACCGTGCAGAGCAAATCGGTCTCTTCAATCGGATCGTCCCGGAAGCCGACCTTCGCACCGAAGCGCAGGCATGGGCGCGGCAACTCGCAAACGGGCCTGCCATCGCCCTTGGCTACATAAAAGACAGCCTCGATGAAGCACTGTCAATCGATCACGCCTCCGCCATCAACAATGAGGCGGACCGTTTGCTCAAGTCACGCAGCACCAATGATCATCGCGAAGCCGCAAGAGCCTTCGTTGAAAAACGGGACCCGCAGTTCACCGGTACCTAAACCCGCTTGCCTCTGCCTGAGTCGCTTACTCAGACAGACTGGAAGCCGTGCTGGTCACGGTGATACTGGGAATCAAAGGTCTGCATGCTCTTGAACCACTCATGGCGACCGTCTGTTGCCTCACCCTTTACCTGCGCTTCCAGCGCGGCCATCTGATCGGGTGAGTAGGCCACGAAGTCACGGGCCATCACCACATCCTGCTGCAGATCTGCATCGGATTGAATGCCGCAGATGAGCGTGCTGATCGGCAGCGACAGCGAATAGCTGCGGCACTGCTCGGCTGTCAGGCCAACATCCCGCACGATCTGCCCGCCGCCGCCCAGGCTCTTCATGCCGATGACGCCAATGCCACGCCGCGCAAGCTCGGGCAGCATCTCGTGCTGGAAACTGCGGTAGTGGGCGTCCAGCACGTTGATCGGCATCTGGCAGGTGTCCCACTCGAAGTCCTGAGCGAGCATGTACTTCAGGATGTGCGGACTTTTGTGCCCGGTGAAGCCAATGAAACGAATTTTGCCGGCCTTGCGTGCCGCTACGGCCGCCTCAATCGCACCATCCGGTCCGAAGATCCAGTCTGCGTCATTGTCGTAGTTGACCTCATGAAACTGCCACACATCGATGACGTCCGTACGCAGCCGGCTCAGGCTCTCGTCGAGTTGACGGGCCGCCGTGTCGCGATCGCGGGCGCAGACCTTGGTCATTAAAACGACCTCGTCGCGGCGACCCTCGAGCGCGATGCCCATGCGTCTTTCAGCCTCACCCTCGGAATATTCCCAGGCATTGTCCATGAAGGTGACCCCGGCATCGACCGCCTCACGAATGAGACGCACGGTAGTCGCCTCGTCGACTTTCGCGCTCGCCGAATGACCGCCGCCGAACCCGATCATCGAGACCTTGAGTCCCGTCTTGCCCAACTCGCGCAGCGGCAGGCCGCCCGTGTTTCGCTCTTGCTCTGCCATCGCTCATACTCCGTTGGTGCTTTCGCACATCATCCGCAAAAGCAGCCCCGAGCGCCAACCCGTGCCGCTTCGCATCACCATGGGTTGATGCCGATCATTCGCGACGCCACTCTGGAACAAGAATTAGCGAGTCAGGTATCGTTGCCACCGCCAACCAAAGGGGATGCGGTTTATGAGATCGATGCTGTTCCTGCCGGCCGACAGTGAGAAGAAGCTCACCAAGGGCGCGAGCACCCATGCCGATGGGCTGATTCTCGACCTGGAGGACTCGGTCGCCCTGCCCCGGAAGGACGAGGGCCGGCGTCTGGCACGCGCCTATCTCGACGCCCACCCGATCAGCAAACGTCCGCAGAAGCTGTTGGTGCGCATCAATCCACTCGACGGCGCCATGACGCTCGACGACCTGAGTGCGGTGGTCGGCGGTCAACCGGATTACGTCATCCTGCCCAAGTACCGAACCCGCGAAGACATCATTGCGCTGGATCACTATCTGTCAGCGCTTGAGGTGCGTGAGGAAATTGAACCGGGGTTCATCAAAGTGCTGACCATCGCCACCGAGACCGGCCAGGCGCTCTTCAATCTTGGCGGCCTGACGGATGCCAGCCCACGTCTCGCGTACGTTAGCTGGGGCGAGTTTGACCTGTCTGCCGACGTGGGTGCCGAGACGCATCGATTGCCGGATGGAAGCTGGGATGATCTTTTCAGAACCGCTCGCAGCCTGTGCCTTGCTGCTGCGGCATCTGCTTCGATTGAACCGTGCAACACCGTCTTCACCGACTTTCGGGATGACAAGGGCCTGCGGGCAGCGTGTGAAGGCGCGCGGCGAGCCGGATTCACCTGCATGATGGCAATTCACCCCAACCAGGTGGACACGATCAACGACGTGTTCTCGGTTACCGACGAACAACTCACGTGGTCGGAACGTGTGATCGATGCGTTTGATTCCAATCCAGACCTTGGGGTGATCGGGTTGGACGGAATCATGCTCGACAAACCGCACTACACCCAGGCCCAGCGGATGATCGAACGTGCGAAGAGCTATCGTTGACTGGTGTTTCTCATCCAAGAAGTGCCATCCTGACAATTCTTGGGAGTCGGTTTGCAGGAAGACCTCGCATTTCTAGCAGAAAATGGCGGTGCATCCCTGCCCCACACGCGACTGTCAGCTAGTTGAGCCGGCTTCGCAACTCTCGCTTCAGTACCTTGCCCGTGTTGTTCTTGGGCAACTCGCCGACAAAATGATAGGCCTTCGGGCGTTTGAAGCGCGCCATGTTCGCAAGGCACCACGCATCACATGCCGCACTTGTCAGCGCGCCGGTACTTACGACAAAGGCGACGACAACCTCGCCCCATTCCGGGTCGGACCTGCCAACCACCGCCACCTCACTGATCTCGGCGTGGCGCAACAACACTTCTTCGACCTCACGCGGATAGATGTTGGTGCCACCACTGATGATCAGGTCCTTTGACCGATCCTTCAGGGTCAGATAACCCTCGGCGCTCAGCACACCCATGTCGCCGGTATACAACCAGCCATCCCTGATCGCGTCTGCGCTCGCGTCGGGATTCCCCCAGTAGCCCAGCATCACGGTGTCGCCTTTGACAACAATCTCGCCAATCTCGCCAGCCGGCAACGCCGTGCCGCCCGCCCCGCGAACTTCCACCTGAACCGGCATCTGAGCCCGGCCAACTGATGCCAACCGCGTATCGCGAGCAGGACCCGGGTCACCGCCATGATCCGCCCTGCTGAGACACGTGATCGTCATGGGCGTCTCACCCTGACCGTAAATCTGAACAAACTTGTCACCGAATTTGTCGATGGCGGCAACGATGTCTGCCACATACATCGGCCCACCCCCATAGATGATGGACTTCAATCCGCTCGATGCCACGTCATAGGGCCAGTTTGACCTTACCAGTCGATGAATCATGGTCGGCGCGGCAAACATGAAGACATCGTCGTGCAGGCGGAACAGTTCAAATATCTCGGCCTCGTCGAAGCCACCACTCCTGCTGATAACCTGCCGGGCACCCCGCGCGATAGCCGGGAAGATATAGAGGCCAGACCCGTGGGACATTGGTGCCGCATGCAGCAGGTTGTCGCCAGGTTCTATCGTGTCCACACTCGAAAAGTAGCTTTGGGTCATGACCAGCAAGTTGCGATGGCTGATCATCGCGCCCTTGGGCAAACCGGTTGTGCCGCTCGTATAGAAGAGCCATGCCAGATCATCCGGATCTGACGGATAGAGTGCGCATCCCCGGTGACTGATCACTTCGGCATAGGCGGGATCATCGACGCTGATCAACGCTAAGCTGGCCGGCGTGAAACCGGACAGCATCTCTTTGAAATCACTGGTCGTGAAAACACACGCGGCGCCGGAATCGGCAAGAACGAACTCAAACTCTTTGGCATGCAGCTTGGCGTTCACCGGCACTGCGGCGAGACCGGCATGCAATACCCCCAACAATATCTCGATGTACTGGGGACAGTTCTTCATGATCAGTGCAACCCGATCACCCGGATTCAGTCCCACGACGTCGCGCAGGCAACCCGCGATTGCAGCCACGCGTGCCGCAAGCCCGCCGTAATCCAGCGTCGGCTCGTCGTGATCGACCACGGCAATCGACCGCGGTCTTGCCGCCGCCGTCTTCTGCAGCAGTCCTGCAATGTTCATATGAAGTTCGTCATGCGCTACATGCGTTTACAGGAAGCCATGCGTTTACAGGAAGTCATGGACCACCAGAGATGTTCCTCACCGATGACCTACCACTCGGCCTGGCTGCCATCAGCATGCTTCCACAGAGGATTGCGCCAACGATGACCGATGACGGCCTGCTCACGCACGTAATCCTCGTTGATCTCGATACCAAGTCCCGGCCCCATTGGCACTTCGACAAAGCCATTCTCGAAACGAAGCGGTGATGGGTCGACAAGACACTTCGTCAGATCATTGCTCTGGTTATACGCACTGCCCTGGCTCTGTTCCTGGATGAAGGCGTTGTGACAGGTGGCGTCCACCTGCAGGCAGGCGGCGAGCGCAATCGGGCCGAGCGGACAGTGGGGCGCCACCGCGACATCCCACGCTTCCGCCATGTTCGCGATCTTCTTACACTCGGTGATGCCGCCGGCGTGTGACAGATCGGGCTGAATGATATCGGCGGCGCCCTTGACCAGCAGGTCACGAAAGTCATAACGGCTGTAGAGTCGCTCGCCCGTCGCGATCGGCACCGACGTTGAGCGGCGCAACTCCGCCATGAAATCCAGATGCTCGGACAGGACCGGCTCTTCGATGAACATGGGCCGAAACGGCTCGATTGCCTTGATAAGAACCGGGGCCATCGGCCGATGGACGCGGCCATGGAAGTCGACCGCAATATCCAACTGATCGCCCACGGCATCACGAAGATGACCGAGTCGCGCGGCCGCTTCGTCGATCTTGCGGTAGCTATCGACTATAGCGAGTTCAGACGTGATGCTCATCTTCGTCGCGTCAAAGCCGCTCGCGACTGCATCGCGCGCCGACTCGGCAATCTCCTCCGGGGTCGAGCCACCCACCCACGCGTAAACCCGAACACGATCTCTCACCTTGCCGCCCATCAGGGCGTGCACCGGCACGTCATGGTACCGACCAAGGATGTCCCACAACGCCTGATCCACACCGGCTATCGCACTCATCAACACGGGCCCGCCACGGTAGAACGCGCCCCGATACATCGCCTGCCAGTGCTCCTCGATGAGACGCGGATCCTTGCCGATCAGATAGTCTGACAACTCATCGACCGCCGCCGCGACGGTGTGCGCGCGGCCCTCGACGATAGGCTCGCCCCAGCCCGCGATGCCGGCATCTGTCTCAATCTTCAGAAACAACCAGCGCGGCGGCAGCAAAAATGTCTCAAGGGATGTGATCTTCATGCGCTTGTATTCCCCACTCACTCACTCAACCGCCCCCCACTCAACCGCCCGCCATCCAGGGAGACGTTCGGTCAGGCTTCGATCCCCGGCACGGTTCCAAACGCGTAGCGCTCGGGCGGTCGCCCAGCCTGACACATCCACGCCTGACCACTCGACCCATCGACGATCGCCTGGACCACGCCATCAGCGATGGCCGACGGATCCATCAGATCCACGCCGCGCTCACGCATCACGTCCCGCGCTTGCGGCGGGCCGATGATATTGGTCCCAACCGCACCCGGACAAACCGCATTGATCGTGACGCCCTGCTTTGCGAGCACCCGTGCGAGCGAGCGCACGAGCCCGATGACGTAATGCTTAGTGGCCGCATAGATCGAATCTGTTGGATAAGCGAGCAAACCGGCGATGGACGCGGTAGCGACGATCGCGCCGCCGCCATTCGCCGCGATCGCCGGCAACACCGCCTGTATGCCAAAGACCACGCCATCAACATTCACTGACATCACGCGTCGGTAGTCCGCCAGGTCAAAGGCTTCGATGTTGAGACGCTGAATGCCGCGCTCAGTGGGCGGCAGACTCATGATCCCGGCATTCAGGAACGCAATATCGAGCCGACCATAGCGCTCGGTGATCCCATCCACGACAGCGCCCCAGGCGGCCGGGTCGCCGACGTCGAGCATCTGGAAATCCGCCCCAATCTTTCGGGCTTCGGCCTCCGCGGCCGTGTTTACGTCTGCGACGATCACGGTCGCGCCCTCATCACGAAACCGCGCTGCCGTCGCCAGTCCGATACCGGAGCCGCCGCCCGTGACAAGAACCACACGTTGTTCAAAGTTCCCGGTTCGTTCAGAAGAGGAGTCTGTCATTACACGCTGCCCATGGAAAAGAATCGGCAGTCTACGCGCAGGCGGCGCAGTTTAGGAACACCTGTTCACGCCACACGACTGCCGCTCGCTAACGGGCTCCCACGCCTGGCGTCGCGCTGGCCGCGCATACATTCGGCGATAGGTAACGACAAGGACGTGCGTTGATCGCGCGACTCGAAAGTCGAATGCAACTGCGAGCGAATCCGCCCGGGCCCGACTCTCTGAGCGCGAGTCAACTAGAAACCGGACGAAGGACCGTCCGACTCCTTGTCGGCGCGCGCTGCCTCAATCTTCACTTTCATCTGGTGGATAGTCAGCGCGTCGCGCGTGTCCTGCGGGACCGGCGAGCGCATCTCACGAATGCGCTGGTACTCACCGCGGTCCAGTGCGAGCCGCACATCGACGGTTGTTTTCGGACCCGAGTAGCTGCCTATTTCGATGAGCCCGGACGAGTGATACCCCATCCGCTGAAGCAGCTTGTCCGACGCCGCGGCCAGCACCTCAGGGTCAACGGACAGTTGCCAGTTCTCCTGCTGACGCATCCACGGCTTTACGTTGGAGTTGGTCATGATGTAGCGCCAGTCGTCCGTGTGGTTGACGCCTGTTCCGTGCAGCAAGCGCCCGTCCATCATCATCACAGTGCCGCCCCTGGCCTCTACATTGACCGCCGATGGCAATGGCCCCACTTCTTCTCCGGGACCCACCTTCGACACGAGCCGGTGGCTGGTCGGGATGACAAGGGTGCCACCATTGACCTCATTGACGTCCTGCATGATGTAGACGGTGTTCAGAAGCACCGGCGCGTGTGGCGTCTGAATCGGGTGAATTGCACCCGAGTCCTGGTGCAGGACCTGCGGGTGGCTGCCCGGGCGGGCGATATTCGAGGCAAACGAGTACGCGTAATGGCCGCGCCCGAGCAATTCCAGATTCAGTTGCTCGATCAACGG
>CAVOBC010000017.1:0-25969 GCA_963693635.1 Gammaproteobacteria bacterium | reverse complement strand
ACACCTCGATCTCAAGCGGTGTCGAAAAGGTGAATAGCTGCGGACGTTCAAGCGTGTATTGTGCATCCGGCACGTCTTCAAGCTGCCTGCGGACGATGTCCATGGCTTCCGCCTCGTCAAGCGTCGACGCCCCACGCTGCATGACCACCGCAATCTCACCCGCGTTCTCACCGCCACTCGCAGAACTCGCATCGAGTTTCCCCCCCGTGCCCGCAACGGAGTAAGTCTTTTCGATCGACTGCCGGCCCACCAGATTGTTCTGCACGTCACCCAACGTTCGGTCGGTGAGTTCCAGGCGCGTGCCCGGCGACAGTTGAAAATCGACCTTGAACTCGCCTTGTGCGAGCGGCGGAATCAGTTCAACCGACAGTGTTGGCAGCAGCACGAGGCTGGCGCCGAACGACGCCAGCGCAATCGTAAGGGTCACCGCACGCGCCTCAAGCGCACGGCGCAAGAGCCGGTCGTACCACCGTGCGAGCGATTCATAGCCTCGGTCAAAACCCGAGAGGATCGGCGCGGTCGCCCACGTGGCGCCCCATCTTATGGCGACGAAAGCCTTCATGCCGCCGACGAGCAACCACCGGGGACCGTCAACCAGTAACCACTGCAACGGCGTGGGACCCAGCCGCAGCCACTGCGGCCGTGGCGCCGATTCGCCCTGCGCATCCGGTTCACCTGCCGAGGTGCCGATCGCTGAAAGCATCGGAATGAGCGTAAAGGCAAGGACCAACGATGCCAGCAACGCAAAGGTGACCGTCAGTGCCTGATCTTTGAAGAGTTGGCCCGCAATGCCTTCGACAAACGCGAGTGGCAGAAACACGGCGATCGTCGTCAGCGTGGACGCAACGACCGCGCCGCCCACCTCTGATGCCCCCAGACGTGCGGCATCGATGCGACTCTTGCCACCGGCTCGATGTCGGGACACGTTCTCAAGGACGACAATGGCGTTGTCCATCAACATGCCGATCGCCAGCGCGATGCCACCCAGGCTCATCACATTGAGCGTTATGCCTGCCACATCCATAGCCGCAAACGTCACCATCACCGACGCCGGAATCGTTGCCGTCACGATCAGCGTGCTGCGCATGTCCCGAAGAAACAGGAACAGAACGAGAACCGCCAGAAACGCGCCCTGCACGGCGGCCGTCTGCACTTCTCGGATGGCGGCACTGATGAACTGCGACTGATCGTAGATCGTTACGAGTTCGAAATTCGGCGGCAACTCCTCTTGCAGATCATCGAGTTTCGCCTTGATTTCGGTAGCGACAGCAACGGTGTTGGCATCTCCCTCTTTATAGAGTGCGATTTCGATCGCTTCCGTGCCATTGACGCGCATGATCGAGTCGCGCTCTTTCTGACTCTCAAGGACCGTCGCGACATCCTTCAGGCGCAGAATGCGCGCACCCTCCTGAAAGATGATCGTGTTGGCAATGTCGTCGATCGTCTCGAATTGATTGAGCGTGCGAACGAGGTATTCCTGATTTCCGTCCGACAACCGTCCACCCGACAGATTGACGTTGGTGCTCGCAAGTCGGGCGCCCAGAGCCTGCACCGTCATGTTCAGCTGGCCCAGTCGATCCTGATCAACGTGTACCGACACCTCGTCTTCGTACCCGCCCGAGACAATGACCGCCGCCACGCCCGGGATAGGGTCCATCCGCCGTTTCAGGAAATCATCGCCATACCGCCTGAGCGTTTGCAGGTCATACACCGGATCGGAAAGGCTCTCCCTGCGAGTCAGTGCCAACCGAAAGACCGGGTCCAGATTGGGATTGAGTCGCAGGAGCGTTGGCCGCTCAACCTCGAGCGGCAGGCGCACGAGATCGATTTTCTCGCGCACCTCGATCGCGGCAAGGTCCATTCCCGTGCCCCAGAGAAACTCGAGCACGACGTCTGACCGCCCGGCCGCCGAAATCGAGTGCATCTTGCGCACACCACTGACGACACCCACCCGCTGCTCGATCTGACGGGTGATCTGCTCTTCAATTTCGGCCGGCGCCGCGCCCTCATACTCCGTGCGAATCGTGAGCGTGGGGTAAGTTAGCTCTGGCAGCAGGTTGAGCCCCAGGCGGTCGAGTCCGATGCCCCCGAAGAGGACGATCGCCAGGGTTCCCATCAAGACCGTGACGGGTCGCGCAATCGAACCGGCGACGAGATTCACGCGCGCCCCAGGCAACCCGAGCCGTGCGGCACTTGCGCCTCATCAGCACGCACGTCCAGTGCTCTGGATGGTTCCTGACACGGGCCATCGTGCCGGACCGCCGGAATCCCGGCCGGCGTCAGGCGGTCAATGACGACTAAAGTGCTAGTTTGCAACAACCCTGACCGGTGAACCCTCACGGAGACCGCCCTGGCCCGTGATGACAATCTCGTCCCCTTCGGTCAGGCCCTCGAGGATTTCGATCCGGCCCTCCATCGTGTAACCGGTGATCACCTGCTGTTTTTTAGCCTTCCCGCCACTGACCACGAACACGGTACTTTCGTTTCGCTGGACCACCACCGCGTCCCGCGCAATCAGGAGGGTGTTCTCGTTGGAGTCGTATCGCACGCTGACCCGGGCGAACATCCCTGGTTTTAGGTTGTCTTGCGCATTGTCGATTGAAACGGTGACCCGGAAGGTGCCCGACTGCGCGTCCACCTCCGGTGCAATTCGCTCGACGATACCCTCGAACGTGCGATTGCCGAGCGCATCGACCCGGAGCCTCGCGTACTGGCCGACCTGCATCTTCGGCAGTTCCTTTTCCGGCACATTCAGCACGGCTTCGATGATGCGAGCACGCTTGATCTCAAACGCGCTCGCATTGGGCGACAACGTATTGCCGATCTTGATGTGACGCTTCGTAATTCTGCCGTTAATCGGGGCACGAATTGTGGCCTCTTCGAGATCGTGCAACTGCAACGCGAGCGTCGCCTGCTCACGCTCAAAATCAAACTGCGCCTTGTCGTACAACTCCGGAGAGATCATCTTCGTTTTGATCAGGCTCTTGGCGCGGTCAAACGCGCGCGTCAGGCTTGCGATGTTGGTACGGGTACGCGCAACCTCAAGTGCCAGTCGGCGGGTATCAAGCTGCGCGAGCGCGTCCTTTGCCTTCACCTGATCGCCTTCTTCGACAAAGATTTCCTCGACGATACCCTGAGTGCGGGCAACAACACTGGCTTCTTGTTCGGCTTCGAGCGATGTCGTGGTCGCGTAGAACGCATCGATCCGCCCGCGTTCTACCAGCGCGACGGCGACCGGGACCGGCCGGTTTTGAAAACGGCTGTCACGCTGACTGCCCCGGCCACGACCACCCGCCTGTCTGCCCCCGCGCTCCGCCGAGGCGGATTTTTTGCCGCTCTCGCTTTGACGCTTGTCACCTTCTTTGGCGCCTTCACCTTTTGCAGCTTCACCTTTTGTAGCTCCACCGGGGCCACCATATTCACCGTGAGGACGATCGCTTGGAGCGGAGCCACCTTCTGTGCCGCCCTCACCCCGTCGCGCGATCCGTGCAGCGCGCTCATCGTCACTCATGCCGGGCCGCCCACCGCGCTCGGCCCATGCCGCGCGACGCGCGGCCCGCTGTTCGTCTGTCAGTTGACCCGGGTCAGGCCCGCCACCACGTTCGGCCCGCCCGGCACGGCGTGCGGCTCGCTGCTCTTCGGTCAGTCCACGGCCGTCGCCGCGGCGGCCGGCTCCCGGCGCTCCATCAGCCGCAGCCGTGCTATCGGCCGCAGTGCCGGCCTCCGGCGCTTCTCCGCCGTCGTCACCGCAACCGGCAAGCATGACCACAAAAATCACGCTCCAGACGCCTCTCACAAGCTGGCTCAACGTATCGGCCTCAAACTGTCTGCACGCAAATCTGCACCCACATCTGTCTTCTCGTTTTGACCCATCGCCCGGGTCCGAGATCCGGACCAACTAGTATATCCAACGCTAAATACCACCATGTCCGGGAATCGTCATTTTGACCTCACCGGTCGAGAACACTGCGTACTATACGCAGACGCCCGCCCATTCCGTCGCGGCCCGCAATTGTGTTCTACGACCGCTACTTCGGCGGCATCTTGCCCAGATGTGGCACGATCGATTCGTGGTCCCCGTCGGTGATGCCACCAAGCTGGGCCTGGGCCTCGTTCAGAAGCGTACGATTACGTAGTTCGCTCTTCTTGATTTCCCGCTCATCCCACCCTTGCGGGTGTTCGCTCGGATAGCCGGTGACTTCGAAGTCCGGACCAAGAATCTTCTGGGCCAGCCACTCCGTCCGGTGCCAATGCCACGGCGTCGTGACGATGCCCACGTGGTACCAACTACAGGGCAACAATAGCGATTTCTTGCAGAAATACAGGTTTCCCAACGTGTCGACCGACTCTTCCTCGAGCAAGATGGACGCTGGCGGCACGCCGCGGTCAATGAGTTCATCCCGCATAACAACCGCTTCTGTGATCTCAGGCTGCCGCTCCAGCTTCATGCTGCAACAGCCGCTAACGATGAGCTGAGGCACCGCACCCGCCGCGTGCAGTTCGGCTGCCTTATCAACCCTCGCTCGCACGACGGGATCATCACCATCAGCCGCGAAACCCAACACCAACAGGACGTCTTCCACTTTCTGACCCTCTCAGACCACAATCAAGTTAAACGACCGTCAAGCGCATCGACGAGTCATCGCATTTTGCACGGCATACCTTGCGGCGCCCTCTTTTCTGCAATTACAGAATACCTGAGGGGGCGCCCACCAGGGCACGGCGCACCCGCGCTCTGGTCGACGCGCCCAACCCCGTGCTGAGCAGAGGCTGTGTTATGTTGCCGGCGCGACTGCCGTTGAGGGGCGACGCTCGACAATCCGCGGCCGTGTCGCGGACCGTCGGAAACGACTGGCAGTCACCTTGGAAGACGACCGTATGAGCGCGAACCTGTGAGTACCGCCAAGTTGCCGGAGTGGCGAATCGCGAGCTACTCGTGCCTCTACCTGCCCGTATCGGTCGCGCTGCTACCGGTCGGCGTCTACGTTCAGCCGCACTACGCTGAACTCGGGATCAGTCTCATTACGATGGCGGCAATCATCTTTGTTGCACGTCTGTCTGATGTCGTTACAGACCCGTTGATTGGCACGCTATCGGACAAGCTGCGTACGCCCATCGGGCGCAGAAAACCCTGGATCATTGCCGGCACACCTTTTCTCATGCTGTCGGTATACATGCTGTTCATACCGCCTGAGAACCCGTCAATCTGGTACTTCGGGTTCTGGGTCGTGATGATTTATCTCGCCTTCACGATCGTGCAGCTACCTTATTTCGCCTGGGGGGCGGAACTGTCGACCGACTACAAAGAGCGCACCAAGATCACGAGCAGACGGGAACAGTTTCACTACATCGGGGTTGTCATTGCGACGGCATTGCCGCTCGTCGCCGGCATCCTGATCTATCTCTCAAGCACCGGTAACACGACCGGCGGCCTGCTCGCAGATTTCACCAACGAACTCGGGGGGGTGATGGCAGCGAGCGCCGGCAACCCAGGCACCATTCTCGTCTGGCTCGCCATCTTCATCATGGTCGCACTGCCGGTCGCCGCACTGATTGCGACCACACTCGTCAAAGAACCACCCCAGGTGGTCATCCCGCATCGCAAGCCGACACTCCTCGCCAGCTTCAAGGTGATCCGCCGAAACGGTCCGTTCATGCGCCTGATCGTCTGCTACACGGTCAGCGCCTTCGGCGGTGCCATGACCGGTGGCCTCTCATTTTTCTTCGTCAAGCACGTCATCAACGCCGGCGAGTGGTACTCCGTGTACCTGCTTGTTTACTACGGCGCAGCCGTCATCGGCCTCTTCGGATGGACCGCTCTCGCCAATCGAATCGGCAAGCATCGCGGCTTCATCGTCGTCGTCATCTGGTACAGCATTTGGGCGTCATTCATTCCCTTCATCCCCCAGGGCGAGTTCGGCCTCTTTCTCTTTATCATGGTGATGAAGGGTTGCACCGAGGGCGCTATGCTTGCGCTGCCCGCGGCGATGGCCGCCGACGCCGTCGACATCGATTCTGCGCGCGTGGGCGAGCAACGCGCCGGACTCTACTTTTCCGTGTGGGGCATGTTGCTGAAGGGCGGCGTCGCCGCCGGTGGCGCGCTGGCCCTGGCGCTGGTTGGACTCTTCGGCTTCGACGCGACCGCAGACCCGGCGCTGGCGCGCACGACGGGGGGCAACTCCGAGACCTCACTGCTCGTGTTGACGCTGGCATACTCCATCATTCCCGCGTTTATCAAATTCCTGGCCCTGCCCTTTATCTGGCGCTATCCGCTGACAGAAGAGCGCCAACGCCGCATTCGAGAGCGGATCGAGCGCCGGGGCATCCAGGTCGGCGCCAGCCAGACCGCCACTGAATGACTGCATAGAGCACGTTGCTTGTCAGCAGGGTTGCTTGTCGGCAGAGAACCTAGTGGATAACGCCCTTCAGTCGCGGGTCCAGCACATCGCGCAGCCCATCGCCGACGAAATTGAACGCTAGCACCAACACGAATATGGCGAGGCCCGGGACAACCGATAGCATGGGTTGCTGGTCCAGCATCGGGAATGCCTGTTGCAGCATGTTGCCCCAGGTGGGCGTCGGCGGCTGTATGCCAACGCCAATGAAGCCCAGCGCGGCTTCAGTTAACACCGCATAGCCCATGGACAACGTGCTCTGAACGATAACGGGGGCAACGCTGTTCGGCAGGATGTGGGCAAAGATGATGCGTAGGTGAGACATGCCACCGGCTTCTGCCGCAGCGACGTAGTCAAGCTCGCGAATCGTCAAACCCTGGCTGCGGATGACGCGCGCCATCCACGGCACATTCGCAATGCCAATCGCGAGGATCACCGTGCCGAGCGAGCCGCCCATGGCAGCCGCAAGACCCACCGCAATCAAGAGGCTGGGAAAGACGACCAGCGCGTCCATCATGCGCATGATGATGTCGTCAACGAAGCCGCGGAAGTAAACAGCCGCGAGCCCGAGAGGAACGCCCAATACCACGCCGATGCCAACCGCACCGAGACTGACCATCAGCGCCACCTGTGCACCCACGATCAGTCGCGCCAGCGTATCTCGACCCATCTGGTCCGTGCCCAACCAATGGCTGGACGTGAAGCCGGTCAGAAGATTGTCAAAGTCCATCGCCTCGGCATCGTAGGGAACGATCAGCGGTGCTGACACCGCTGCCAACAGCGTCAGCGCGATGATCACTACACCGAACGCCGCCTGCGGAATCGCAAGCACTTTGACAAGCACTTGCATCGCCGGATGGCGAGGCTTTTGCATCGTGGCGTCCGCCGCAAGGTCACTCATCGTAGCGGATCCTTGGGTCGAGCCACGCATAGACGAGGTCGGTCGCCAGGTTTGCAATAAGAACCGCAAGTGCCATCACGAGCACCGCACCCTGCACCGCCATGAAGTCCCGCGCAAAGATCGCCTGCACCATAAACTGGCCCATGCCGGGTATGCCAAAAAGCGTTTCGATGACAACAGCACCCGCGAAAATCCGGCCGGTTTGCAGGCCGAAAACCGTGACGACTGGCAGCAGCGCATTGCGTAACGCGTGGATCCATATCACCTGGAATGCCCGCAGGCCCTTGGCCCTCGCGGTGCGTACATAGTCCTGCGCCAGCACCTCCAGCATGGCTGACCGCGACTGCCGCATGATGAGCGCACAACTCGTGATGCCGAGCGCAAACGCCGGCAGCGCCATGTGGCGCAATCCCTCGATCGGATCTTCCGTGATATCGACATAGCCCTGCGCAGGTAGCCAACCGAGCTTTACGCCAAAGAGCAATATCGACATGACCCCAAGCCAGAAGTTGGGAATGGCGACCCCGCCAATCGAGAGGATAGTCGCGACGTAATCGACCGCCTTGCCTCGATACACCGCCGAGACAATGCCTGCCGGCACCGCGATCAGCACCGCAAAGATCCAGGCGACGATGCCGAACTGCAGCGTCACCGCGGCTCGCGTACGAAGTTCTTCGGCAACCGGTCGCTGGTTCTGCGTCGATCGTCCCAGATCACCCGAGAGGGCACGGGACAACCAGATGCCGTACTGGACGATCATCGGCTCGTCGAGATGATGCTCTTTGCGAATGAGTGCGAGTTGCTCCTCGTCCAACGATTCCCCCGGGCCAACGAGGGCGCGCGCGGGGTCGCCCGGAATAGCCAGCATCAGGCTGTACACCATCATCGTGACCATCAGGAGCACGGGCACCATCTGCAGCAGCCGTCGAGCGACGTAGCGCCACATGGTCTAAAGCCCCCGGTACAGGGTTTGAAAGTGGTTATTCACGGCGCACATGGGTCTTTTTGTATCTCGGCTCAGCGACTATTTGCTGTCGTTCAGGGTTTGATCGTTCTGTTCCATCCAGATGTGTCGGAGATTCATTTTTCCGTCCCATCCCATCAGCCGATCGAGATTCCTGACCTTGCGAGGCGCGGCCGCGTAGTTGACCCCATACAAGAGCGGCACAAACCACGCCTCGTCCAGCACAATTGCATTCAGCGCCTGATAGACCGGCCGTCGTGCATCGATGCCATAGAGCGACGCACCTTTCGTCACCAGCGCATCGATGTCAGGACGCGTCACGTTACCCGCGTTGTAATAGCCGTCACTCTTGTACGCAAGCGACGCCAGCCAGTCCGGCTCCGGATACCGACTCCAGGAGGTGATGTAGAGCGGGAACTTGCGGCCATGGAAGAACCCTTCGGTCGCCGCTCCCGTGTTCAGCACTTCGATGTTCATCGTGATACCAACCCGCTTCAGCATCGCGCGGATGACCTCCGCCGTTGGTACGAGCACCGGCGAGTTGTTGGTCACTGCCGTGAACTCGACGCCGTCAGAGAAGCCTGCCCTGGCGAGCAACGCCTTCGCCTTCTCGGGATCATAATGTGGCCGGGCAACATCAGGATCGTGCGCCCACGCACCGACCGGCCACATACCCGAGTCCGCCTCGACGACACGGTCAAAAAAGATCGCTCGGTTGATGACCCGGGGATCGAGCGCGTGCGCAATCGCGCGACGCAAGTCCACATTGTCTGCGGGCGACGCACCGACATTGAAGGTCAGGAGCAGCGCGATGCTGCCGCCTTCCATCGTTTCGATGTTAAACCGATCATCCCGCTGAAACGCGGCAACGTCCTTGTAGGGAAGATAGGCGACATCGATCTCGCCGGTTCGCAATGCCGACGCGAGGACGGTCTGATCGCGGATGACACGGATGGTTACTTCATCGAGATACGGCAGCGGATGACCCGATGCGTCCCTGCCCCAGTAGTCCTCGTTTCGCACCAAATGCACCATCGTGCCGCTGACCACCTTGTTGACCTTGAACGGCCCGGTCCCCGCTGGCTTCCAGCCATAATCAGCCCCCAACGCCTCGACCATCGACGGCGAGTTCATCACTCCGCCCCGGTCCGCGAGCATGCTAAGCCCGGCGCCCCACGGCCCAGAGAGATTGAAGCGCACCCGATGGGTGTCCAGCACATCGACCGATTCAATCACCGTCATGGAGGCACGCGGAGTTGCCCGCGTTGCCGGGTCCAGGATGCGCTCCACGTTGAACTTCACCGACGCCGCATCGAATGGCCTGCCATCGTGATACCGCACGCCCTGGCGCAGGTTGAAGGTGATGGAATCCGGATGGGTACCAACTTCCCAGGAGACCGCAAGCGATGTTTCCGGACGTGGCGTGAGATCCCGGTTTGCATCCACCAACTGATCGTAAATCTGCCGCCAGTAGTACGCGTCCCCACCCGACCGGCCAAGCACGGCATCAAGCGATGTCGGTTCAATGGCGTAGCCAACCCGCAAATGGCCACCATGGCGGGCTGACGGCCGCGGCAGCGCTGGCTGTGCAGCCGCCGAATCGGTAGTCGACGGCTCGCCGCTACAACCCGCCAGGGCCAAAATGGCCAATGCTGTCAATGCGAACATGCCAAGCGCTTTTTTCATCCGAGTCATCGCAGCCGTCACCGTCATCGCAGCCTTCTTCATCGCAGCCTTCTTCATCGCAGAACGTTTCATCGCAGGTGACAGGTCACGACGTGCCCGTCGCCAACTTCACGCGGCACCGGCGTCTCTACCTTGCATTGCTCGGTGGCGTAGGGGCATCGCGTGTGAAAGTGGCAACCGCTTGGTCGATCAATCGGACTCGGTACGTCGCCCGACAGGATCTGCCGGTCACTGCGCCGCGTGGGGTCCGGCACCGGCACCGCCGCGAGGAGACTCTCGGTGTAAGGATGTTGCGGATTGGCAAACAGTTCCCGTCGTTCTGCCGTTTCGACGATACGCCCCAGATACATCACTGCGACCCGGTCGCTGATGTGCTCAACGACGGCCAGATCGTGCGCAATAAAGAGATACGCGATGCCGAACTCCTGTTGCAGATCTGCCAGCAGGTTGATCACCTGCGCCTGAATGGATACATCAAGCGCAGATACCGGCTCATCGCACACAATGAGCTTGGGATTAAGCGAGAGTGCGCGGGCAATCCCCAGCCTCTGCCGCTGTCCGCCCGAGAATTCGTGCGGATAGTTCTGCATTTGACTGACCCGCAAACCTACCCGGTCGAATAGCGAGGCAACCCGTTCGTCCCGCTCAGCGCGGCTAAGCCGCTCGTGGACATTCAGCAGTTCGCCAACAATCGTTCCCGCCTTCATGCGCGGGTCGAGTGACGAGAACGGATCCTGAAAGATGATCTGCATTCGAGCCCGATGTGGCCTGAGTTCGCGATTGCGCAACGTCGTGATGTCGTCGCCCAGCAGACGGATCGTGCCGGTTGTTGGCGTCAGCAGGCGCAGGATGGTGCGCCCAACTGTCGATTTTCCGCAACCACTCTCGCCAACGAGACCCAACGTCTCGCCCTCGCCAACATGGAGATCAACACCGTCGACGGCATGTACGTAGCGCGTGGGGCCACCGAATAGCTTCTTGGCCACTGGAAAATACTTGGTGAGCCCCTGCACCTGCAGCACGGGGATTTCGTCTGTCATGGCTCCTGCCCTGGGTGCCAACACGCTACCCGATGCTGCGCTTCGACATCGCCAAGTTCCGGTGGTGCCTCGCGGCATTGTGCGCTCGCCCTTGCACACCGGGGCGCAAACGCGCAGCCCCGGGGCAACGCGGTTAGTGGCGGGACCATGCCGGGGATTTCGGTCAACCGCGTGCGGGCCTCGTCGCCGGCCAGACGCGGCACGGAAGCGAGGAGACCCTGTGTATAGGGATGCTGCGGGTCGGCAAACAACACATCCACACTCGCCTCCTCGATCTTGCGACCTGCATACATCACGATGACCCGGTCGGCCGTCTCTGCAACGACACCGAGGTCGTGCGTGATGAGCACCACCGCTGTCTGCAGCCGCTCCTGCAGATCGCGCAAGAGCTCAAGCACTTGTGCCTGGATAGTGACATCGAGCGCGGTCGTCGGCTCATCAGCAATAACGATCCGCGGATTGCAGACGAGTGCCATCGCAATCATCGCGCGCTGGCGCATGCCCCCCGACAGCTGGTGCGGAAACTCGCTTGCCCGGCGTGCGGGCTCCGGAATCCGAACCAGTTGCAGCATCTCAACAGCCCGTGCACGCGCGTCACGCCGGCTCAAGCGTTCATGACGGCGTACGGTCTCCGCGATCTGATACCCCACCGTCAAAACCGGATTCAAAGACGTCATCGGCTCCTGGAAGATCATGGCGATGTCGCGGCCACGAACATCCCGCATTTGATGCTCGGGGATCGCCAGTAAGTCGGTCCCGTCAAGGCGCGCTGTTCCCGACACCAGCCGTCCGGGCGGACTGGGCACCAGGCGCAAAATCGACATCGCGGTGATGCTCTTGCCACACCCCGACTCACCGACGATGGCGAGCGTCTCGCCTGGGCTGACCTCGAAGGAGACAGCGTCCACCGCACGCGCAATGCCCTCTGGTGTATCAAACTCCACGGTCAGGTCCGTAACCGCGAGTATTGGCGCGCCGACGTTACGCCGGGCACCGGATTCCGCGCCGCTGTCAGTCACGTACTTTCTCGTCGGCTGACGGGTTCAGGATCAGCCGGCACCTTTGAGCTCGGACTTCAATCGCGGCACAACCTGCGTGAAAAGCCGCTCCAGACTGCCCGACATTTGCTCCGCCCGCAGCCCCGGTGGAACGGCCATGGATACGATATCGGTGATGCCAAACTCACCGATGAAGGCCTTGAGTTGATTGACACACTCATCGACGCTACCCACGATCCAGGTCTGCGGCACGGGTTCGCCGGTATCACCGAAACCTTCACCACTCTCTTCAAAAAATCGACGGTAGAGCGCCATCCGATATCGTTCCGCCGCCCGCACCGCCCGCCATTCCGTGTCCCGGTCATCTGTGACGAGGATGCTCCGGATGATGCCGACCCGGTAGTCCGCCGGGTTACGGCCAGTAGCGTTCAGCTCCGATACCCACGGGTCAAACGACCGCTGCTTGACACCCTGTGGCAGGAAGTTTGTGTTGTAACGCGCCGCTCTTGCCGCGCCCGCCTCAGACATGGCGGCAACCCAAAGGGGCGGCCCACCTTCCTGCACATAGCCAGGCGTGATCACAACATCCTCGAACTGATACCGCTTGCCCGAGTAACTGAATCGCTCACCGGAAAAGCAGCGTTGCAGTACCTCGATGCCCTCGTCCATCAGTGACACCCGGCGACTGCGAGGGAAGCCGAAGCCTCGAAATTCGTGCGGCGCGTAGCCCATGCCCACGCCGATTTCGACGCGTCCTCCCGACAGGTTGTCCAATACGGCAAGGTCTTCAGCGAGCCTGATCGGGTGATTGAATGGCATCAGGCAGATGTCTGTGCCAAAACGAACATGCTCGGTCACTGCCGCCATGGCACCGGCGATCGGAACCCAACTTGGCAGGTACCCGTCCTCGATGAAGTGGTGCTCGGTAAACCAGACAAGGTCCGCGCCGATCTGATCCAACCACTGCACCTGGGCCATGATCTCCTGATAGAGGCGTTGGTCCGACACGCCGGAATCGGGCGGGTTGCGAAAATCATAGCAAACGCCAATGCGCAGATCCGGCATCACAGCTCCTTGGGTCTTTGGCGTGTTCTCCGGGTCATCCGACCCGTGGCCAGGTGCGCGTTACCGTAACAGATCGCCTCAATGACCGCAGGGCCGACACACTCTTAAACCGGGCGTAGTCGTTAGCGTCGAACTATCTTTCATCAGCCGGTTAGTTCTTGCCAAACCTGCTCCAGAACGGAATTCCGAGACACGCTCTCGCTAGGGCAAGCCGCAGGATACGCCTTCATAAATGCCGATGTTGTCAATCTGGAGGTTGACGGAGCTCTGAGCCATGTCGAACGCGACGCGCCCCATCAGATCTGTCTGCTCGATCGTGAAGGTGTGCTTGAAGTCTCGCCACGTGTTTGTAAGGTCGGCCCGGAACTGACCGCCGCTGGTATTGGTGTAGATGTCCATGTTCGAGTCCATGTAGGCCGTCATGAACCGGTTGCTGTCCGCACGCGCCGAGTAACAGAGGGTATATTGCTCGCCCGCGACAACCATGACCGCATGACTGATCTGCGCATGCCACGGTTCTGACGACGACGCGTTAACGATGACCCGCACCACACCTGCCGATTCTCGTATCGAGCTCGTAGCGATTTCAACCGTGTTCCAGTTCTGCCCGAACTGTCCCGGAATGAAAGACCCGCCACTTGCTATCAGGTTTCCGGGGCGCGGCGCGAGCGCAGTCTGATCGTCAAAGAACATCATGTCGTTGCTGAACAGGCCCTGCGGATTCTGTAATTGCAGAAAATGCACGCCACCGACAGCAGGTACCGCCGAGAACTGCACAATCACTACTTCACCCGCGCATGCAGGAAACGGCCCGGACTCACAACGAACACTGCCGTCCACGCGCCGGCCATCGAGGAAGATCGACACCCCTGACATTAGATGCCTTGCATTCAGTCGCAGTGTCAATTCGCCCGACAGGAAGGGAATTTCCACGGATCGGGTCTGCGCCTCCATCGGACCCACCGGCCACAGCGCGGGTTGTGGATGGTCCACATCGACGTGCTGCCCCGCCCGCCCTGTCAACGTCAGAACAAGCTCACCAGCAGCAGCAAGCGCAAGGAGGCGAGATCGCGTGTAGGTTGCAGTCACATCATCGCGCAAACGATACACACCACCGGCAAATTCAATCGCTCGACCGTGCGCGACGCCACGCACGAACTCGATGCCCTCACCTTCGAGCAATATCGCGCCCTCATCCGCCGACTGCTCGAGGGCAGCAAGGATGCCGGCCGTCTCATCGCGCGCCGCAGATGACGAATTCAACGTCACCTGACGGGCAAAGCTGCCAGAAAATCCGGTGCTGCCCTGCAATACCATCTCCCAGATATCCGGGCTCGCCCCCGCCAAATCCCAAACTGCCCGCTCCGGAAAGCTCTGATCCATGCCGACGATATTCATTAGGTCGATGATGTTCAGACGGCCCTGCGGCAGGACCATCCAGCGGTCATAAGCGCCACGCCATGTAGGCGCATCCATGCCGGTCCCTGGCGTGTTGGTGCTGACCAGAAACGGCATTCGATGGCAGGTCCCGCAGGTCTGCGCGCCCGTCGTCCGCCCCGATGTGTCGTTGATGAAGTTGAACTCGAAAATGCCGTCGCGGGCGTGTTGGGTCATTTCATTGTTGAAAGGCCGCATCGGCGAAGGCGGGAACGGCACGGCAAGCAAAAACTCAGCCATCGCATCGCGATCCCGGGCATCGAGGGCCCCTGGCAATCCCTCGTCGTTGCCTGGACAAGCACCGACCTGGCACATCGTTGAACCGAGACCGCCATCGACAAGATCACGTGTGCAACTTGCGGGATCATCGATGTCACAGGATGGGTCCATATCACCATTGATCGATGCCGTGTTCCGCCCACCGTACGGGTCGCCGGGAATGCCGTCCCAGTGATAGGGCGCCGTGTCCCGGAGACCCCGAACAGGCATCGTCAACCGCGGTGGAATCTGCGTACAACCACCGACGTCGCAGACCGGCGTGTCGAGCACCCAGATCAACTGATCAGTGTGGCCGTCCGGGTGGCAGCTTTCGCAGGAGAATGTCCCCGTCGTGGAGGCAAGCGCGTCATTGAATGCCTTGCGACCCTGCTTTACCAATGGGTGAGAAGGATCCGCCAGCGTCACTGTACCCGTCAACCTGAGATCGCCAGGCACGGACACATCGACCACGGACACCGTGTTGTCAGCGACATTGAGCACCCAGGCCGTCGCCGGCGAGCCATCGGCCGCCGGCGCCAGTGCGAGCCCGCGGGGCACAGCACCGATCAAAAGTTGGTCCAGCACGGCACCCGTATCCGGATTGATGGTCAACAGCTTGTTGGAACTTGCGGCGGTCGCAAACACCACGGTATCGTCGGCACTGACCGTAATGGCGAACGGCGTTGCAAGCGCAGCCGATCGCTCCGGATGCGCAGGTGGCACCGGCTCTAGCTCAAAGAACTCCGGCGCACCACAACGGACCCCGCTACAGTCCACCCGCGTGATTCGATTGAGAAAGGCCCTGTTCTCCATTTCCTCGAGGCCATCTTTGCGTGTACCCGCCTTGCCATTCTCATCATTGCGAGCATCGGCCTGGCTGACAAAGACACGATCCGCGCTATCGACAGCGATCCCGTACAACAAAGTCCCAACAGTACTGACAGTCTCGATGAGGCTATCGGTCTCGGTGTTGTAAACGAAGATATCGCGGTCCGGCAACAGCGGATTCCTGATGATATCGGCGTCATAGTTGAGCGACAGCACATTGTTGTTTGTGAACACGTGCTCCACGGCGTCAAAGGTGCAGGTGTCGCCGTCGATCTTGTCCGCCGTGCAACCCGAGAGCTGGGTCTGATTGTTGGACTCAAACGGCACCACAAACAGCCGGTTTCCACTCACCACCATAGCGCGCGGGTCCTGTGCCCCGATCGCCAGGCGTCCAGTGACGAGATACGTCTGGGCATCGACAATGGCCACCTCATTGGAAGGCCCGAGAGAGACGTAGGCTTTGTCGTTGCTCGCGAACGCGATACCAACGGGCTCGTCGAACTGCGTTGCGAGCGTCGCGTCCAGCGACTGAATCGTCGCGATCACCTGGTGATAGGTTCGGCTCGAAGCATCCGCATCGATGACGCTCACGGTGTCGGACACATGGTTTGCCACCCAAAGCTCCCCGCCGTCCGGTCGCAGCGCGAGTCCCACTGGATCGACACCGACGCTGATCCGCATGACAACAAGCCAACTGGTCATGTCGATCACATCTACCGTGTCTGCAGGCGTATTGGTTGCATAGACGAGGCCATTAGAAATTACGATCGGGTCGACGTGTGGGCTCAGGAAGGTTGGATGGCCGTCGCCGTCGCTGACCGGAATCTGCACGCCACGTGGGCTCGACGCCACATCGACACTGCCATCACAGTCTGTGTCGCCGACGGCACAGGTACGAACTGCGACACTGGTTGCCCCTCGAGTCGTACCGCCCGCGTCTTTAAAACGAACAAATACGCGATGGACTGCCGGATCGAATTCCACCGTATCGGTTGCGACCACGAACACCGCGAACGTCGGCGTCGCATCACCGTCGATGGTCACGCCCACCGGCGCTGCTGACGCGACGGTCGGGTTGATACACGTCCCCGCGGCTGGGTCGGTTTGACACAGCAGAGTTGAAATCGGCAATCCACCGCCGCCATCATCAGCAGTGACGGTGATGTCAGCGCCGACCCCGACATTGACCGACGCCACCGCAAACGCACCGATCCGCGCTTCGCCCGGGACATCGACGATGCCCACACCGGATGCCAACGCGATGACATCGGCGACTGGATCGGTTGAAGCCGATAGCAATATGGTATTGAGCCCGGTGTGTACCGGAGCGGGCTCAGTGTTGTCACAATCGAAGACAATTTCGACGTCAGTTACCGCCAGCACCGAGCCCGGGGCAATGGAAAAAACGTAACTTTGTGAGGCACCAGCAGGGATATCGACCGGCGTATTCGCACCGACACTGTCGTCGATCAGATTGGTGAACGGATCCGTCAGACTGTAGGCAAAGCTCGCGTCAAGCGTGGTCCCCAAAGCCAGGCCACAGGCATTGGCCGTTCCCACCCCGGTGTTGATGATCGTCGCGAACGCATGGGCGATCTGGCCGACCTGAACTGACCGGCTGGCAGGCAGCGTGGCACTAACGATTGCTGCCGTCGCATGCACCGAAAGCACGCAAAGAGCGAGGACGAGCTGGAATTTTTGGACGAGCTTACGCATCGGACACCCCCCGACAACTTTACGTCATCAGACAATAAGGGCTGCGACGATTCAAGAGCGCGAGTTAATCGCGGCCGACCGGGCTAGCGCGCCAGGAGCGCGACAAGCACGAGCACGGCGAAATCGGCTTTCTGCGTTCCCAGCCATGGCCGTGCCCATCGAATACCGTGAGAACAGACTATTCGTCATAGCACGTTGGCTCATACAACCCTACTCGCCATGGCGATCTGGCAACCTCAGCCACCGCCCGGACGTGACCCATGATCAGACCCTCGCAGTTTCAGGATGCGGCTGGTTTAGGATGTTCCCGTTTTGGTCATTCAACCGTTTTTAGTCATTCAATCTGGGAGCGCGTGTGGACGACGTATCGCAGTTCTATACCGGCCTCGGTGCCGATCTCCACAGCCCGCTCCCGGGTTACCGGTCACCGGCACGCGACTTTACCGCCTTTCTTGAAAGGGCCGAGCCACCCGCCCTCGAGATCTGCTGCGGTGATGGTGCCCCGATGCTGGACCTTATCGAGTTGGGGTTTGATGTCGACGGCGTGGACGCGTCGCAGGACATGCTCGACCGCTGTCTGACAGCAGCACGCCGCCGGGACCTCAACGCGAGTGTTTACCACCAGCGGATAGAGAGTTTGTCGATCGATCGGCGCTACGCCGCCGTTTTCTTTGCCGGTGGAAGTTTCAACCTGCTGCCCACGAGCGCCGCGGCGATGGCAACTTTGCGCGGCATCGGTTCGCATCTGACCGAACGCGGCCACATTATGATTCCGATTATGACGAGAGCCAGCGCGCCCCGACGCTCCACGAATACAAGGAGGTAACCCGCGAAGGTCATACGCTGCGCTGCGGCGTGATCGACTATGACGTGAACGACACACATAGCGTCACTCGACTGCGGTACGAGCGCATCAGTCCAGGTGGCGAAGTTGAAGCACTGGAGCGAGACTGGCACCTGCACCACTGGTCACAGGGCGAGTTTCGGCAAATGCTGGAATCGGGACACTTCGAGAGCATCACGGCAAGGGACGTACGCGGCGAAACCGCTGCGCCGGACGCCGTATTTGTCATTTTTCAGGCGCAAATACGCTAAGGGAAACCCGGTTTCACACGAGCGCGTCCCTCAACGCGCTCGCGCATTCGGCCAGTAGCGCTTTGCCGTCATCGATGACCGGCGACAGTTGAAACAGCACGTGCGGGTGTCCTTTCCACTCTTTGTGCTGCACAGAAATCCCCGCCTCCGTAAGCTTCGCCGCGTAGGCGTTGCCTTCATCACGGATCGGGTCGAATTCGCAGGTCGCGATGTATGCCGGTGCAAGATTCGGGTGAATCTCGGCAAGCATCGGCGACAGACGCCAATCGCTCGCCATCGCACCGATGCCTTTGCCGCCAGTCAGATGGTTCGAGAAGTATCGAATGCTGTCGAGCGTGAGAAACGGACCCTCCCGATTCTCCTCAAGCGAACCGTACCGCTCGCCCGTCCATGCAGGATCATGTCCGCGCAGATCAGTCGCCGGATAGATGAGTACCTGCAAGCGCAGCACGATCCCTTCATCCCGCGCTGCAAGTGCGATGTAGGCAGCGAGGTTACCCCCCGCTGAGTCACCAGCGACCGCCATCCGCGAGGGGTCGCCGCCCAGCGTCCCGGCGTTGGCATGTAACCACCGCAGTGCAGCAAGACAATCGTCGTGTCCTGCCGGGAATGGATGCTCGGGCGCAAGCCGGTAGTCAACCGCGACGACAACCACGCCTGCGTCATTGCAAAGCACCCGACATTCGCGGTCATGAGTATCAAGGTCTCCGATCACCCAACCGCCACCATGAAAGAAGAGCAGCACCGCATGCGGCCCGTCGCCCTCCGGTGAGTAGATGCGCACGGGGATATCGCCAGCCGGTCCGGGGATCACCCGATCAGTAACCTCATCGACAGAAGGCGATGGGCCGAACATCGCAGCAAGGGCGCGATAACCTGCCCGAGCTTCTTCCGGGGTCTGTTGATCCATGGGCGGCGCATCGCCCGCCTGCCCCATCGACTGCACGAGGCCGGCTATCTGTTCATTGAGTGGCATATTGTTTTCTCCGCGAGTCGCAGTTTGAAAGAAAGGAGAGGGAAGGGAAGGGAAAGGAGAAGCGAATGTAGCGGACTGCCGGCTCACATGGAAACAGCGCGGTGAGTCTGGCACGCCGTCGGTATTCGAACATATTGCTTCGAACAAACCCTCAACGTAACAAGGTGACAAGGAAACCACGAAACGACTGCTGTCGACGAAGCCCTCATCAGCATGGCGATCAGCGTCCATGGACGTCGTGCGCCCGGTGAAGCTCATCGAGCGCCCCGTGAATTGCCTGCTGCTTAGCCGCCTAACGATCGTTCAGACACCGGTCTCTTCTGTTACCTGTAGCGTTCGAGAAGAGACGTGAGGTCAGTTTCACCGGAGACGCGCGGCACAAACGCAGGCAAAGCAGCCGTCATTCATATGACGCGATGCTTTGCGATCGAACTCGGCGAGTACGGGATCCGACTGAACTGCATTTCGCCCGGCGGTGTGATGACGCCAATCTTTCTTGGACCCGCTCAGGAGAAGCTGTCTGACGAAGAAACCAAGGCCGCCGTGGATCGGCTCGCCGCGGTTTATGACGAACACCTGCCAACCCGGCGGGCAGGCACGCCGGACGACATCGGACACGCAGCCGTCTTCCTGGCAACCAACGAAAGCCAGCACATCTCGGGCGAGAACACGGTGATCGACGCCGGGACCTCGCTCGGACGGAACAAGCAGTATCAGGCGCAGTGGGGTCAATGGCGGCGCGACGCGATGTTCAGCACAGACGGCCAGGCCTCCGTGGCGACGGAGTCTCGGTGATTGCCCATTCCTGAATGCCCCTCCGGGGCGCTATTATCGGCAGGAGTCTTTATCCGACGTGCAACTATGCAAGACCAGCAACAACTTAAAGCTGACTTCGATCGCGACGGCTATGTGATCGTGCGCCAGTTTGTTCCACCCGATCAGGTGCGGGAAATCTGTCGGCGCGCTGAGGACGCGACGCGAGATCTGCCGCGCAAGGGTCCCTTCAGCAATGTCACGAAAGGAATGGAGCGACTGGACGGCTATTTCGACGACTTGCTGCGAACGGGCCCGCACGTGACCCTGCTCGGAATGCTCATGGGAAGAGCTCCTGAACCGACGACGGCGAGCTTCTTTACGAAGGTCCAAAACGATCAGCAGGTTCATCCACACTCAGACGCGCTAGACGGCGGCGTGATCTGGATCGCCCTTGACCCGTCATCCCCCGAGAACGGCTGCCTGCACTTCCTGAAGGGTTCGCATCACTTTGAAGCAGACTTCGCGCACCTCAAGGCCGACGAGCCAACGGACCTGTCAGAACATCCCGACGGCGCCGAAGCGCGCATGGACCCCGGCGACATTGCGTTCTTCAAGCCGACTACCGTGCATTGGTCTGGGCCGAATTCTGATGGTTCCCCGCGCCGGGGCTTCAACTGTTTTTATGTTGGCAACCCCCGCGCCAGGGCCAGTCGATCAAAATGAGAATCGGCGCGTCAGCGCGCTATTCAAATGCTTTGCCGCAGCGCTCCGCCTCTGGTGCCAATAATCCCGGGGACCAGCGATCCGGTCGGAGCCGGATTCGAACCACCTGGTGCTGTTGAAAAGCGGTACCCAGAACGTCGATACGGCATACAGTTTCAGCAGAGCTCGCACGGACATGCCCAGCTATTCTTGTTATAGCAATGGGTTGACGAATTGGCACACTACTTGCCGATTTGCCGAAAATGCGCAGGAAATCGCTAATGCCCGAGTTCGTATTCCGCACTCCTACGCTTGACGATGCGGAGAGCATCTCGAAGCTGATCATAGCGTCGCAGCGGCAGTACTGTTTCTACGAATACACCGTGATGGCCAGAAGCTAATGCTCCGGCTGTGCAGTGCCGAGTCGATCAGGTCGTTCGTCGAACGCGGCGATGTCTACTATGTCGCGCTCCACGGATCGCAAATCATCGGCGTTGCGGGCATTCGTGACAATGGCCACCTAACCCACAACTTCGTCGACGATGGCTTTCATCGCCAAGGTATTTCAAGAGAGCTGTGGCAGTTGGCCACCGCAGAATGCAGTCGCCAAGGCAATCAAGGTTCTTACAACTTGCGCGTATCGACCTACGCAATACCCGTCTACAAGAAGTGGGGCTTCGTGCAAACAGGCGCCGCTGATCATGAACATGGCATTACATCGACGCAAATAGCGTTGACTGTCGAGTGACGCGATTGGCCGCTCGCGCGGCACACCGGCCAAATCAGCGGGACGCGCCGGGGTGAGGCGGACGACCACGCCGGTGCAAGTACGCGGCCAGCAAGAAAAATGACAAAAGCGTCAACTCCTCTCCCGAATGGGCAGAAACCGCGGTCCACGCAGATTGAAGCTGGGTCGGTAGGGAATATCAGTCTCCGGGATGGCGAGCTCAAAGTCGTCATATTCTTCGAGGATCGCTTTGAGTGCCGCCCGGGTCTCAATGCGCGCCAGGAACTGGCCGAGGCATATGTGTATCCAGTCACCGAAGCCAAGATGTTTGTGTTTCGGGCGATGGAAATCGAGCATGTCCGGGTTGTCAAACACGCGGTCATCACGGTTCGCAGAGGCGAGAACCACGACAACGCTCTCGCCGGCATCAAGCATCCGCCCTTGAAACTCTGCCGGGGCCATCAACACACGTGACGTGTACTGCACTGAACCGTCATAACGCAGAAACTCCTCTACAGCCCCATCGAGCAACTCCGGGTGCTCACGCAGTTCTTTCTGACGTTCAGGGAACTTCGCGAGCGCGAGTGTCGCGTTCGAAATGAGGTTAGTGGTCGTCTCGTTTCCAGCTAGCAATAGCAGATTGACTGCAGCGAGTACCTCGGCATCAGTCAGCCGCCCATCGTCCTCGTGCGCGGCGACAAGGCGCCCGATCAGATCATCCGACGGGTTCTCGTGGCGCTCGTCAATACGCGCCTGCAGATACGCCCGAAACTTGGCGATGTGTGAGTTCCTCGTCTGGACCGTCTCGTGATCGGCTGTCGGCGGTAGCGGTTCAATAGCAGCATCCGACCAGGCTTTGAACTGGCGGCCAAGTGCCGACGGGATGCCAAGCAACTCGGCGATGATGGTGACCGGTAGCGGCTCCGCAATTCCCCTGACGACATCAAACTCAGCCGTCTTCGACGCGCTGTGCAGCGTCTCAGCGCAGATCTCCTCGATGCGCGGCTGCCACGGACTGATTTTTCGTGGTACAAAATCGAGACTGAGCAGCTTGCGCAGCCGGGTGTGATCCGGTCGGTCCGCACCGAGCATCTGCTTCGTGCCAACCGGCGCAACCTGCTCCACAACCTGCCCCCGGATGGCCCGCTCGCCCTGTCGGCGCACGCTCGAAAACCGCTCATGGTCACGCAGCACACGACTGACATCATCATAGCGCGTGAGCACCCACGCTTCAGTCTGATCTGACCAGACGATGGGGGCCTCCTCGCGTAGCCGAGCGTAGAACTCATGCGGCCTCGCGATCGCCTCAGGATCAAACATGTCGAGGCCGATGTCAGCCAGACTCAAGGGGATTGCTGATGGGTCAGCCATGCGACTTCCTGTTAGTTTGGCCACATCCTAGGCTCGCATCCTGACGTGACGCAACTGTGGACCCCTGCGATGTCACGGCTTTAATCGTGCCTTTAGTTCATTCGATTCCACTTCTTTCGCGTGTGATTAAATCGATGGCATTAATACACCCATGATCCAAAGAACCGGAGCATCTAACAGGAGCCAGCCGGGCGAATTACCGCCGCCCCGACCTGGCAAAAAATGCTTGCAATGCGTCAATCCGGCAGCGCATCACTGGCCTGCGCGACCTTCGACCCCAGGAGTCGTGGGCGCCGATACGCACGAACATGCGCCACCACCTCAGGAACAACCTGTTCGGCATGGCTCGCCATTAGCCAGTGGCCAGCATCCAGTTCGATCTCCTTGTACGCGCCCTTGATAAACGGAGTCTGTCCTGCAACTGCCGTGCGACCGACCGCGGGATCATTGTTGCCCCAGATAAACAATGTTGGCGTTTGCACCACGGGATCGATAGTTGACAGCGCGCCTGGGCCAACGCTCATTTGTCGGTACCAGTTCAGGGCCCCGGTCAATGCACCCGGTTCGGCAAGTACTCGCAGATATTCGCTAGCTTGTTCCTCGCCCATACCGGCGTAGAGGCCCTCCAACATAGTCAGCCCCGCGAAGGTGAAGGCTGTCTCAGGCACAAAAGGCGTGCTGAAAAACTGGAAGTAGCCGCTGCGAGACTGCTGGTCCGGATCATTTTGCAGCGCCGCAATGAACGCAGCCGGGTGTGCGATAGACAGGCCGGTCCAGCTGTCGATGCGATCTGAATGTTGCAAAACCGTGCTCCAGCCGACCGCCGCACCCCAGTCATGACCAACCAGATGGAAACGCTCGGCGCCAACTGCGTCAGCCACAGCAACCACATCACTGACGAGGTGACTGATCTGATAGGCCTCACCTTCCTCTGGTCGAGCGCCGGGGCTGTACCCGCGTTGATCGTACGCCACCACACGAAATCCTGCCTTTGCTAACGGTTCAATCAGCGGTATCCACATCGCGGAGGTCACCGGGAATCCGTGCAACAGGATAACGGTGGGCATCACTGCAGGCCTGTTGAAATTGGCAACGCGGGCGCGGAACTCGTAGCCGTTGGCTTTGATGCGGACGAGGCCCCCTGCGCCAGCCTGACGCACCAGCGGCAACGCCTCGGTCTCGGCCGTGTGCTCATAATCATGATCTAAAGACAGATACGAACTCATCACCGCCAGCGCCGGTATGCCAACGACCATCAGCACCACGATGACTACCGACCACTTAAGAACCTTCATGGCTGTCCCCCAACTCGCTGGTCGAATTTGTTGCACCAGCATAAAGCGATTCGACGGCTTTGAGCTTAGTAGATGAGAACATCTGGCTCCTCAACGCTGGCCGATGAGAAGCCTGGCGGATCAGTTTCGCGGTTCTGCAATCCAAGCACTAATCTGATGGAGTGCATGAATGGCTTTACGAACGCCATTCTGCCACACACCCGGTGTCGATCACCCGATCGTACTGGGCGGCATGACGGGAATCAGCGACAGCAGGCTTGCAGTGGCCGACTCAAACGCGGGCGGAGCGCGCAACTTGTCGGGCGAAACCTGCGGGCTTCGGAAACAGTCCCGGCGAGCTTCGTTCGCCGCATTGAGGCTTGGCCACTCACCGCTGTCCTCCTGCGACATTCGGCGTAATCGCAGGAATTGAGCAAATTCTTAAACTACATTCTGGATGGCATCGATATTAATGCGGACAGCTTTGTTCAAAATGACCGTCGATCAGCAAACATTGCAATCCGGGTAGATTTAGGAAAATGATGGCATATCAGACATATATGAACAGGAGCGAATGATGAGCACCCACTACGAATCAGCAAAGCGTTTCTTTGACGCCTGTGACACGAGTATAGGCTGGGACGACTGCGAGGCATACTGTCACTCTGACGCGACATTTTCTTCCCAAACGAGTGCGCTGTCTGACATATCCAGCCTGGAAGGTTACTGCGAGTGGATGAAGAACCTGCTAACCCCGATACCCGATGGTCACTACGAGCTGAAGTTTCTGGGGGTCGACGACACGACCAATTCGGCAGCTGTGTTCGCAGTCTTTCACGGCACACAATCCGGTCCAGGGGGACCGGTTCCACCCACCGGAAAAACGCTCGCGGCGGATTATGTGTATCACATGGCTTTCGATGGAGACCGCATCAAGCATATGACCAAGATTTGGAACGATACCATCAGCATGCAGCAACTTGGTTGGGCCTGAGGTGCCGTGAAGGCCGCTCACCTTGCCTGCCCCATCGGTGGATGGCACAGACGAAAGCACGCTCTGCAACACCGGTGGCTACATCGCCGAGTCGCTGCCGGCACCTGAATCGACTGCCATCGCTAGCCTGGCATTAGCGAAACTCGCCGCCTGACCCGAGGGACCATAGTGTTGATCTTCTACATTAACCGATGTACCCCGTCTCGCGGAAAGGCGCTTGCACTTTCGGGGCGCTCAGACCCGAAGAGCGAAACAAGAAAGAAGTGCGCCTATGCCACCCTCGGGTCAACTTCTCTTTCTATGCTTACTCCCTTCTCGTCATCAACCAAACGCAAGTCAAAGCCAGTTTGAAGGTTCATCCAGGACTGTGCATCACCACTGAAATACCTGGCCAGGCGCGAAGCAGTATCTGCCTAATAGAACGTCGTTCTTTTACAATTTCATGTAGACGTGTAGATGGCACATGTAAACCGTGCGCCAACGCGTTTACGCTCATACCTAACAGAAGGAGAGACTCTTCGCGAAGAATCTCACTGGGATGTACAGGTCTCATCTTCCTCTTGACGCCAGCACCCATCGAGAATCTCCTAATGGTAGTCCGGGTCTACACCCGGCAAAACAGTGGCGGTTCCGACCGGGAATTCAGCAAGGTTAGCGAGCGTATCTAGGCATAGCGATACGACGAGCAACTACCTCGCCTGAGCACTCGGCCGACTCGCAACTTCTGATCGCCATCGTGCAAGGTTCAGCCAATTGTCATCCGGTTTCAGGTCCACCAGTTGTTCT
>CAVOBC010000016.1:0-26270 GCA_963693635.1 Gammaproteobacteria bacterium | reverse complement strand
CCGTCAAACTGCTTGTTGATGAAGCCGGCGCAGCGGCTCGCGATGTTCACAACTTTGCCGACGAGATCGCTGTTCACTCGCTGGACGAAGTCGGGCAGGTTGATATCCAGGTCGTCGATGCCCGGCGACAGTTTGGTGGCAAAATAGTATCTCAGGTAATCCGGATTCAGATGTTCAAGGTAGGTGCGCGCATTGATGAAGGTGCCGCGGGACTTCGACATCTTTTGGCCGTCTACGGTGACGAAGCCGTGTGCGTGAACCTTCGTCGGTGTACGAAAGTTGGCGCAGTCGAGCATCGCAGGCCAGAACAGCGCATGAAAGTTGATGATGTCTTTGCCGATGAAGTGATGCACTTCGGCGTCCGAGTCTTTGCGCCAGTACGCGTCGAAATCGACACCTTCACGGTCGCAATAGTTGCGGAAGCTGGCCATGTAGCCGATGGGTGCGTCGAGCCAGACATAGAAATACTTGGCGTCTGTCCCCGGTATCAGGAAGCCGAAATAGGGCGCGTCGCGGCTGATGTCCCAGTCCTTGAGGCCGGCGTCCAGCCACTCGCTCAGCTTGTTGGCAACCTGCTCGTGCAGAGTGCCGCTCCGTGTCCAGGTGGTCAGGAAGTCGGTGAATGCTGACAGCTCAAAGAAATGGTGCTCGGATTCGCGCAGTACCGGCACGCTCCCGGTGAGGGCAGAGACCGGTGAGATGAGGTCGGTCGCGTCGTAAGTTGCACCGCACGCCTCACAGTTGTCGCCATACTGGCCTTCGGTCTTGCACTTCGGACAGCCGCCGACAATGTACCGGTCGGCCAGGAACAGCGCTTTGTCTGGATCGTAAAGCTGATTGACTGACCGCTTGACGATCTTGCCGGCCTCCTCGAGCCGGTGGTAAATCAGTTCCGAGTACTTGCGATTCTCCGGGGAGTGCGTTGAGTAATAGTTGTCGTGGCTGATAAGAAAGCCGCGAAAGTCGCGTTCGTGGTCATCCTGCACCTCTGCGATCAGGGTTTCCGGCGTGACACCGAGTTGCTCGGCACGCAGCATGATCGCGGTGCCGTGGGTGTCGTCCGCGCAACAGTAAATGCAGTCATGGCCGCGCAGGCGCTGGAATCTGACCCAAATGTCGGTCTGGATGTGTTCGAGCAGGTGCCCCAGGTGAATGTCACCGTTGGCGTTCGGCAGTGCGCTGGTCACCAGAATCTTTCGGGGCGTGTCTCTGGACATGTTCGGTCTTCTTGCTGTGGTCTGCTTGGCACTTGTGGTTGGCGCGGGGGTGCGTGGCGTGGGGGCTTACCCTGTTCTCTCGCTTGCCGTTGCTCACCGGTCTGCGTGCTCCCCGATGATCAGCCCGGGGACGGGCCTGATTGGGTGGAAAGGACGGTGCGTAAGAGTAGCAGATGGGGTTTAATACTGCCCCTCGACGACGGGGTGCAGATGGCTGTTAGTCCAAAATTACCTGCCAGTGATTGCTTTGTCGCTGGGTGATTTGGCCCAGCTATTTTTCCCCGGAGATTTGTCCCCGGGAGATTTTTCCTACTCACTTATAAAAGACCCTGAACCGTGCCAGCAATGAACAAACTTCAACTTCCGGGTGTGCGTCACGTTGTGGCGGTTGCGTCGGGAAAGGGCGGCGTTGGCAAATCGACCGTGGCCACGAACCTTGCACTTGCGCTCGCCGCCGACGGCAACACGGTTGGGCTGCTTGATGCCGACATCTACGGGCCCAGCCAGGGCCTGATGCTGGGAATCGCAGAAGGTACGAAGCCAGAAGTCACTAACAATCAGCTTCTGCCGATCATCGCGTACGGCGTGCAATGCATGTCGATGAGCTTCCTCAAAGATGAGCGGACACCCGCGGTCTGGCGGGGTCCAATGGCGAGTGGCGCATTGCAGCAACTGTTGACCCAGACGCGCTGGGATGAGGTGGACATCCTGGTCGTCGACATGCCGCCAGGAACCGGTGACATTCAATTGACGCTGTCGCAGCAGGTGCCCCTGTCCGGGGCACTGGTGGTGACAACCCCCCAGGACATCGCGCTGATCGACGCGCGCAAGGGGATCGAAATGTTCCGCAAAGTGGACGTTCCGGTTCTCGGCATCGTGGAGAACATGAGCACCCATGTGTGCACAGAGTGCGGCCACGAGGAAGCGGTGTTTGGGTCAGGCGGAGGCGACGCGATTGCCCGGGAGTATGGCGTCGACTTGCTGGCGCAACTGCCGCTGTCGATGGACATCCGCATGCTGAGCGATGCCGGTCGGCCGCCGGTGGCCAACGAGCCTGACGGCGACATCGCCAATCGCTTCAAACTGATCGCGAGAGCGGTTGTCGACCGGGTGGGCACTGGCCCGACGGGTCCGGCGATTCGGATCGTCGACGATTGATCACAGACGCGAGTAAGTGAAGATATGTCGATAAAAGCTGATCGGTGGATTCGGCATCAGGCCGCGAGCATGGGCATGATCGAACCGTTTGAGCCGACACAGGTCCGGGACGCGGGGGCAGGCAAGGTCATCTCCTACGGCACGTCGAGCTACGGCTACGACGTCCGTTGCGCCGATGAATTCAAGGTGTTCACGAACATCCACTCGGCGACCGTCGATCCGAAGAGGTTCGATGAGAGAAGTTTTGTGGACGTCAAAAGCGACGTTTGTGTGGTGCCGCCAAACTCGTTTGCGCTGGCGCGCACGGTCGAGTACTTCCGCATTCCGCGCAACGTCCTCACGATCTGCGTCGGCAAGTCGACCTATGCGCGCTGCGGCATCATCGTGAATGTCACTCCCCTCGAGCCCGAATGGGAAGGGCACGTAACGCTCGAATTCTCGAACACAACGACATTGCCCGCCAAGATCTATGCCAACGAAGGCGTTGCTCAGATGCTTTTCTTCGAGTCGGATGAACCCTGTGAGGTCTCGTATCTTGATCGGGGCGGTAAATATCAGGGCCAGCGCGGCGTTACGCTGCCGAGGGCCTGAACGTTCGAAGTCCATTGATCGTGCATCATGCCGGTGTCATGGGCTTTTACAGCAGTCCCCCATCTGGTTCGATGCACCCGTGAAGAGGGTATCGGCGAGTGACCTGTTAGAGGCCCGTAATCGGTCGTCCCTCGATGGTCGCATTTTTGAGGGAGAGGTCGAAGCCGCTTTTTTCCTCGCGCTGCTCAAAGCGAACCATCAGGAAATCCCAGTCCAGCGCCAGCCATACGGTTGACGTGCGGTCGTCACGGTCGCGCACGCGCTCAAGCCGAATCGTGTTGAGTTGGCCGACCGGGGTGGTGACGACTTCTTCCGCAGCCACTTCGAACAGGTACTCGCGCAGTCGACGCCCGTCCGCGATTTGATAACGCAGCGTGGGCCAGGGTTGACCTTCCTGTCGCGATACTTGCGCGGCAAGCAGATCGAGACGCATTTGCAGTTGGTAGCCCAGTTTGTCCTGCGTGCCTCCAGCGAGTTCAAGTTGCCAGGTTCTGCCGTCTGATCGTTCGCCGTCGGCGGTACCGCCTCGCCAGTCGAAATCGATGCGGTTCTTGCGCGCCCGGCCTAATCCGGATCGTTTGTAGTGATAGCTCGCAGGCTCGATGTTGCCGCTCCTCAGGTGGAACTCGCTCGCTTCCTGAATCGACGCAAAGAGTGCCTTTGCTGACGAGGTAAATGTCCACACGCCGTCGGGGCCCGCCTGCAACTCGCGAACCGCCTTTGCACGCACAGGCATGCCCTGATAGTCGGCCGTGTAGACGGCATTGAACGGCCGCAGTGTACTGGCCTGCGCGTACCGCGTATTCGCCTGGGCGTGCAGTGTAAGGGGCGCTCCCAACACGGCGAGTGCGATGACGCATTGCCAGAGACAGCGTCTTTTAAGATGGCTGGTATTTGAGACGCCGAGAGGCAAAGACAAAGGCAAAGACATGGAAGGGCGTGACCTTGTTGAGTGTAGAATCGCGAACTTGCAGTATCGCATCCAGACTCCCAAATTGTCCTCGCCAGGCTCGCGAAGGTTGCTAGGTACGCGAAGGTTGCGGGTGCGCGAAGGTTGCGAAGTGCGTGGTGGTCGCGAATGTGCGAGTAAATATGCGAGTAATGTTGTAACAGAGAGTGTGCTTGACGCGTTTGGTTCGCTGGTTCCCAGGCGCCTTCCACCGGGGCTGCACGCGGACCTGAAAGCGGACCTGAAAGCGGACTGTCAACCAGAGTGTGACCGACGCCTTGTGAATGAAAGATGAATACAAAAATGACGCGGGCTAGTCCTCGTCCCAAAATTGTCGTCCTGACAATTCTCGGGCGTCGGTTCGCATGCAAACCTCGCATGATCCAGCAGAAAATAGCGGTGCATCCCTGCACCGCTAGTGAACGATGAGTCGGTCTGTGATGCGCTGGCGACCGCAGCGTGCATCATCGCGAGGAGATCGTGATGCGACCACTGCATGCCGGGCGCAGCCTTGCCGCGGGCCCTTCGCATTTCTGATTTTGCTCCTTTGGCAAGCGTCGCCGCCGGCTTTCGGGGTGCAGTTCGACGACCTTTACGTTGCGGAAGTGTTGGCGACGGGCCAGAGCGATAGGCACGTGCGCACGGGTGCTCGAACCGGTTTTCGCCAGGTCCTTGTGCGCGTCTCCGGCGACACCGAGGTCGACCGGCATCCGATCGTCGCCAAGGCGATACGTTCGGCGTCGGACTACTACTATCAGTTTAGCTTTGACTCTACCGACAAGACCCTGCAGGACGGCGACAAGGAGGTCGCGGCAAGCAAGCTGTCGATTCATTTTGAACCGAGTGCCGTCGCCAGCCTGTTGCGGGAAGCCGGCTTCCCGGTCTGGGGCAGCAACCGGCCTGGCGTGCTTGTCTGGTTGGCCGTCGATGAGGGCGCGGGTCGCGAGCTGTTGCGAGAAGATTTGCCCGGCGACTTCGGAGCGAGTCTGGTGCGTGACGCGCGGCGGCGCGGGCTACCCTTGCAATATCCGTTACTTGATCTGGAAGACGCGGCGCGACTGGATGTCCGCACGGTCTGGGGTCAGTTTCGCGCCCGCATCGCAGAGGCTTCGAGCCGCTACGAGCCCGAGTGCATTCTTACCGGGCGCGTCTACCTCGGCCTTGATGGCGAGTGGGTTGGCAATTGGTCGTTCGAGGTCGATGGCAAGTGGTATCCGGAGGATGGCTCGTTTGAGACAGTCGCGCTCGGTGTCGATGATCTGGTGGGTGACGTGGTGGACCAGCTGGCGGATTTGCTTGCGCGGCGCTACGCGATTGACTCGTCCCAGGGCCATATCTGGGTCCGGGTCGACGGCGTCGACAGCCTGCAGGACTATGCGGGCTTGTCCTCGTACCTCACTTCACTCACGCCGGTACTCGACACGTTTGTCACCGAGGTTAACGGCGACGAGGTGGCAATGCGTCTCAGCACCGAGGGCAAGCCGCGACAACTCCTGGAACTGATCGAACTGGATGAGCAGATGGTTTTGATGCCGGACAATGCCCGCGGTGACGGTGCCGCCAACCCGCTGCGCTTCCGATGGCTGCGGTGATTTTTCAATTCCCATCGACGCCGGGCCAGTTTTTGTCGACACCGGGCGCGTGTAAAAACGGATTGGCGCCGCCCCGCTTGTCGCCACTGCGGGCAAGCGCCGCCGGGTTGCCAGAGCTCGATGACAAACGAACGCGGGGTAGCGTATGACGACCACTCAAAGGATCTTCACCCTGGCGTCCACGGCGCTTGTGCTGCTGCTCATTTATCTCTTGCAGCCGATCCTGACGCCGTTTCTGGTTGCGTTCATCCTCGCCTATCTGGGTGACCCGCTCGTCGATAAGCTGGAGGCCATGCGGGTTGGTCGCACGCTTGGTGTTGTCATTGTGTTCCTGGTTTTTCTGGTGGTCGCTGTCACGATCTTCCTTGTTGTTGTACCGGTCGCGTTGCGCGAGATGGCCGCGCTGGTCGCGCAGATTCCAACGTTCATTCTTTACCTCCAGGAGGTGGTGAGCCCGATCCTGGTTGAACGCTTCAACGTTGACCCGTTTGACATCAAGGTTGACGAACTGGGCGCGTCGCTTGCTGGCAACTGGCAGCAAGCCGGTGGGGTTGCCCGGCTGCTGATCAGCGAGGTTACCCGTTCGAGTCTTGCGCTTTTCGCGTGGGTCGCCAATTTCGCGCTCATCCCGGTCGTTGCGTTTTATCTGTTGCGGGACTGGGATCTGCTCGTGCGAAACCTGCGTGAGTTGCTGCCGCGCGATGTGGAAGCGACAGTCGTTTCACTGGTGCGCGAGTGCGATGAGGTACTCGGTGCATTTCTGCGCGGCCAACTGCTCATTATGTTTCTACTCGGCTGCGCTTACGCGATGGGTTTGATGGCCATCGGTGTCGATCTTGCTGTGCTGATCGGGATGGTTGCGGGCCTCGCCAGCATCGTGCCATATCTCGGTTTCGCGGTCGGCTTGACGGTCGCGCTCATCGCCGGCGTGTTTCAGTTTCAGGAAGTCATGCCACTCGTGTGGATTGCGGTGGTCTTTGGGGTCGGTCAGTTGCTTGAGGGCATGGTCCTGACGCCACTGCTCGTCGGCGACCGTATCGGCCTGCACCCGGTCGCGGTTATTTTTGCGGTGCTTGCCGGGGGGCAACTGTTCGGTTTTGTCGGTGTCTTGCTGGCGCTGCCAGCAGCCGCGGTAGTGATGGTCTTCGTGCGATATCTCCACGTGCAATACAAACGTAGCGACATCTATGAGCAGCCCGACTAACCAGCTCGTCCTCAATATTCGGCTCCGTGATGATGCCCGGTTCGCCAGCTTCTGCGGCGATGCCGGCGAGCAGCTTGGCGGCGTCGTTGATGCCGTATTGACCGCGCCGCGATTGAGCCCCGGAGTTGGTGCGATCGCAACCCTGGTATTCGTTTCGGGTGACACGGAAACCGGCAAGAGCCATCTCCTGCAAGCCGCGGTCCGCAGGGTGCGTGAGCAGTCAGGCCAAGCCGTCTGCCTCGGCGACCTGGGCGCACATTCGCCCGATGTCCTCGAGTCGCTGGGTCACTCTGATCTCGTATGTATTGACGACGTTGAACCGCTGCTTCGGGACATTGCCTGGTGTACTGCAATCATGTACCTCTACAGCCGACTGCAGGAACATGATGGCGTATTAATTGTAAGTGCAGCCGTCGCAGCGGGACAGCTGCCGTGCGTGCTACCTGATCTGCAGTCGAGGTTGCGAGGCGCGGTGGTTGTCGCCACCCGGCAGTTGATGGATAGCGAGAAGGCCGAGGTGCTGCGCCTGCGCGCCGAGTTGCGGGGGCTCACCCTGCCCCCGGAGGTTGCGTCCTACATTCTGACCCGGTCGTTTCGTGGCATGGTGCACCTCATTCGCACCCTCGATCAGCTTGATGAGCAGAGCCTTAAGGAGCAAAAGCGGCTAACCATACCTTTTGTCAAACAGTCGCTCGGAATCTGACTGATGGGTGACCGTTTGCCAGGCGAGTCAGGGACGTCATCCGGCGCACATTGGCCGAGTCGACATCGGCGGTGAAAGCGCTTTTCACCGGTGGTGGCACGGCAGGGCATGTCACACCTAACCTCGCGCTGATGGAACGCCTCGTTGGCTCGGGTTGCGATGTCGTTTACGTCGGGTCTCCGGGCGGTATTGAGCGGGACATTGTCAGCGCCGCGGGCCACAGGTTTGTCGGCGTGCAGTCGGGCAAACTTCGTCGTTACTTCAGTTTGCGCAATGCAGTCGACCCGTTCCGCCTGGTGGTGGGCCTGATACAAGCGCTCTTCGTCTGTGTCGCGGAGCGGCCTGACGTCGTCTTCTCCAAGGGTGGTTACGTCGCCGTGCCGGTCGTCTACGCGGCGTGGCTCCTGCGCATCCCGGTCATCGCGCATGAGTCTGATGTCACGCCGGGGCTGGCTAACCGATTGACATTTCGGTGCTGCCGGTACCTCTGCCTTAACTGGTCCCAAAGTCAGGAATATCTGCCCGAAGGTTTCTCGCGAGACAGAATAGTCGTCACTGGCTCACCCGTTCGACGCGCCATCAGTGAGGCAGATCCGGTGCGTGCCCGACAGCGCTTTCACCTCGATGAGCGCCCTCTGTTGCTGGTCTTCGGTGGATCCCTTGGCGCGCGCACCATCAATGAGAGCGTACGGGAGTCGTTGCCACGACTGCTTGGCAGCTTCCAGGTCCTTCATGTGGTCGGCGCGGGCAACCTCGTCGATGTCGCGGATCTCAACGCGCTCTTCAGCCCAGATGTTAGTCCGGGTCTCAGCCCGGATCTCAGCACGGATAGGGCGACGGACCTCAGGGATTATCAGCAGCACGAATATCTGGATGAGGGGTTTGGCGATGCGTTGGCTGCTGCCGATGTTGTGCTGTGCCGGGCTGGCGCGAACTCGATCTATGAACTGCTGGTCACCCGCACTCCGCACTTGTTGGTACCGCTGCCGGCTCGTGCAAGTCGTGGTGATCAACTGGTGAATGCGAGGACCTTTACTGAACTGGGTTATAGTCGTGTGCTGGACGAGTCAGACCTAACTTCGCGGGCGCTGACCGATGCACTTACGGCGGTCTTTCATGCCCGCGACGAAATCAAGTCAGCGATGGCGGCGTTTGCCGTGCCGGAAAGCGTGACAGTGATCACTGGATTGATGCGAGAGGTCGCCGGATGGCACACAGATATCTGATGGGGGCTGCGCTCTCTTTCCTCTTTTTGGTCTGCGCAGTCTTTGTTGCTGCCGAGGCGAATGCCAGCGAGCGTGCGGCGTCGAAGCGGGAAGACAGTCTCGTGGCGGATGTCATCAAGCGGCGAGCCACGACAGCAAAGCTCGCGCTCGCCATCTGGGACCTTGCCGAGGTGGGCTATCAGGAAGCCCGGTCTTCAGTGTTGCTTCAACGCTACCTGACCGATGCAGGTTTTGACGTCGAGACCGGCGTTGCGGGGATGCCGACTTCCTTCGTCGCGAGTTACGGTGAGGGTCAGCCGGTCATTGGAATTCTCGCCGAGTTCGACGCATTGCCCGGCATCTCACAAACCGCGGTGCCGGAACGCAATCTGCGTGAAGATCGGGCGTCGGGGCACGCCTGCGGACATCATCTGTTCGGTGCCGGGTCGGTCAGCGCTGCCATTGCGGTCAAACATTGGCTGCAGGACAACCCGCGCACTGGCACGATCCGCGTCTACGGGACGCCAGCGGAGGAAGGCGGTTCCGGTAAGGTCTACATGGTGCGTGCCGGGTTGTTCGATGACGTGGATGTTGCGCTGCACTGGCACCCGGCCGACCGTAATGCGGCCAACCCGGCCACCAGCCTTGCCAACAAGTCAGCGAGGTTTCGCTTTCGCGGGATCTCGAGTCACGCAGCGGCCGCACCTCACCGCGGGCGTTCGGCTCTGGACGGTGTCGAGGCGATGAATTACATGGCCAACCTCCTTCGCGAACACGTGCCGGAGTCGACGCGCATTCATTATGTCATCACGCGCGGCGGCGAAGCGCCGAACGTGGTCCCGGATGACGCGGAAGTCTATTACTACGTCAGGCACCCCAAAGCGACGACGCTCGAGACGATCTGGGTGCGCTTGATGAAGATTGCGCAAGCAGCGGCGCTCGGCACGGGTACGCAGGTTCAAGCGGAGGTTATGCATGGCAATCACAGCCTCCTGCCGAACGAGACCCTTGCTCGCATCATGCATCGCAACCTGACATCGGTTGGCGGCGTCACATGGAACGATGCGGAAAGGCGCTTCGCAGAAAAGCTGGCGACAAGCTTCATTGATCCTGCGCCGAATCTTGAGGGAGCCGAGGCGATGGTCCAGCCCATGAAACTGGTCAACGGACGTGGCTCGACCGATGTGGGCGATGTGAGTTGGGTCGTACCGACGGCGGGCCTGCGGGCCGCGACCTGGGTGCCGGGTACATCGGCGCACAGTTGGCAAGCGGTGGCGGCCGGTGGAACAGAGATCGGCATCAAGGGAATGCAGGTTGCGGCGAAGGTTCTCGCCATGACAGCGCGCGACCTCCTCGCCAATTCCGCTGTCATCAATCGGGCGGAAGAGGAGTTTCATCGACGCCGGGGTGCCGGCTTCAAATACGAGGCCTTGCTCGGTGACCGCGACCCGCCGCTCGACTATCGCCGATGAGGGCGGGCGCCGAACAAGAGGAGCGTGAACCGGCGATTGTGGCGGACGGGCTAACCAAATCGTATGGAGCCTCTGTTGTTCTGGATGACGTTTCATTTGTCGTCGAACGCGGCAGCATCGTCGGGCTCGTCGGGCCAAATGGGGCCGGCAAGACCACGACGCTGAAGTCTATCCTTGGACTCACATCCTTTGCCGGCAACCTCAAAGTACTCGGCGTCGATCCGCGACGTGGGCGACACACGATCATGCAGGACGTTGGTTTCATCGCCGACGTCGGCGTGCTGCCGCGATGGCTGAAGGTTGCCCAGGCGATTGACTACGTCGCTGGCGTGCATCCCCGTTTCGACCGGACGCGGGCCGTAGATCGTTTGCGGGATTCGGGTATTGGCCTCGACCGCCGGGTGCGCCAACTGTCCAAGGGGATGGTGACGCAACTGCATCTGGCGCTCGTGATGTCGATCGATGTGGACCTGCTGGTGCTGGATGAACCGACGCTCGGACTCGACATTGTTCATCGCAAGGCCTTCTATGATCGTCTGCTGCGAGACTATTTTGATGACAAGCGCAGCATCATCATCAGTACGCATCAAGTGGAGGAGATCGAGCCGCTGTTGACCGATGTCCTGTTCATTGATCGTGGCCGGATTGTCCTCGATCTTGGGACCAACGAGATTGCTGAGCGCTTCGCCGAAGTGTCGGTGGACGCATCTGCGGTCGATCGGGCTCTCGCGGCTGGCCCAATCTCCGTGCGTGAGACGATGGCTGGCAAGTCCATGATCTTCGAGGGCGTCGATCGCGCGTTGCTGGCAGACCTTGGGGAGATCGTGACGCCAGGACTTGCCGACCTTTTTGTCGCGAGAATGAGCTGATGTTCACCCTGCTCCTCTGGGAACTGCGACGTGAGTTCTGGCAGCACCGGGCAACGTTCATCGTCCTGCCGGCCGCAACCGCGGGATTTGTCATCGCCAGCCTGTTGCTCGTGTTCCTCGGACTCATGTCGGGTGGTGAGATCAGTTTGAATATAGAGGTTAGCGGCAAGCGGATGGATTCGCTGGCGGGATTCCTGCAGAGCTTTGCACAGATGTCGGAGTTTGACCGAAACCAGCGACTCGGTATGCTGTTACGCGTGGTCGCATGGCCGATGGGGGCAGTTCTTTGGTTGGTCGTGGTCCTGTACTTGCTCGGCACACTCTATGACGAGCGCAAGGATCGCAGTCTGCTCTTCTGGAAGTCGTTGCCGGTCCCGGACTGGATGTGCGTTCTCAGCAAACTGTTGACGGCCGGGCTCGCGGTGCCACTCATCTATCTCGTCGTAACGATGATCGCTCAGTTGGTCGCGCTCGCGCTGCTTGCAACCTGGATCGCGACAGACGAACCGGACAGTACGGCCCTTTGGTCGTCGGTCTGGTCTGCTTCCGGGATTATCGGTCAATGGGGCCTGCAACTCGCCTCGACGCTGTTCCACTTATTGTGGTCGCTGCCGTTCCTGGCGTGGTTGCTGCTGGTGTCAGCGTGGGTCCGATCCGTGCCCCTCGTATGGGCGGTCATTGTGCCGCTCGGGTTATCGATCGTTGACAGCATCTTCGGCAGTGGCCAGATCGTCGGGCGGTGGCTGTTCAACCATGGCTTGCCGATGGGTCACCTGACGGAATTGAATGAGGGTGGCAGCCTCGCCGCGCTTCAGGAACGCTTGTTTTCAGTCGATTTTGTCGTTGCGGTCGCCTTCGGTGGCGTACTACTCGCCGGGGCCTGGTTGATGCGGGGACGGGCGGACGAGATCTAGCGGCGCGCTTGAAGAAGCCGTCTTGTGAGCCGGTTTTGCGCCGCGTTCATGACCTGGGACTGACGGTACGCCAGTTTGTGTCGGTCATGAGATCAATCGGCTGGGCGCTATCATCGCCCGCGCCCACGGTGTTGAGGATCCAGCGGCCGTCCGCGACGCTTCGCAGCAGGATGTCCGAGTCGCCGTCACGGTCGAAGTCAGCGACCGACGATAACTGCCAGTCGAGATCAGCCGCGATGTGGCCGATCGGGCGCATCAGAACAACGATGTCAGCCCCATGGGTCTTGCGCCGCGCTTCAACGTCGCGGAAGGCCGGCGTGCTGCCGAAGGTCAGGTGGTTGAACGGCTCTTCAGAGTTGTAGGAATCCTCGTATTTCACCTCGGTGGCATGAACCAGTCGCAGTTGCAGGTTGACGCCGCTGTCCTCATAGATTTGATTGCTGACGTCGAAGAGGTGGTTAACTCGCGTTAGTGCGTCGCCAGCGTATCGACCTGCCGCTGCGTGGTTGTATAGGACCATCACATCGACCGTCACGGGACCGGCAGCAGTGACAGGCAAGGGTGTCGGCCACCAGCGGACGATGAGAAATGAAGCGGCGCCCGCCGCGACGACAGCGCCGATGAGAAGCGATGCTATAAGTGATTGCTTCATCGGGCGTCCTGCGGAATCCGATAGTCGTCCTGGGTTGTGTCGATCAGGGCGTCAAGGTCTGCGAGGGCGATGACCCAGCCAACGTCATCGGTTGCCTCGAGTTGGAAATTGCCGTCAAGTGTACTGAAGGTGGCAAAGCTCGATTGTGGGCTCATCGTCATTACCCACCGCTGCCCCAGGCCGCCTGCAGGGTCATCCTGTTGTATGTCTCCCGTTAATGTCAGATTGCCGTTGGCATGTTCGTGCCGGTCATCGACTATCCACTGATAGGCATTGCCGGTCTGCGGGACTAAGGCGCTGAAGGCGTCGCCTGGCACAAGTTGCCGCATACGAACGTGATCGAGCTGGACCGGCTGGGCATGAATGCCTTGCTGCGCGAGCGCGTCAGGCTGCAGGCGCTTGTCGATGGGTATCTCCCAGAGTCGGGACGGTGGCTCCCGACGTGGCGGTGGCACCACTTGCTCGAGGGGCTGCTCGAGGGGTGGTGCGGTTGCTGCCGGACCGGGCGCCTGTGAAAAGGTCTCGACCCGCCAGGCGTCTGCGGGTTGGGGCGGAGACGGCGTTGGCGTGGCTGGCGAGTCCCTGAGCGCAAGGCTGGCGCCCGTCAGCACAATGGTAAGCACAGTGAACAGCAGAAAATAGTGTTTCACATTGGCCCGAAGATTGGATGTCGATACTTAAGCTGTAGTCGAGACGGGGTGAGTGCTCAAGTGAAATGACCGCTTCTGCGCCAATGATGGACGCTGGCGGGTGCGCCGCGTCAGAATGCTGACGGCGGACGTATGGATGCGACGCGCACGGCGAGGCATGTCAACATTCTGTCGTATGCAAAGTGCGCGCACCAACCGGGTGCGAAAATCGGTGAGCGCGCCGAGTTGGCAGCGCGATGTTGTTGTGTCAGGACCGCGATTTCGCGCGATTGGTGTACACTCTGCGGCCTTTTTCAGCGGGAAGTGGCATGCATCGAGTTCGAACATTGAACCAAATATCGGTCCGCGGGCTCGACCAGTTCGCGCGCGACAAGTACGAACTTGGGTCCGAGATCAGTGATCCCGATGCGATTCTGGTACGCAGTCACAAATTGACTCCGGAGTACGTAACGCCATCGCTGCGCGCGGTCGGTCGGGCAGGAGCGGGCGTCAACAACATCCCGCTGGATGACTTCACCCGCCTCGGCATTGTCGTTTTCAACACGCCCGGTGCCAATGCCAATGCGGTTAAAGAACTGGTGATGGCGGGATTGCTGCTGTCGGGGCGAGACATTCTGGGCGGCATCGACTTTGTGAACGGACTCAGCGCGAGTGCTGACGGCGAGATCGGACCGCGCGTTGAAGCAGAGAAAAAACGCTTCAAAGGGACCGAACTCAAGGGCAAGACGCTCGGCATCCTCGGCCTCGGAGCGATCGGGTCACTGGTCGCCGACATGGCCCTGCACCTCGACATGAACGTACTTGGTTTCGATCCCGCGCTGTCTGTCGACGCCGCATGGCGGCTGTCCAGTCGGGTCAAGAAGATGGACAACAGTCAGGCGCTCTTTGCCCGCTCGGACATCGTGACACTGCATGTCCCTGCGATCGACGCGACGCGCGGCATGATCAACGCTGAGAGCCTGCGGACCTTCAAACCTGGCGCGACCCTGCTCAACTTTGCGCGGGAGGAGATCGTCAACCCGGCGGATCTCGCAGACGCGGTGGAGAGCGGCCATATTGCACGCTACATCTCGGACTTCCCGACGCCCGCGCTCCTCGGTAAACCGGGCGTGATCGCGACGCCGCATCTCGGCGCGAGTACCCAGGAAGCCGAAGAGAACTGTGCCGTCATGGCGGCGGATCAACTCATCGACTTCCTCGAGCACGGCAACATTCGTAATTCCGTCAACTTCCCGGCCATTGTTCTGGAGCGATCTGAAGGATTCCGACTGGGCATCGCCAACAATAATGTGCCGCGAATCCTTGGCAGCACCCTCTCGATACTCGCGGACCGGAACATCAACGTTATTGACATGCTGAACAAGAGTCGCGGAGACGTGGCGTACAACCTGATCGACATTGGCGCAAGGCCAGGCCCAAATCTACTCGCCGAGATCGCCGCAATCGACGGCGTGATCAACGTTCGTGAGATCGTCGAGGCCGCTGCCGGTTGAATCGATCGGGTAGTAGCAGCCCACCGATTTGCGCAGGCAAAGGGGAAGGGTCGCCAAGGATGCTCGCCGCGAGGTGCTCGGCGCAAATCGGAATGTGCGTCGCACCGTGGGAGCCGAATCCGGTCAGCGCCCACAGATTGGGTTTGATCGCCCCGACAACCGGCCGCCGGTCGCGCGTGGCGCAGCGAACGCCCACCTTCTCCTCGAGTATCCGGGGAGGATCGAAACCGGCGTCGGTGTAGTTCTGGAAAAGCGTGTCCGGCCCGGTTCCCGCATCGGGGTTGTGAAAGAATTCCCAGGTGGAGCCGAGATGGGACGTGCCATCTGACCCGGGTATGAGTGTGCAGGGCCCGGTCATGGCGCAGGTTGGGGGCTGCTGCGGCGTCTCGATCCTGAAGAGGCGCCCCCTGATCCGGGAGAGTGGCATGCGCTCGAGGTCGGGGAAGTCTGGAAAGTCGCCACCGACGGCTAGCACCACGTGGTCGAAGTCGTGAGTTGATGCGTCGCTGAGAGTGATCGAGATCGTTCCATCTTTGCTCTCGATGCGGCCCACGGTCAGCCGAAAAAATCTGATGACCTCGCTGAGGGGCGTTTGCGCTTGCGGGTCCCGCAGAACGCCACCCGCAAGATATGTCAGGGCCGGTGATGGACTGCGCATCTCAAGCATCTGCGGCAGTAGCGCCGCAAGGCGGCGAAAACGCTCTGTCTCCTTCGCGTTCTTGGGGCGACGGACAATGCCGCCGGTTTCGAGATCGAACTGGCGTTGCGCATAGCCGAACGCCATCAAAGAGAAGCGGCTGTATGCATCCGGGTGGGCGGCGACCTGGGGATAAACGAGCAGGGGGCCAACGCCGGATGCCCCCTGCATAGGGGTGGGGTCGAAGACCTCAACGCTTGCGCCCACGGCCGCAAGACGATTGGCGATGCTGCGCCCGGCAAGGCCGTCGCCGACCACCGCAACCCGTCGCGCCAGCATCCGTCGCGGTGTCCATGTGCCCGGTTTGCTCGCGACCAGCATTTCAGCTTTGGTGCCGAAGCCCGCTTGTTTCGTTGGCCGGAGACCGCGTTCGTCAAGATGTCGGCGGAGCGCGCCCGAGACTGAATAGGACGCGATTGTCGCGCCGGGCCGTGAGGAAGTTGATATGAAATCAAGTAGCCCTGCAGCCCACATATCCGGATTGCGGCGGGGCGAAAAGCCGTCGAGAAACCAGCCGTCCACCGGGGCAGCAAGGCTGTGCGGCAATGTGCTGATGTCATCGAATATCAACGTCAGGTTGATGTTGTGCTGCAGGTGTAGCCGGTGGAACCCGCGTATCGGTAGCGGCCAGTCGGCGATCAGTTGGCGTGAAACTGCTGTCTCCAACCCATGCGCGGAAAAAGCGCGCTGCAGTTCTCGGGCCGTGACAGGACTGTTCTCACAGGCGATGTAATGCAGACGGGCACCATCGGCGGCGTGCTCGCGCCAGGATGCGGCAGTACAAAGAAACGCGATGCCAAACCCGAAACCCGCTTCCACGACTGTAAACACATCGCGGTCCTGCAGTTCGGCGAAGCGCTGGGGCAGGCGGTTGCCTGCGACGAAGACGTGGTGCTTTTCTGCCGCCGGGTTGCCGCGGCTCCAGAAGATGTCGTCATAATCGAGTGAGCAAGGCACGTCGTTGGCGCGCCCCGGGTCCGCGGTCCACGCGATGCGCGGAGGGTCAAGCAGGTAAGGGCTGGCGTTCGGGTTGGTCATGTCAAGCGTGACCGCTGGCCGTCTTGCGGGTGTGGCTGACGATGTTGGCCGATTCGCCGCGCCGGTTAGTCACCCGTCGCGATGTCGCGCTCGGGGTCAGTAATCCACTCGCTCCATGAGCCAGGGTAGAGCGCAGGCTCTGTCAGCCCGGCCTGCACCATGGCGAGGATGTGGTGAATCGCTGTGACGCCGGAACCGCAGTAACAAGCGATGTCGCTGTCGTGCGCCGCAATGCTCTGCGCGGCGTATCGCGCCGCGAGATCGGCCCCGGACCTGAAAGTGCCCTCCACGAGGTTTTCGGTGAAGGGCATGCTGATCGCACCGGGAATATGGCCTGCAATCGGATCAATGGGCTCGTTCTCGCCGCGAAAACGCGAGGCGTCCCGGGCATCGATCAGTGTACCGGCATAGGGCGCAAGATCGTTGGCTGCGACCAGGCGGGTCAAGGGCGTGCCGGATGTAAAGTTGCCGGGTGCGGGGGCCGTCTCGTTAGCCAGTGACTCATCGATGGATTGCCCGGTGGCCAGCCAGTTGGCAAAGCCGCCATCGAGTACCTGCACATGCGCGTGTCCCTGCCAGCGCAGCATCCACCAGAGGCGCCCCGCGGTCGCGCCCGGGCCATCGTCATAGGCAACGATACGGGAGTCATGATTTATACCGAGTTGACGCAGGGTGTCGATGAACGCGGCGGGTTCGGGCAGGGGATGACGGCCAGTGCGGCCGGGCAGGATGGCCCCGCTGAGGTGGTCTTCAAGATGGACGTAGCGTGCGCCGGGAATGCGGGAGGCCCGGTGTTGTGCAAGTCCAAGGTCCACATCGGCCAGCGAGAAGCGACAATCAAAGATGAGATAGTCGCTGGGGTTGGCAGCGAGGTCTGCCACGCTGATGAGCGGTTTCAATCGCCAACGACCTCGTCGGCCTGCAGGCCCTTGTCGCCGTCGATGACAATGTACGTGACGCTCTGGCCTTCGGCGATGGAGCGACGGCCCTCGCCGACGATGTTCCGGTAATGGACAAACACGTCGTCGCCCGAGTCGCGGGTTATGAAGCCGTAACCTTTTTTGACGTTGAACCACTTGACCTCGCCGTGCTCGCGGTCGGGGTCATCGAGGTCGACTGTGGTTGCGGCGCTTGATGCCGTTCCGGCGCTGGAGGTTGTTCCCTCGGCGGGCGCGCCTTCGGAGGATGTGGCCCTTGAAGATGCGGCTCTTGAGGAACTGGCTCTTGATGAGCTGCTTTCGGAGTCGGTGCCTCTGGAAGCGCCTTTTGAAGACGTGCCTCTTGAAGACGGACTTTGGGAAGACGTGCTTTGGGAAGAGGTTGATGAAGCGCTCGCGGGTTCGCTGGGTGAGCCGCTGAGGAGCGTGCCCGCAAGGACCGCGATGATGACGACCAGGAGTGCGCCGATGTCCGCGGGTGTGCCGTTCCACTCATTGCTGGAAATAGTCAGGGAAATGAAGTAACCGGCACTGCCGACCACCAGGCTGATGATGATGCTTTTGACCAGACTCGTCATGGGATATGTCGCTGCGATGATAGCGCGCAATCATAGCAGAGCCAGTGCCGAGGTTCCTCCGGACGGTCAAGTCCGAGGGGTGTTCGCCGCATCCAGAATGTTCCGGTAACGCGAGACGGTTTCATGCAAACCAAAGCGCAGGGCATCGGCGATGATGGCGTGGCCGATGGATACTTCGGCAAGGTCCGTGACGCTCGCGAAGTGACCGAGATTCGTCAGGTTCAGATCGTGACCGGCGTTGAGGCCAAGGCCGAGTTCTGCCGCCAGCGTTGCTGCGTTCTGGAAAGACGCGAAGGCACCAGCCGCTTCGTCGGTGCCAAAGGTGTCTGCGTATGGGCCCGTGTAGAGTTCGATGCGATCGGTTCCGAGGCGCGCTGCGAGGCGAATCTGGAGTGGGTCCGGGTCCATGAAGAGGCTCACCCGCGACCCACGGGCCTTTAATTCGGCAACGACCCCTGCAAGCCGGTTCGACTCGCCCGTCAGGTCCCAGCCGTGGTCTGACGTGAGCTGGACCGGGTCATCCGGCACCAGCGTGCATTGGTGGGGCGAGGTCGCCTCGGTGAGCGCTATGAAACCCGGGTAACCGTTGTCTTCCGGACCTGCGTACGGGTTGCCCTCGATGTTGAATTCGATATCAGAAAATTCCGGCTCGGCCAACAGGTCGGCGAGCGCAAAGACGTCGTCTGGGCGGATGTGTCGCATGTCGGGTCGGGGGTGGACGGTGATGCCTTCGGCGCCGGCCGCGATGCAGGTTCTTGCAGCGTCGACGACGCTCGGGATCGTCGTATCGCGGGAGTTGCGAAGCAATGCGACCTTGTTGAGATTAACGCTTAGCTTGGTTTTCACTGGTGTTGATTCCTCCGCTTGAGAGCGGTGTTGTCACTCGTCCGGCGGTGTGGCGACGGCGTGCTCTTCCTTGAGGTGGCCGCCGACCGCGAGGTAAGCGACGGTGATGGCGATGTAAACCAGCGTCAGGCCGAACCCTCCGATCAGTTTATAGGTGACCCAGAAGTCGAGGCTGAAGTTGTAGGCAACGACCAGGTTGAGCGCCCCGGCGAGCAGGAAGCCCGCGGCCCAGCCGTGATTGAGGTTTCGCCATACGGCCGGAGGCAAGGGCAGTTGGGCACCTAACGCTTTTTGCAGGAGATCGATCTTAAAGAGATATCGGCTCGCCAGCAGGGCAACTGCGAACACGCCGTTGACGATGGTGGGTTTCCACTGGATGAAGAGTTCGTTCCGGAATATCAGGGTTGCTCCACCGAACACGACCGCAACCAGGAAGACGACCAGCGTTCGTTTCTCCACTTTGCGCGTGGTGAGGAACTCAAAGATGAGCTGCGCCGTCAGGCCAGCCATCAAAACGATGGTGGCGGTGTAGATGTCTCGCGTATAGAAATAGACGGCGACGAACGCGGTGATCGCCGCAAACTCGAAGAACTGCTTCATGGGGAGCGCATAAGAGGGACGAAGACGGAGTTTCCTGTATCGTCACTGCGGAAAGCAACCCCGCGATACCGGGATGAGGTCAGACCTGCTGACAATCCGGGTCAACTGGCACAGAATATGGGATAGATCGCATAGCGTACACGTACCCTGGGAGGAGACCATGAGCCAGTTTTTTCGCATCCATCCGGAGACGCCGCAGCATCGATTGATCCACCAGGCAGCGGAAATCGTTCGGGGCGGTGGGGTCATTGCCTATCCGACGGACTCAGCCTACGCCATCGGTTGCCACATCGGCGACAAGAACGCGCTAACGCGGATTCGCCAGTTGCGCAAGCTTGAGGATGACAAGAACTTCACGCTTGTGTGCGAGGATCTGTCTGCACTTGGCACTTACGCACGGGTTAGCAACAGTGCCTACCGGATGATCAGAAGCGCAACGCCGGGTCCCTACACCTTCATCTTCCCGGCGACGAAGGAAGTGCCGCGCCGACTGGTGCACCCCAAGCGCAAGACGATTGGCGTGCGCGTGCCGGACAACGCCATCTGCACGGCGTTGCTGCGGGAATTGGGCGAGCCGCTGATGAGTGCGACCCTGATAATGCCCGGCGAGCAAGACCCGCTCAGCGATGCCTACGAGATCCGTGAGAGGCTCGAGCACCAGCTCGATCTGGTGATCGACGGCGGGTACTGCGGGCCCGAGCCGACGACCGTCATCAGCTTTGAACAGGACGTACCCAGCGTCGTTCGCGCGGGCCGGGGCGACGTTTCCAGCTTCTCTTCCTGAACCCGCCGCTGCACCTCACCCCCGCCGCTGCACCTCACCCCCGCCGCTGCACTCACCCCGGGGTGCCCGTCCTTTCGATCCGGGTCTTCGCTCGTTTTCTGCCCATCGTCTGCCCCGTCTTCTGCACAGTTGGATCAATCGGGGTCGCCCGAGGTGCCAGCGCTTCAGCCGTCGTCCCCCGAGCCGTGCTGGTGATTGGCAAACCGGATATACTGGCATCCAACATCGTCGTCCGCTGATCAGCCGAAATCCTCGACTCACTGTTGTGATCCCGGCCCCACGTGACCCTGCGCCACGTGACCCTGCCAACCTGGATTGCATCACTGATGGTCAACGAACGGCATGATTGCGGGCGCTTCTTTTAATCTTTCTTAGTTGAAGCAAGTGTCTCAAATCGAATCCCAACGTCGCGTGTTATCTGGAATGCGTCCGACAGGACGCCTCCATCTTGGCCACTTTCATGGCGTTCTCAAGAACTGGCTGCGGCTTCAGCACGAATACGAATGCCTGTTCTTTGTTGCGGACTGGCATGCGCTGACCACCCACTATGAGAATGCCCAGGACATTGAAGCTAATGTCTGGAACATGGTGGTCGATTGGCTCGCGGCAGGCGTCAATCCCGGCTCAGCCTCGATGTTCATCCAGTCCCGGGTTCCGGAGCATGCAGAGCTGCATCTGCTACTGTCGATGATCACCCCGGTCAGCTGGCTTGAGCGTGTGCCGTCCTACAAGGATCTGCAGACGCGCCTCAACGACAAGGACCTGTCGACCTACGGCTTCCTCGGCTACCCGGTGCTGCAGAGTTCAGACATTCTGATCTACCAGGCGGGCCATGTGCCGGTTGGGGCGGACCAGGTGCCGCACGTTGAATTAACGCGTGAGGTTGCGCGCCGCTTCAATCACATCTTTGGCCGTGAGGAAGGCTTCGAGCAGATGGCCCAGGCGGCCATCAAGAAGTTGGGTCGCAAGAATGCGAAGTTGTACCGCAACTTGCGCAAGGCTTTTCTGGAGCAGGGTAACCAGGAGTCGCTTGAAACCGCGCGCGCTATCGTCGCGGATGCCCAGAATATCTCGCTGGGGGACCGGGACCGGTTGTTTGGTGACCTCGAAGGGGGCGGTAAGGTCATTTTGCCTGAGCCTCAGGCCTTGCTGACGGACGCACCAGTGATGCCGGGCATCGATGGTCAAAAAATGTCCAAGTCGTACGGGAACACGATCACTTTGCGTGAGGACCCGGGCTCGGTCGAACAGAAGATTCGCAAGATGGCAACTGACCCCGCGCGGGTCAGGCGCAATGATCCGGGTGATCCGGCGCGCTGCCCGGTCTTCAAACTGCACGAGATCTACTCCGACGAGGACACGCAGACCTGGGTGACCAACGGCTGTAAATCGGCCGGCATCGGCTGCATTGACTGCAAGGGGCCGCTGATCGACAGCGTTCTGGCGGAGCAGCAACCTATGCGCGAGCGCGCGCGGCCATACGAGGACAATCCGGACCTCGTGAAATCAATTGTCGCGGAGGGCTGCGAGAAAGCGCGGAGTCTGGCGCGCAGCACGATTGAGGAGGTTCGTGCTGCGATGGGCCTCGATTACCGCTAGAGCGGACTGCAAAAAAGACATTGGAAACAACCGACCTGCCGCAGGGCCAGCCAGCCAACACCGCGCCTGACAAGGCGACGGCGCCGTTGCGCCAGGCAGAATTGCCGTTTGCACGCGTGCAGGGCCAGCCGGTGACGCAACTGCCGCAAGACCTTTACATCCCGCCCGATGCGCTGGAGGTCATTCTTGAGGCTTTTGAGGGACCACTCGATCTGCTCCTGTACCTCATAAAGCGGCAGAACCTCGACATCCTGCACATCAAGGTCGCGGAGATCACCCAGCAGTACATGCAGTACATTGAACTCATGGACGTGCTGGAAATCGGCATTGCCGCCGAGTACCTCGTCATGGCTGCCATGCTGGCCGAGATCAAGTCGCGGATGCTGCTACCCCGACCTGTTTCGGATGATCAGGAGGAAGGTGATCCGCGAGCAGAATTGATCCGGCGCCTGCAGGAATACGAGCGCTTCAAGCAAGCGGCGCTCGACCTCGATGATCTGTCGCGCATGAACCGCGATTACTGGGTCGGACGTGCGGATGTGCCGCAGTCGTCGGAAAAGACGAAGCCGCTGCCCGACATTCAACTCCAGGAGATGTTGATCGTCCTGTCCCGGGTGCTGAAGCGCGCAGAGAGCTACGCCAGCCACCAGATTCAGATGGACCCACTCTCTACCCGCGAGCGGATGTCGACGATTCTGTCCCGCGTGTCGGACCAAAGCGGTCAGTTCGTGTCGTTTGCGGATCTCTTCTCTGCGACTGAGGGGCGAGCGGGTGTGATCGTCACCTTCATTGCCGTCATGGAACTGATCAGGGAGCAGTTGGTAGAAATCGTACAGTCCGACGCGTTTGCACCCATCCACCTGCGGGCCGTCACGAGTTCGACGGAGGGCCAGGAGCAGTGAACGACGGGTTACCGCTGAAGAACATTGTCGAGGGCGCGATCATCGCGGCGGACGGCCCCGTGAGCATCGATCAGCTAATCCACCTGTTTGACCTTGACCAACAACCGTCGCGTGCCGATATCCGCGCGGTTCTGACCGAGATCGAGGCGGATTGTGAAGGCCGCGGCTTCGAATTGCGCCAGGTCGCGAGCGGTTACCGGTTTCAGGTCCGAACCGAGATGGCGGAGTGGGTCGGCAGACTCTGGGACGAAAAGCCGCCACGGTACTCGCGGGCCCTGCTCGAGACGCTGGCACTGATTGCTTACCGACAGCCAGTCACGCGTGGCGATATCGAGGAAGTGCGCGGTGTCAGCGTTAGTACCAACATCATGCGCAGCCTGCTTGAACGCGAGTGGGTACGCGTCGTCGGCCACCGCGACGTGCCGGGCCGTCCGTCCATCTATGCGACCACCCGCGAGTTTCTTGATTACTTCAACCTTTCAAGTCTGGAAGAGTTGCCCACCCTCTCAGCGATCAAGGATCTCGATGCTGTCAATGAGCAGCTTGATCTGCCACCCGAACTGATTGAGCCCCGATCTCTCGAGGTTTCAGCCGACGATGTCTCCGCCGGTCGCGAGGCGGGTGAGGACACCGACCTTGATGCCGTTACGGTTAAGGTCAATGAGATATCGGACAACATTCGGGCGATGTTTCGGGAGGAGGATGAAGCAGATGCCGATGACGCCGGCTTGCAGGAAGGGGGCGATGGCACTTCGTCCGACGCTTCGGCGGAGGCAGGCCCCGCTCATGAGGACGCTCATGAGGACACCGATGACGGCTCGAATGACGAACCAGCAGTTGGTCCCCTAAGCGAAACTGAACCCGTCTCGGCAGGGGACGACCCGGCGTCCGCCTCAGTAGAACCAGCGAGCCAGGAGAGTGATCCGCCGGGCGGCGAGCCCGAATCGCCGGGTGCGAGTCAACCAAGTGGCGAATGACACGCCCCGCGCCGGTTCCGAGAAATTACAGAAAGTGCTAGCCGGCCATGGCCTCGGCAGCCGGCGGGCGATGGAGCAGTGGATCGCAGATGGTCGTATCCGAGTCAACGGCACTGTCGCGACCCTGGGCGATCGGGTCGTCGCGTCCGACGCGCTGATGGTGGACGGGCGTGCGCTTGCCCGAAAAAAACAGAGCCATCGGCACATCCTGTACAACAAGCCGACGGGTGAGATCGTTTCAAGGTCTGACCCCGAAGGCCGCCCTTCGGTTTTCAGAAGTTTGCCGCGGCTGCTGCGGCAGCGCTGGATCGCGGTCGGCCGCCTGGACTTCAATACGTCAGGTCTGTTGCTCATGACAACGGACGGTGCGCTCGCCAACCGGCTGATGCATCCCGCGACCGCGATTGAACGGGAGTATGCGGTGCGGCTTCTCGGAGGACTCGCCCCGGAGCAGGAACAAGCCCTGCTCGAAGGCGTGCTGCTTGAGGACGGCCTCGCGCGCTTCACGGACATTCAGGCAGGGCGCGGCGACGGTGCCAACCAGTGGTACTACGTTGTGATCATGGAAGGGCGCAATCGCGAGGTCAGGCGTCTTTTCGAATCGCAGGGTCTTACCGTCAGCCGATTGAAGCGGGTGCGGTTTGGCAACGTCTTCATTCCGTCGCGCATCAAGGCCGGTAAATGGGCGGATCTGACGGCCGACGAGGTTACCGAGTTGTATCGACTCGCTGGCGTTGCAACTGTCCCCTAAGCTAGCCCGGGAGGCATGTCGGGACGCCGCCACGGGTCGCTGAAAACACCCCTGGCGTGCGGTGCAGGGATGCGCCGCCGTTTTCTGAAGGCCTCTTTATCTGTAAGAGAATGCGAGGTTTGTTCGCAAACCGACTCCCAAGAATTGTCCGGATGACAATTTTGGGACAGGAACTAGCTTGCTAGTGGATTGCGGACTCCTGCAGGCGTACCTGGTTGCGTCCGTTCTCCTTGGCCCGGTACATCGCCGAGTCGGCGCGGACTCGCTCGGCGATGTCGACCGCCGTTTGTAATCTGGTGTCACCGAGCAGGACGACAAATTCCTCGCTGTTCGTCGACGGTTGCCGCCTGCCACCGGCCAGAACGTGGTTGCCGGTGACTCCCGGCGTTCGGCGCTACGCGGGTCCGTCGCGCCGACGGCCGCCGAGCGCCCAGAGATAGCGGGGCATTAAGTCAGAGGTCGTCTGCAGGGTTGCGGGGTCTTCGGCGGGGTATGCCTCGGCGCGCATCGACGTGCCGGTCGCACCGGGGTTGAGGATGTGCACGCGTGTGTTACCGGTACCCGTGATTTCGTCGGCGAGTAACGTCGCATAGCCCTCAAGCGCGTACTTGGACACGGCATACGCGCCCCAGTACGCTCGCGGCGTGCGGCCCACGCCGGAACTCGTGAAGATGACATTCGATTGTGCGGCGACCGCCAGAAGCGGCAACGTCACCTGCGTCAGTCGGACCACCGCATCGACATTGACGGTCATAACATTCCTGAAGGTCGCATCCGGATAGTGCGTTAGCGGCACGCGATCGCCAAGAATGGCAGCATTGTGTACAAGGCCGTCGAGACGGCCATGCTCGGCTAACAGCGCGTCAGCCAGAGTCGCATAGTCGGCCATGGTGGCGTGTTGCAGATCGACAGGCGCGATGCCGGGCGTTGGCCCGCCTGCGTCCACAATCTCGTCATACACGGCCTCAAGCTTCGCCACCGTGCGTCCGAGCAGTATCGCAGTGGCGCCGTGCGCGGCCGCGGTCCTGGCAAGTGTTCTGCCAATGCCCGCGCCCGCACCAGTAATCAGAATGACCTTGTCCGCCAGCAAGTCGGGTGAGAAACGGATGTCCCGGATTTGTGCAAGCGCGGGTACGTCGAGGTCGGCGGGTTGCATGAGATGGGTCTCCATCGAGCCGTCGAGGTCAGTCAACGTCCGGTTCCAAACAGAACGATCTTGATCGAACGAACGAGGATCGAGATGTCGAGCATGAGTGAATAATTCTTGATGTAGAAGAGGTCGTACTGGAGTTTGGTCGACGCATCTTCTGCGGAATCGCCATAACCGTACATGACCTGTGCCCAGCCCGTGATGCCGGGGCGGATGAGGTGGCGCAGGTTGTAGTACGGTATTTCGCGTTGCAGGTCAGCGACGAATTCGGGGCGTTCGGGGCGGGGCCCGATGAGGCTCATGTCGCCGCGCAGGACGTTCCAGAGTTGCGGCATTTCGTCCAGTCGAAATTTCCGCAGCATCTGTCCTATCGGTGTCAGGCGCGGGTCGTTGTTAGTCGCGTATTGGGGCCCGGCGGTCTCGGCATCGTTGCGCATCGTGCGAAATTTATAGACGCGAAACGGACGTCCGTTTTCACCCGTCCGGGTCTGGCCGTAAAGGACGGGCGAGCCCGAGGTCAGAAGGACGGCGAGCGCGACAGTGGTGGCGAGCGGGACGGCGATGACACCGCCAACCAGCGCGATGAGGATGTCGACGTAGCGCTTGAAGCGAAGCCCGAAAGGATTGTGGATCAGGTCAAAACCGTGGGCCATGGCGAGCCAGTTCTGATCCATGTGGAAAACCGGGAGACACGAGAGATAACGCTCATAGAAGTCATTGAGACTGTAGATCCGTGTGCCG
>CAVOBC010000015.1:0-26500 GCA_963693635.1 Gammaproteobacteria bacterium | reverse complement strand
GTGCTGAACTCGCTCATCGCATCGGACGCTGCAACCCGCGGGTCAGCCATGAGGCGAACGATGATCTGGTCCTTGATCGGGCCCTCCTCCACTTCACTCAGGTGGGCGAGCGCGCTCGCCGCGTCGTTCCTTGCCCAACTGGTAAAGATGTGTGGAATGTAGAAGCGGGGATCGAGACCTGGGTTTTGCGATACGACCAGAAACGCGGCCTCCGGGTCCAACGAGACGTACCTCTCGATAAAGACGCCACCGATATTGCGAGACACGTAGGGGTCATCAGACTGCTCCGCCTTGTTGACCATGACCTCCAACTGCGCGGTATCGAGGGAGGCCGCAAACCGATGGGCATGGTAGAGCTGATCGAAGATCGTCGTCTCGGCGAAAATGCCCGACCAGGAGAGCGGGCCGGATTCCTTCGACTCGGCAGGGGCAGCGATGGTGATGATGCTGATGCGATCGAATTCGGGCCGTGTTGCGCTGGGCGGAACCAGCGTGTTGGCGGGCGCAGGGATCAATATGCCAATAACGAAGCCGATGGCGAGCGAAATAACGAACACGGCAAAGTACTTCATGGCGGGCTCTTCCGAACCGGGAGTGATCAGAGAGGTTCAGTCTAATGACACCCCGCCCTAGTAAAGTGCCCGTAGTAGGGAGGCTCGTTGTAAGAAGCTGTAAAGCGAAGGCGAGCGGGGCGAGCGTGGCCGGCTTGCAGAGAGGTCAGGGCGCAGACATGATGCGCGATTCCTGAGCCACCGGTGAGAGCACCGTAAGCGCCTGCTCTGGAGCGAGGGATTGAGTCTGACGCAATTGGATAACGGCGCCGGGCTTTTTACGTGAGTTTTGCGGGCTTTTCACCAAATTGGAGGAGAAACACATGGGTAGACTTAACGGGCGCACGGCGCTCGTCACGGGCGGCAGTCGAGGCATTGGTCGGGCGATTGTGCTGCGGTTTGCTGCTGAGGGTGCATCGGTTGCCATCAACTACACGAGCAATCGGGACGCTGCCGAAGAAGTCGCAGGGCTCGCACGCAAAGAGGGGGTCGCTGCGAACATCTATCAGGCGAATGTCGGCGTGGAGTCTGACTGCGATGCCATGTGCGACGCCGTCCTTTCCGACTTCAAAAGTATCGACATTCTGGTGAACAACGCGGGTGTGGGTTCCGCTGCGATTGATCGGCCGCATATTGCGGATGCGAGCAACGAGCAGTGGGACAAGCTTCTGCAGGTCAATCTGTGGGGACCGATCTATCTGTGCCGGCGCCTGGTGCCATCGATGCGCGAGGCGGACCGCAGTGACATCGTGATGATTTCGTCGATCGCTGCACAGGCACTCAATCCGGGATTCGGCGTGTACTCCGTCAGCAAGGCAGCACTCGAGGCGATGTCGCATACGCTCGCGCGCGAAGAGAAACGCCACGGCATGCGCGTGAATATGATCGCGCCGGGACTCGTTGACACCGACATGGGTCGTCGTATTGTTGAGGCGACCGGCGGCAGCACCAACATACGTGATGTTGATGCGCATTCACCATTTGGTTTTGTGTGCACCACCGATGACATCGCTGCAACAGCTTTGCACCTTTGTTCGGCCGACGGCCGCTACATCACCAATCAACGGATAACGATCAGCGGGGATTGACGGCGGACCCCATTGCCGCAATCAGCGCCGATCACCAGCGCCGCGGTGGACATCGTCATTGATGAGCGTACAGGTACCCAATCAGAGGGAAAACACGATGTGGCTGAGACTTCGACAGATTGCGTTTGTGGCAGAAGAGCTTGCACCGGTGAGCGATCTGCTCATCGACGTCCTGGATCTGCAGGTGTGTTTCAACGACCCTGGCGTCGGCAACTTTGGATTGCACAATGCGCTCTTCCCTGCGGGCAACCAGTTCATCGAGGTGGTTGCGCCGCTTGATCCGGCCGTCGAGACGGCCGGCGGCCGCTATCTCTCTCGTCGGGGTGGCGACGGTGGCTACATGGTCATTACCCAATGTGAAAGTGAGGTGCCGCGGCGTTCCCGCTTCGAAGCCTTGAATGTGCGGTTGGTCAGCGACTTTGTTTCCGAGTCCTTCGTCAACATGCAGTTGCATCCGAAAGATACAGGTGGGTCGTTCTTTGAGATTGATGAGGCACGAGGTCCGGGGGCACACGACATTGACGGTCCGTGGCATCCGGCCGGGCCGGACTGGCGGGCGTTCCCGAGCGGTCAGGTGACGGCGATAAGCGCAGCGATCATGGCCTGTGATGATCCGGTGGCCGTTGCGGCCCGATGGGCGAGCATCGCTGAGATCCCGTCGGGCGATGGCAATGTGATAGACCTGGACAATGCGCAACTACGCTTTGTGCCGATCACAGACGGAAGGCCTGAAGGACTGTCTGAACTCGACCTCGCGGTCCGTGACCCGGACGTCGCCCTCGCTGCAGCGGACCGCCGCGGCGTCAGAACGGGCGACCGAACCGTCACGATCTGCGGTGTGCGGATGAATCTTCTGGCAGGGTAAACCTGGCCGGCTTAGTCCTTGGCCAAAATTGCGCTTGTAATCGAAGCCGGCAACCCGCGTATCAGGGCGTCCGCGAGTCGATGATGTTGGCCTGGACGAATTCCTGATGCACCCCGAACACTTCGCTGGTGGATTCGTCGACACGAACCCGCACCCAGTGCACCTCATCGTCGCCGAAGGGTTCGACCCGCGTGAAGTTTGCTAGTAGCTTGCCCGTGTCCGGGTGATAGAGCGGCTTGTCGACGCGATAGACGTGGGTGTCGCCCAGCGCGAGCAGAATCTGTCCGGGAAAGACGGCAGCATGGTGGGCAAGGGCATCGTTGAATGCTTCGTAGCCAGTCCGAACCCGCGGCGCCCGGCTATACAGCTTGATCAGGTCGGGCATGCCGGACTGGACCCAGACATCCACGTGGGTCGCCAGAAAGACGCCGTTTGCGTCATCGGCGTTGGCTTGTGCAAAGACGGTGTCGAGCCAGGCGAAAGCGGCTGCCATCACCTCTGTGTGGGCGGGATGTTTGATGTTTTTGGGCGACACACCGACCGCGTGGACCGTGGCGAAGTGGACGTCGCCACGTTTAAAGCGCACGTTTTCAACGAACGCCTCGTATCCGGGCGTCGCGGACTGGCTGATTACTGGCATGGGTGCGCCGAGTGTTGACGACGGGTTGGGGTAGAACAGTTTGCGAAGTGCCGTGAGCCGGTTCCCGGGCTCAAAGCCCCCGGCAGATGGCCGCGAACAGTCGAACCAGTCATTGTCGCCCGGCGTCAGGACAAAAGGTGACGTGAACTGATCGTGGATCCTGCGCAGCGTTTGGAAGTTGTCGTCGCCGCAACTCGACCCTCCACTCTTCATGTCGCCGACGTGGATGACGAACGCGGGTGATTGGGCGTTGATTTCGGCGATCATGCGGTCGTAGCGGGGAAAGCTCGCTTCTTTGTAGGGATTGTCGCCGACGATGGCGAAATCGAAGACCGCGCCACTGCCGCCGGTTTGCAGAGTTGCGCAGCCCGATAGAAGCGAAAGGCCAAGAACAATAAAGAGGCGAGACATAGCAAACCCTGGACACTGAGACAGACGAGAGCGCATCTTAACCTCAATCACGGAACGCGGTGGAAAGCTGCAAGTCCCTCCGGGGAATGCGTCCACGGTGCCACGGCAGGGCGAGGTTTGCTTGCAAACCCACTGCCAGGAATTGTCAGGATGACAATTTTGAGATAACAACTGGCTAGAGCGGCGGCGGGACTTCGAGAATGTCCACCATCGACCGGTCACCTTTGCGAATACCAAGAAATGCGTGTCGATAGCGCGAGTGGATCGGAATGAACGCGTAGTCAGAGACTGCGCCACCGTGCTCGGCGACAAATGCATCGACGGCACCGTCTTCATCCCGGCTCCTGAGATCCTCGATAGGTGTTGCGCCTTCGATGACGGCGGTCATGTGGTCCCGGAGAGGCACATACAGTGATGCGTATGTCCACAGGGGCACCGCGTCACTGAAGAGGATCGAACGGACATCCGCTTCCTTGATCGGGTCGGGTGGTAGTCGCACGTAAACAGCCACCGGCGTGTCGGTACCATAGTCCGCGGGGTCGGGTGGGATGAGTCCATAGTCGGTGTAGGTGCCGGCGCTGGATGAATAAAAATGTTGGTCGTAGTACACAAAAAAGATCGGGCGTTCGCTGTACACCACGTAGGCGCCGGCCGCGAGGCAGACCGCCTGGGTGATGCCAATCAACGTGAGATCAAACCTGAGCCCTGGCTTGCCCTCCTTGTAGACGATAAGTGTGAGGACGGGCCCGAGGACGAGATCAACGGCAGCGATGATTCGCATGCCCTCCCAGCCACCATCAATCGCAAAGAAGAACCCGGGAAACCACTCAATAACGATGAGATAGGTGAGGCCGGCGAAGACAGCCAGACTCAGCAGAAAGTGAACGAATGTAGCCGCAAAACGTGACACAAGAGTCTCCTTCAATCTCTGGTCATGACCGGTATTTGCTCTCCGGGCAGGTACCGGTCGTTTGCATGCTCAAACCTCTCTTGGTAGCGGAGAAACGCGAGATCCTGTCCAGCGGTCTGACCGCTATACAAACCGCATTGACAGATCGACAGCGCTGCAGTGTTTGGTTAGCGCCCCGATCGATATGAAGTGCACACCGGTCTCGGCAATGGCGACGAGGTCAGCGTCGGTTTCGATGCCGCCAGAGGCCTCGAGTTTTACCGCGTCGTTCACGGACTTCACGGCGACTCCCGTGTCGGCCAGGTCGAAGTTGTCGAGCATGATCCAGTCGGGCGCTGCGTGCAGTGCTTCGCGCATCTCGTCCAGACTCTCGACCTCGATTTCGAGTCGCCGTTCCGGGTGATTCTGTCTCGCTTTGTTGATGGCAGGCGCGATGCCGCCACAGGCGATGATGTGGTTTTCCTTGATCAGGAACGCCTCCGCGAGGTCGGCTCTGTGATTGAAGCAACCGCCGACACGAACTGCGTACTTCTGCGCATGCCGCAAACCGGGAAGTGTCTTTCGCGTGTCCAGCAGACGCACAGACGTGTGCGCGACGAGGTTGGCGTAGTGCCGGGACGTCGTTGCCGTTGCCGAAAGCGTTTGCAAAAAATTGAGCGCCGTTCGCTCGGCCGTCAGAATCGAGGGTGCGGGGCCTGTTGCGGAGAAGAGCAATTGCTCCTCGGTCGCCTCGTCGCCCTCGTCGACATACCAGGTAACGACGACCGTCGGGTCAACCTGTCGAAACGTCTCGTCTACCCATGGTCGACCACAGATGACGGCATCTTCTCTGGTGATGACCTGTGCGGTTGCTGTGGCGGCCGGGTCAATGAGGTCCGCGGTGATGTCTTCTGACGCGGCGTCTTCCGCTAGTGCAAAGTCGACCGTGGCGGCGACGCGATCGGGGTCAGGTTTGGCTGTTTCCATCGGGTTTGGATCGTTCCATCGGGTGTTGTGGATCGTGTGCTGGTTGTCTTGGGTCATCGGGTTGGCCGTTGGTCGACACCCCGTCAGGGATCGCGTTTTCGAAGTGTGAGCGAACGACCCGACTGGATAAATTCTACCTGCCGCAATGCGCTCATGCCGAGCAATATGTCCATGTCACCCATTGCCGGATTAATACTCGCCCTGACGTCATAGAGATGAATGTCGCCAATGCTCAGGTGGGGGATACGCGTGAGGTAGACCGTGACCGGGCCGTTTGCCGTCATCGCGCGCCCCCTGGCTCCGGGTTCCAGGCCAAGTTCTCGCGCGAGCGTGGCGGGCACCACAACATCGGTGGCGCCGGTGTCGAGAAGAAAGTCGACCGGTTCGCCGTTGATTGCGCCGCGGGCCACGTAGTGGCCGGCGCGATTTTGCCGCAGGGTAACGGCCGTGACACCATCGGACGCGATGCTCTCCGGGTCGCTGTTGGGGTTGTCGCGTCTGTGGATCTGATCCCCGAAGATGAGCGTGAGCACGACCATGCCGAGCACGCAGGCGGCAACGATCATTCCCGTGCCGAATGACCTGGGGCTCATGGGGTGTCCGGCGCTGGACAGCGCGGTTGGTGTTTCACCCTGCGGGGGGTCGATTGATCATGCGTGTTGTCACAAGATGTCGCCTTCGATTCGTGTCTTAGGTTTCCCCGAAGGTTTCCCGCGAAGAGGGATTAGCTGCCAAAATGGGTGTGGATCGAGCTTGCCGGGGTGATCATCATAATGGAGAAGTCTGCCGGCGTCGGCGGGCTCGCAAGTCAGGGACAAAGGCTTCGCTGCAAAACTCGGGAGCCAGCGCCGCGCCGATGGAGACGAGAGTGGAAACACGCAGGTCGGAAGAGATGAAGCGACGTGTCGCCTGAGGGGCCAAGCGGGTCGGGTGTGACCGAAGGCTGGATCGACGGCGTCCGCCGGGTGTTGTCGCCGAATTGTGACGCGCGCCCTGCGCGCGAGGTCTCGGTGATCGTGATTCATGGCATCAGTTTGCCGGAAGGACACTTTGGCAGCGACTACGTCGCCCACCTGTTCACCAATCAACTCGACACGGCACGGGTCAGCTTCGCAGACCTCGACGGCGTGCGGGTTTCTTCTCACCTGCTGCTACGCCGTGATGGCGAGATTGTCCAGTTTGTGGGATTCGATGAACGGGCATGGCATGCGGGTGCGTCGACCTATCAGGGACGGGAGCGATGTAACGACTTTGCCATCGGCATAGAGCTTGAAGGGACCGATCGAACGCCCTATCGCGACGAGCAATATGTTGCGCTTGTTCGCGTTTGCAAGTTGCTGATGTCTGCCTATGATATCGATGCCCGGGACATTGTCGGGCATGCTGACATCGCGCCGGGTCGCAAGACTGACCCTGGCCCCGCGTTTGACTGGAAACGCCTGAAGGAAAGCCTGTGAAATTTATTGCCATTTTGGTCGCTGTCGTTTTTTACCGGGCGTGGTTCGGTGGACATCCACTCCGGGACAGGGTGCCGCTCGGGTCGTTTACGTCACGGCTTGCGGACTATGGACTGAACGGTGTCCCGTACCTGGCCGTTGCAACGCTGGGACCCGCAATTGCCCTGATATTGCTTCTATGGATAACCGAGGGTCTGCTGTGGGGGCTGGTGCACCTCGTGATTGGCGTTCTTGTGCTGCTCTTCTGTGTGCAGCATGAAGGAGCCCTTAGCGGGGAAGACGCCGTTAGCAGGGAAGAAGCCGTTAGCGGGGAAGAAGCCGTTAGCGGGGAAGAAGCCGTTAGCGGGGAAGAAGCCGTTAGCGGGGAAGAAGCCGTTAGCGAACAAGAAGCCATTAGCGAAGCGCCAGAGGAAGCGCCAGAGGAAGCGCCAGAGGAAGGGCCCGATGTCGCAACGGATCAGGATGGGGACGACTCGCCCGCGGCAGAAACCAGGATGACCGCGAATGCATCGAGCTTGTCCCTTGCATTCCGGATGTTCCGGGCACTTCATCCGGCGATCTTCTGGTTCCTTCTGCTCGGTCCGGTGGGGGCGCTTGTCTACGCGTTGCTGCGTCATTGTGCGGGGCGCGAAGGGCGGGTGCACAATGATGCCGATTTCGAAGAGAGAGACATCGACGGCCCAGGACCCGATGAGCCCGATGACCTGAACGACGACTCGCGGACGTTGGCGGACGTGGCGCTCGATTGGGCAGAGTGGCTGCCGGTTCGAGTCACGGGCCTGATCTGCGCAATGCTCGGCGACTTCACCGCAGGTAGCAACGCGTGGCTCGACCACCTGCTCATGGCGGATGAGCCGCCGGAAGAATCGTTGAATGACTTCGTCGTTGCATCCCTTGGCGCACCAAAGCAGGGCGGTGCGCTAGCAGTAGAAAAAGGCGATTCTGATGACAGTGCGCGTCAGTTGATGGAGCGGGCGACCTGGGGTTGGCTGGCGATCGCTGCGATCGTCACGATTGTTGGCTGACGTGCACAGAGGTCTCACGGTTAGCCTCGTGATCATCGGGGCCATGCTGCTTATTGCGTCGATCGCCCGCGCGGCACCGCCGCCAACGGTCGTGGATGATGCGGGCGAAGCAATTGTGCTGCCGGACGTGCCGGCGTCAATCGTCTCGCTCGCTCCGCACGTCACGGAATTGCTGTTTGACCTCGGTGTCGGGGACCGAATCAAGGGCACGGTGCGTTTTTCTGACTATCCGGAGGCGGCGAAGTTAATTCCCCGCATTGGCGACGCCTTCGCGATGAATATCGAGGCGATCACCGCGATGCAGCCGGATCTGATCATCGGTTGGCTGGGCGGCGGCAACGCGCGTGCTATCAACCGTTTGCGACAGCTGGGTTTCGTCGTTTATATGGACCAGCCGAAGGGGCTTGGGTCCATTCCTGAACGCACTCGCAGAATCGGTCGCCTGCTTGGTCGAGAGTCGACGTCCGCGGCCCTCGCTGCGGCATTTGACCGACGACTTGAGACTTTGGGCGTTAGCAGCCCGGGGCCGGATTCTCCGTCTGTGTTCTTTCAGATCTCTGATCAGAGCCTCTACACGGTCAATGACCAACACATCATTGGCGAGTCGATTCGTCATTGCGGGGGTCGCAACATCTTTGGCAGCATCGAGATTGCCGTGCCGCTTGTGAGCATTGAAGCGGTGGTGGCGGGTGCGCCGGACATCATTGTCATCAGCCAGCCGGCCGACGCCGAGGACAGTGGGTGGATTGGTCGCTGGCAGGGCTATACGATTCCTGCGGTCGCTACCGACCGCGTGCGTCGGATCGATGCGAGTTTGATCTCGCGACCAGGGCTGCGAATGGCCGAGGGAATCCAGTCCCTTTGCGACATCATCGGGGACCCGGCTCACCGGGTTGGGCGCGGAGAGTCAGGCACCCGGAACAGTGAGGTGGTAGGTGGCGCAGCCCTTGCGCGTGCGGCAATAGCGCCTGCGGCTATGGGTATAAAGGGCGCAGCTATGGCGCCTGCGGCTATGGCTATAGAGGGTGCAGCTATAGAGAGTCCGCTTATAGAGAGTGCGGTTACAGAGCGTGGAAGTTTGGAGGGTGCGGGTTTAGTCGGTGAGAGTGGTACCGGTGCGAGCTCGGTCGGTGCATTGTCAGTTGCAAATGCAGAGGGCAGATAGTGCGCATTGGGCTTGATCTGGGTGGAACCAAGATAGAGGGCGTTGTGCTGTCCGGGGAAGGCGAGGTCGTGCGGACGCAACGAATCGCAACACCGCAGGGCGACTACGACGCGATGCTCGCTGCGGTCGCGGGCCTGGTCCACGCGCTCGAGGGATCTTTGGCGATGCCTGTTGGGATCGGCGCACCCGGCGCTTTCTCACTCAAGACCGGATTTCTCAAGAACAGCACGTGCCTCAACGGCCGGCCCTTCAAGGCCGATCTTTCCCGCTTACTTGACCGCGAGATTCGCATGGCCAACGACGCAGACTGTTTTGCGCTTTCGGAGGCGTCAGATGGGGCTGCAGCGGGCAGCGTCAGTGTGTTTGGCGCAATCCTCGGCACAGGCGTTGGGGGCGGCGTTTGCTACCACGGTGAATTGATCAGCGGTGTTAATGCCATCGCCGGCGAGTGGGGCCACAATCCGCTCCCGCTCGGCGCTTATCGAGCACACGCAGATCAGACACTGCCGGATCCGAGGGCCGGCGAACGCGTTTGTTATTGCGGCCGAAGCGACTGTGTGGAGACATGGCTCGCAGGCCCGTCTCTCGCGCGTAGTTACCTGGCGGCGGGGGGACGCGATCGATTGCCCCGGGACATCGTCACGGCGGCCCAAGCTGGTGAAGTGGTGGCTGAGCAGATCCTTCGCCAATACAGCAACCTGCTGGCTTTGGCGCTCGGGACGGTCATTAACATCGTCGATCCCGAGTCGATCGTGATCGGCGGCGGCATGTCGAACGTGGCACGCATTTACAACGAGCTTCCAGCATTCCTGCCGGCCTACGTTTTTTCAGATGAAGTGCACACCCGCGTCATGCCGGCGAAGTACGGAGATTCGTCAGGCGTGCGTGGAGCCGCCTGGCTGTGGCCGCACGACGCTGCCTGATGCGAACGGACCGGGCTGCGTAGCCCCGGCACCCTTTCATGGAACTAAAGCAATATGCTGCGGTGTTCCCTGCGCGACAGCGGGGGGCACCGTGAAATGCTGCTAAGAGGGAGTCTGGTTGTTCGCGCCTGGCGGCGCTGCTCTGGGGGCGGCTGCGATGATGCGATGCGCTAGAATGGTCCCGATAAAGTGGCTGATGCGGGTTCGAGCGGAGCCCGGTGTCTTTTTCCAGGGAGGCAACGGTACTCGCTCATTGACCTGCCTCGCACGCAATCCGTGAGGGAATAGTTGAAGCGACGGGCGACCGGGTCGGCGTGGACGTAAATCTGGGTTCGGAGGGGCAATGGAACGCGAAAACGACACCGATGATCTCGACAGCGAAGAGACCGAGGAATGGGTGCTCGCACTCGGTTCGGTGCTCGAAAACGACGGCGTGGAACGTGCCCAATACCTGCTGCAGCGCCTCTCGCACGTCGTCACCAAGACCGGCGCGCAACTGCCGTACGCCATCACGACGCCCTATCGCAACACGATCCCGGTTAGCCAAGAAGCCCGGATGCCGGGCGATCTCTTCATGGAGCGCAACATACGTTCCCTGATCCGCTGGAACGCGATGGCGATGGTGATGCGCGCCAATCTCAAAGACGGCACGCTCGGCGGTCACATCTCGACGTTTCAATCCAGCGCCACGCTGTACGACGTCGGCTTCAACTATTTTTTCCGCGCACCAACCGACGGGCATGAGGGTGATCTGATTTATTATCAGGGCCACAGCGCGCCGGGAATATATGCCAGGTCTTACCTTGAGGGGCGTTTTTCGGAGGAAGAACTGGACAGTTTCAGACAGGAGACCGAAGGGGGCGGGCTCTCATCCTATCCCCATCCCTGGCTGATGCCGGATTACTGGCAGTTTCCAACCGTATCGATGGGCCTTGGGCCGCTTCAGGCGATCTACCAGGCTCACATCATGAAGTACCTCGGATCTCGCGGTCTCTCTGACCCGTCTGACCGGAAGGTGTGGTGCTTCGCGGGTGATGGCGAAATGGACGAGCCGGAATCGCAAGGCGCGATTTCGCTCGCGGGGCGCGAGGGGCTGGACAATCTGATCTTCGTTATCAATTGCAACCTCCAGCGTCTCGATGGGCCGGTCCGTGGTAACGGCAAGATCATTCAGGAGCTCGAAGGTGTTTTTCGCGGTGCGGGCTGGAATGTCATTAAAGTGATTTGGGGCCGGCAGTGGGATGCATTGTTCGAAAAGGACCGCCTGGGTTTGCTGCAGCGACGGATGGACGAGGCGCTCGATGGCGATTACCAGAACTACAAAAGTCGAGGCGGCGAATATACGCGCGAACACTTCTTCGGCAAGTACCCTGAACTCGCGAGCATGGTGGAAGACCTGACAGATGAACAGATCTTCCGCCTGAACCGCGGGGGTCATGATCCATACAAGGTTTATGCGGCGTATGCGGCCGCGGTAAAGCACGAGGGCCAGCCGACGGTCATTCTTGCCAAGACAGTGAAAGGTTATGGTCTCGGGCTTGCGGGTGAGGCGCAGAATTACACCCATTCGGTGAAGAAGCTTGATGTGGGGGCATTGCGGAGTTTCCGAGACCGCTTTGATATTCCGTTGTCTGATGGCGATGTGGAGACGGTGCCGTATTATCGACCGCCGGCTGATAGTCCGGAAATGGTGTATCTGCGCGAACGTCGAGCGGCGCTCGGCGGGCCGTTACCGCAACGGCGAAACGATTTGGCCCCACTTCGCGTGCCAGGGCTTGAAGACCTTTCAACCCATCTTGCCGGAACGGCGGATCGCGAAGTGTCGACAACGATGTCATTTGTACGGATCCTGTCAACGCTCATCAAAGATCCGAACATCGGTGAGCGGATCGTGCCGATCGTTCCGGATGAAGCGCGGACGTTCGGCATGGAAGGTATGTTCCGACAACTTGGCATCTACTCGTCGGTGGGGCAGTTATACCAACCGACCGATTCTGATCAGCTCATGTTCTACCGTGAGGATGAGAAGGGTCAGGTCATGGAAGAAGGTATCAACGAAGGCGGTGCCTTCGCGGCGTGGCTCGCCGCAGCGACCTCGTGGAGTCACAACGACTGTCCCCTCGTGCCGTTCTACGTTTTCTACTCCATGTTCGGCTTCCAGCGGATCGGCGATCTTTGCTGGGCCGCTGGCGATTTGCAGGCACGGGGCTTCCTGCTGGGTGGCACGAGTGGCCGCACGACCCTGAACGGCGAGGGTCTTCAGCACCAGGACGGCCACAGTCACGTCCTTGCCTCCACAGTACCCAACTGTGTCTCGTACGATCCTACCTACGCGTACGAATTGGCCGTCATTATTCAACACGGCTTGCGCGAGATGTTCGAGCTGATGAAGCCCTGTTATTACTACATCACCGTCATGAACGAGAACTACGTTCAGCCACCGCTGCCCCCCGGATCAGAGGAGGGCATCATCAAGGGACTCTATCTGCTGGCAAGCAACAGCACACCCAAGAGTAAACGTGTGGTGCAGTTGATGGGCTCAGGAACGATATTGCGCGAGGTGCTTGCTGCCGCCGACATTCTCAAGGCGGAATTCGACGTCGATGCCGATATCTGGAGTGCTACGAGCTTCAACGAGTTGCGCCGAGAGGGGCTTAGCGTCGAGCGCTGGAACATGCTGCATCCGGCCGAGACGCCCCGGGTCAGCTATGTCGAGGATTGCCTGGCTGACACGCGTGGACCGGTCATCGCGGCAACAGATTATATGAAGACCTACGCGGATCAGATCCGGCCGTTTGTTCCGCGCCAATACCGGGTGTTGGGAACGGACGGTTTTGGTCGCAGCGACACCCGCGGGAAGCTCCGCCGATTCTTTGAGGTCGACCGAAACTACATTGCTGTGACGGCTCTCAGCGCGATGGTTGACGAGAACCTGCTGGACGCGGGCGAGGTTGAGCGTGCCATCGACCTCCTTAAAATCGATGTCGACAAGCCGGACCCGGCAACGCTGTGAGCACTAATCCCGGGCATGTGCCGTGTGCCGTGAGAGTTCGTGCCGCCACCGCTGGGGTGACGGGTGGCCGGACGTGACCGGGAAGCTGACAGAGGTCTCTGTGCCGGACGTTGGCGAGGCGGAGAACGTCGAAGTCATAGAGATTCTGGTTGCTGTCGGCGATGAGGTTGCGAGCGATGCGTCGCTCGTCGTGCTCGAGTCCGACAAGGCGAGTATGGAGATACCGGCGCCGTTCGCGGGCACCATCGTCTCGATCGCAGTCGCCCAGGGCGACACGGTGGTCGAAGGTGACCTCATCGTTGAGATGCAGGCGCGCGCAGAGGCTGGTGTGAAGGCGCAGGGCGGCAGCGCTGCCGCAGCGCAAGCCCCGCCGAACGAGGGTCAGGGCGGTGTTCGGCATGAAACAGAGGCCGATCCGCGGGCGGTTTCGACCGTAGCACCGGGTGTCCGCGGACCAGGGTCGTCTCAGGAAGCAGAAGAAGAAGCGGAGACCGCTGGAGGCTCAGTGACGGTCGATGTGCCCGTCCCGGATGTTGGTGAAGCCACCGACGTGCAGGTGATCGAACTGCTGGTCGGGGTCGGTGACCGGGTTGAGGTCGAAGGCTCTCTCGTCGTTCTTGAAAGTGACAAGGCGAGCATGGAGATTCCGTCGCCGGTCGATGGTGTCGTCGCATCTGTGCATGTGGCGCTGGAGCAGGTCGTCGAAACCGGTGACCTGTTGATGTCAATTGTGGCGAAGGCAGCGGCCGCGCCTCAGGCGGCCGCGCCTGTTGAGAAGATGGTCCCGGCGGAGATCGCACGTCCCTCACCTGCGCTCGACGCCTCGCGGGCGCCGGGAGATTCCGAAGCCGCGACGGTCTATGCGGGGCCGGCGGTTCGCAAGGAAGCGCGCGAATATGGCGTGGATTTGACGGCGGTCAAAGGGACCGGCCGGAAGGGTCGTGTGCTGAAAGAGGATATCCGCGCGTACGTCAAAGCAAGGCTGGCGGCACCCGCGACATCTACAGCCACGGGGTCCGGGATCCCGGCCGTGCCGGAACAGGACTTTTCACGCTTCGGCGAGATCGAGGTGATTGCACTCTCGCGCGTTCGCCGGGCGAGTGCCCGGAACCTGCACCGAAGCTGGCTGAACATTCCGCACGTGACGCAGTTTGATGATGCCGACATCACCGATCTTGAGCAGTTTCGGCGTCGACTCAACGAGGAACGGGCGGTGGCGGGTTTGAAGGTCACGCCCCTGGCGTTTCTGATGCGGGCGGTTGCAGCGACACTGCAGGCGTTTCCCCGGTTCAACAGTTCGCTTGACGCCGCAGTCGAGAATCTGATTCTGAAACGCTACTGCAACATCGGCATCGCCGTCGACACCGATGATGGTCTTGTGGTGCCGGTCGTTAAGGACGTCGCACGAAAGGGCGTTGATGAACTCGCGCGCGAAAGCGCAGAGCTTGCGGCCAGGGCGCGGAATCGAGAGCTGGCGATCGATGATCTGCAGGGCGCGAGTTTTACCATCTCCAGTCTGGGTGGGATCGGCGGCACGGCGTTCACGCCGATCGTCAATGCCCCGGAGGTCGCTATCCTTGGCGTTTCAAGGACAAGCGTGAAGCCGGTTTACGTTGGTGATGTCGTTCAGCCCCGGACAATCCTGCCCCTGTCCCTGTCCTACGATCACCGGGCCCTTGACGGCGCAGAAGCTGCCCGTTTCACGACATACCTTGCCGGTGTGTTGCGCGAGCCGGCGAGAATGCTGCTCTGATCCTGATTCTGATACCGGCCGAAATGAGTTAGCAGGGGGGGCGGCACGGGCGATGCGGCTGCGGATTCGTCAGGGCCCCGAGTCCTGTTCCCAGAGCACTTCATCGACCCCGGTCTGGGCGGCGACATAGCGTCCGAGCACGAAGAGGTAATCAGACAGGCGGTTGATAAAGCCGAGTCCGGCTCGATGGTCTGTGGAGGAACGGGTGAGCGCAACGATGCGGCGTTCAGCGCGGCGGCATGTACTGCGCGCGATATGAATGGTCGCGATCAACTCGGAGCCGCCAGGAAGGATGAAGTTTGCGAGTGGTGGCAGCTCTGCGTTTATCCGGTCGAGTTCGGTCTCGACAGCCGTCACATGGGTATCGTTGACAATGGTGTGACCGGGAATCGAGATCTCACCGCCAAGGTCAAAGATGCGATGCTGGCACCAGCGTAGAAAATGCACCGTTGTACCCAGGTCGACCGTTTGGGCGCGCTCGATGACGAGACCGACCACACTGTTCAGTTCGTCGAGGTCGCCAATTGTCTCGACGCGAGGACTGTCTTTCGGCGTGCGGCTGCCGTCGCCGAGTCCCGTGGTGCCGTCGTCACCGGTGCGAGTATAGATGCGTGACAGCCGCGGCAAGTCAGAGTCGCTCGCTCAGATGTTTCACCACGATCTGGTCCTGTCTGTAGGCAGCGTCGAGGTTGTCGAGCGCGACCTGCACGATCTTGTCCGGGCTGGGGGCCCCGGCGTGGCCTTCGCTCGCGCAGATGCTGATGCCAACACTCGCCTGCATGAAACCGATGGAGGTCTGGTAGCTCTTGAGCCGGACCCCATCAAAGATTCGCAGATAGCACTCTGCCGTACACTGATCGATCGAGGGTTGGTTGAAGATGAGCGCAAAATTGCCGGGGCTGAAGTAGGTCACAACGTCCAGTGGCCGCACGAGACTCTGTATCCGTTGGGCAAGTGCCAGCACGAGTTCGCGGGCGATCTGCTGGTCGTACATCTCCAGCACCTGCGAGTAGTTGCCGACGCCGAGTAGCAAGAAACAAACGGCACCGCCTCGGGACTCTACCTGGCGAATGGTATCAGCCAGTGTCTGCTCGGCGAAGCGGCGGTTGCCGAGACCTGTGTCCGGATCCAGAAGCTGGCCTTCCTCTAACTCGGCACAGCGGGCCTCAAGCAGTCGGTTGTTGCTGATGGTCTGGTTGAGTAACTCGGCAAGTCGCATGCCAGCGATCGCCTGCGACAGCAACAAGATGTCGAGTTGGCTGCGTGTGAGGGTCGCGTCGACACAGGATTGAAGTCCCTCAAGGGTCTCGGCCGACGGCTCGTCTCCCGAGATCAGGATGATAAACGTGTGGTGACCCCGCTCCTCGTCGACCTCTTTCACGGCCTCGGCAAGTTCGACGCCGGACATGTCGCTGAGCGACTCGTCGGCGATGAGCAGGTGAACCGGGTTGTCTTCGAGTGCCAGCAGTGCTTCTACGGCGTTGCTGCAAAAACGGTGCTTCGTGAAGGCAGGTTGCAGCGCTTCGAACACGGATTTGTCGGGAGTCACGAAGGCGACAGGTAGGTCGAACATTGCGCTCCGTTTCCAGCTGGCTGATCGGTGAGTAGCGATAAGCTATCCTCTGATCCTAGCAGAAATTGTCGAGGAGCATGTTCATGCCAACGTTTGATGTGGTTTCGGAGGTAGACCTGCAGGAAGTGCACAACGCAGTCGATCAGGCCAACCGTGAGATCGGCACGCGGTTCGACTTCAAGGGCGTCGATGCGTCCTTTGAACGGCTGGAAGATCAGGTGAAGATGACCGCAGAAGCGGACTTTCAGTTGGGGCAGATGTTCGATGTACTCAAGTCAAAGCTCGTCAATCGCAAAGTCGATACGCGTGCACTTGAGGAGCTTGATGCCTCTGCGTCAGGCAAGCTGGTTGGGCAGGTCATCCTGATCAGACAGGGAATCGACAAAGCCCTGGCCAAAAAGATCGTGAAAATGGTCAAGGACGACAAATCGAAGATGCAGGCGCAGGTGCAGGGCGAGAAGGTCCGGATCACCGGCAAGAAGCGCGACGATCTGCAACGCATGATCGCAGCGCTGCGGGAGAGCGATGACATTGACATCCCGCTGCAGTTTGAGAATTTCCGGGATTGAGCGGGGTTAACGCCGGGCGCCGCCGCCGCTGATGGAAGGCTCAAAGGACTTTTCCTGGCGTGAAGTCCTGACCGTCTATTCGCGGCGTGAGGTCATCGCGATGGCCTTCCTGGGCTTTGGTGGCGGTTTGCCGTACCTGCTGGTCTTCTCCACGCTCACGGCCTGGCTGAGGGATGTGGGCTTATCGAGGTCTGCGATCGGGTTCTTTGCCTGGATCGGGCTCATGTATTCGATCAAGGTGCTGTGGGCACCGGTTGTCGATCGAATGCGCCTGCGCGGGTTGACGGATAGGTTTGGGCAGCGGCGGGGCTGGATGTTGCTCGGGCAAGGCGGTGTCATGCTTGGCCTCGTTGGCATGTCGATGGTCGCACCAGCGGACAATCTTGTCGCGGTTGCCATACTTGCGCTGATTGTCGCCTTTTCGTCTGCGACCCAGGACATTGCGATCGATGCTTTTCGCATCGAGGCGATGGCGGACGAATACCAGGGGGCCATGTCTGCGAGTTACATCTTTGGCTACCGCGTAGCCCTTCTCGCTGCGGGTGCAGGCGCGTTGTTTCTGGCGGATCTGGTCAATTGGAACGTCAGCTACCTCATCATGGCGGCGCTGATGCTGGTTGCGGTCGTGGCCGTCCTGTTCGTTGCCGAACCGCCACGACATGACAGCGTTGGGGTTAACCAGAGTCTTGAGGTGGAGTCGGCATCCATGGATCGGGTGTTGCCGCACATGCGGGGCAGGGCGCGCGAACTTGCCACATGGTTTGTCGGGGCGATGGTCTTTCCGTTTGTCGATTTCTTTCAGCGAAACGGCCGGTTCGCCATTGTTGTTCTGCTCTTTATTGCGGTGTTCCGGTTGAGCGACATCTCGATGGGGGTGATGGCAAATCCCTTTTATCTGGACCTCGGTTTTACGAAGACCGAAATCGCCGGCGTGGCGAAGGCATTCGGGTTTTTCATGTCGATCGCGGGGTCGTTCATTTGCGGCCTTGCTGTCGTGCGCTGGGGGATTCTCAGTCCACTGCTGGCTGGCGCGGTCGCGGTGGCTGCAACGAATCTGCTGTTTGCGCTGCTCGCTGTGGTCGATGCGGACCTCAGGTGGCTGGCGCTCGTCATCAGCGCGGACAATTTGAGTGGAGGCTTCGCTGCGACGGCGTTTGTCGCGTATCTGTCCAGCTTGACGAACCGGGCATACACGGCGACCCAGTACGCGCTTTTCAGTTCGCTCATGACCCTGCCAGGGAAGTTTGTCAGTGGTTTCAGCGGTCTGGTGGTGGACAGCGAGGGCTACGCGACATTCTTCGTAGTCGCGGCGGCGATGGGCGTACCCGCGATCGTTCTCGTCGTGGTCCTTATGCATCGGGCGCGCGTCACGGCGTCCACTGATAGGTCGCCAGCCTGACTCGTCCATTGATCATCAGCGTACCCTCGGCCGCAAGCCGTTCGAGCTGACGCGCGGGGTTGGGATTAGAGATGCGGCCCTGGCTGTTGATCACCCGATGCCACGGCAGTCGCGTGTCAGGTGGCAGCTTCGCGAGCACCCGACCCACCATCCGTGCTCGCCTCGGCATGCCGCAAAGAACAGCGATTTGTCCATAGGTCGCAACGCAGCCGGTCGGGATCGCATTGATCCACTGCCATACAAGGACCTCGAAGGCATCTTCCTGATTTGCGGTCATGGCCCGATTGTAGCGGCTCGTGCGGTACAGCGTGCGCGAGAGCGTATTCTTTGGCGGATCAACGTGCGAATTTCCAACCAGGGCACTTTATTTGCCATAACCTGCGTTTTTCTGGGGTCTGCGTGTTGACTACGGGTTCGCGATGCATAGAATTGGCACTCCTTCAAATAGAGTGCTAACTCTGTTTTGAGACTCGTCCCGAAGACGGCGCGCTTTGGCTTTCCCAATGGAGCTTCGCAAGAGAGCTTTTCGCAAGAAGAGTGCTCTTGGCAAAGAGCTTGGGGGGTTTGGCTTCTGCACGCGGCGGTCGAGTGCAACGGAGGTGGCTTCAAAAACTATCAGGAAACTGGAGATTTCAAATGAATATCCGTCCATTACAAGATCGCGTGGTGGTCCGCCGCACGGAAGAGGAGACTAAGTCCGCAGGTGGCATCGTCATCCCGGATTCCGCGACTGAAAAGCCCTCACAAGGTGAAGTACTCGCGGTTGGACCCGGCAAAAAACTGGATAACGGTTCTGTGCAACAGATCGATCTGAAAGCTGGCGACAAGATTCTGTTCGGCCAGTACGCAGGCAGCACCGTAAAGCTTGAAGGTGAAGAACTGCTCATCATGAGTGAGAGCGAAGTCTTCGGTGTGGTCGAGTAACACCTGATCGCAAGAAAAGGGATAGCCCGACAACCACACATTTGGAGACGACGGCTTCCTTCCGTGGTTTTCGATGCTTCGTAACAACGATTCCTAACAGGACAAAATCATGACAGCTAAAGACGTTAAATTTGGCGATTCCGCCCGTCAGCGCATGCTGGCTGGCGTCAACATACTCGCCGACGCCGTACGAGTAACGCTCGGCCCCAAGGGACGTAACGTCGTCCTCGACAAGTCATTCGGCGCGCCGACAGTGACCAAAGACGGCGTTTCCGTCGCCAAAGAGATCGAACTCAAAGACAAGTTTGAGAACATGGGCGCACAGATGCTGAAGGAAGTTGCTTCCCAGACGTCTGATGTAGCGGGTGACGGCACCACCACGGCGACAGTGCTCGCACAATCCATCCTCAATGAAGGCTTAAAAGCCGTCGCCGCCGGCATGAATCCGATGGATCTCAAGCGCGGCATCGACAAGGCCGTTATCGCCGCCGTCGCAGAAGTTGAGAAACTGGCTGTGCCCTGCAACGACAGCACGACCATCGCACAGGTCGGCAGTGTTTCTGCTAACAGCGACACGCACGTTGGCGACATCATTGCCGAGGCGATGGACAAGGTCGGTAAAGAAGGTGTGATCACGGTTGAAGAAGGCAGCGGCCTTGAGAACGAACTCGACGTGGTTGAAGGCATGCAGTTCGACCGCGGCTACCTCTCGCCTTACTTCATCAATAATCAGGAGAGCATGAGTGCCGAGATGGAAGATCCTTTCATCCTGCTGCACGACAAGAAGATCTCCAATATCCGCGAAATGCTGCCGGTTCTTGAAGCGGTTGCCAAAGCGGGCAAGCCGCTCGTTGTAATTGCTGAAGATGTCGAAGGCGAAGCGCTCGCGACTCTTGTTGTCAACAACATGCGTGGAATCGTCAAGGTCTCGGCTGCCAAGGCACCTGGCTTTGGTGACCGCCGCAAGGAAATGCTGCAGGACATCGCGATCCTCACCGGTGGCACCGTGATTTCCGAGGAAGTGGGACTGTCGCTTGAGGGCGCAACCATCGACGATCTCGGCCGGGCCAAGCGCGTCAGCCTCACGAAAGAAGCGACCACGATCGTTGACGGCGCCGGCAAGTCCGACGAGATCGAAGGTCGGGTAGGTCAGATCCGTACACAGATCGAAGAGACGTCGTCTGACTACGATCGCGAAAAGCTCCAGGAACGCGTTGCCAAACTGGCTGGTGGTGTTGCCGTGATCAAGGTCGGTGCTGCCACGGAAGTTGAGATGAAGGAGAAAAAAGCGCGAGTTGAAGACGCGTTGCACTCCACCCGTGCTGCGGTTGAAGAAGGCATCGTCGCTGGCGGCGGCGTCGCGCTCGTTCGTGCATTGCAGGCCATTGAAGGCCTGACGGGCGACAACGAGGACCAGAATGTCGGGATCAACCTTTGCCGCAAGGCAATGGAATCGCCGTTGCGCCAGATCGTCGGCAATGCTGGCGCAGAAGGCTCCGTCGTTCTCGACAAGATCAAGGGCATGACCGGTAGCCAGGGCTACAACGCTGCGACCGGCGAGTACGGTGACATGATCAAGATGGGTCTGCCGGATCCTGCCAAAGTGACTCGAACGGCTCTTCAGGCCGCCGCGAGTGTGGCTGGTCTGATGATCACGACCGAATGCATGGTCACTGAAGAGGTTGATGACTCGCCTGCTGCACCGGCAATGCCAGGTGGCATGGACGGTGGCATGGGCGGCATGGGCGGCATGATGTAAATCATCCGCGCGTCTGCCCTCAAGACGGCATCGCTTCCGAGCAAACCTCTCAGACAGAGTTGTCAGAGTGTCAGGAGGAATGTCGGACTAGAGTGTCGGACTAGAGTGTCGGACTAGAGTGTCAGGAAAAGCCCCGCTAAGCGGGGCTTTTTTTGTGCCAGCAGAACGGATGGACGATTACTCACCACGCACCCACGCTTAGAAGCCGCCTCGAAGCCGAAAGAAAAGAAAGAACATAACGGGGATCTCTCCACCATTCATCCTAACGATCTGGACCTGACTAAAATGCCATGCTCGGGTCAAGCCGATGGCGGATGCGTGATGAACCAGTGCTCGATTTCCTGCTGTTCCATGGCGGATGCTTCGAGCCCCAGTCGGGTACACCGCCAAAGGACGTCCTCGCTGCCGCGCGCCCATTCAACGTCACGCAGGTAGCACAACTCACGTTCGTAGAGTCCGTTTGCAAAGCGCCGCCCAAGATCAGCCACGGTTGTACATTCACCGATCAACGCTCTAATCCTTGTCCCATACGCACTAATGAAGCGGCGGAGCAAGGGTAGGGGCAGCCACGGCCACGTTGTGTGACAGGAAAGAACGTATGCGTCCACGTCACCATCGGGCACATCGCCGCCAGGTAACGGCACTGTGTGCGTCCAGTCCGCACTAACGCCGAGATGTGGCGCGAGTAGCGTCATACATTCCTCGGCGAGGTGTCGGTACGTCGTGATCTTGCCCCCGAACACGGTGAGCATCGGGGCCCCGGCAGCGGTATCGAGATCAAGCTTGTACTCGCGCGTGACCCGCGTGCCCGCGTTCGCGCCGTCGTCCAGCAGCGGACGTACGCCTGCGTACGACCACACCACCTGATCCGGTTTCACCGGGGTCAACATGTAAAGGCTGACGGCGCTGCACAGGTATTCGACCTCGTCCGGTGTCGCCGCGAGTTGGGCGAGGTCGCCTTCATAGTCGACTTCAGTCGTACCGATCAGTGTGAAGTCCCGTGTGTAGGGAATCGTGAAGACGACGCGCCCGTCGAGATTCTGAAACAAAAATGCGTGGTCCGCTTCGTACAGGCGGCGGACGACTATGTGACTACCCTTGACGAGACGCAGCCTGTGTCGCGCACCTTGTATATTCGCCGCGGTGAGCAGTTCGGTCGCCCATGGGCCAGTGGCGTTGACGACGCCCCGGGCCGTGATGTGTCGCCGGTCGTTACCGGCCGCAAGGTCGAGATGCCAGGAGCCCGCATCGACGGCCAGGGCTGAGCAGCGAGTGCGAGTGAGCACGTCAGCGCCGAGTTCCGCCGCCGCGACCGCGTTGAGAATGACGAGTCGCGAATCGTCGACCCGGGCGTCGCTGTACCGGAAGCCGTGACGCAGGCGTGGGTTGAGTTCAGGCGTGTCGAGTCGGATGGCGCGAGACGATGGCAGTTGTGTACGACCCGCGAGCAGGTCGTACAGAGCGAGTCCAATACGAACGATGAAGCGCGGCCTGCCGGTGTCAGCGTGCGGCAGCACGAAGTCGAGTGGTGTCACAATGTGGGGCGCAAGTTTGAGCAGCAGACTGCGCTCTTGCAGTGACTCGCGAACCAGGCGCAGCTTCCCGGTCTCAAGATAACGCAGGCCACCATGAATCAGCTTGGTACTGGCGGACGAAGTGGCGCTCGCCAGATCGTTCTGTTCGATGAGGGCCACTCGAAGACCACGCCCGGCCGCGTCGCGCGCGATGGCGGCACCGTTGATGCCGCCGCCAATGACAGCAAGGTCGTAGTCAGCCATCGTCAGACGTGATCTTGATTGGGGCTGGGGAACGAGTTTCTGCCGCGGGCGCTGCCCTTACCCGTTGGCGATCTTGCCTCGCGGTGCTGCAGGGTCAGGAAGGCGACGACGTTACCATGCGATGTTGATGCCGATGCCAACGCCGAAGGTTCGGGCGTTCTTTGTGTCCAGCGTGTCAGCGATCAACTGGGCGTATAGATAATCGCCGCGATACGTCAGTGTGTAGGCTTTGCCGCCGAAGTCGTACGCAAGCTCAAGGCCGTCGACAGCGAACCCAAGGCGGGGAAATTCGTGGACGCCCGTGTCGTAGTATTCGCCGACGATGGCAAGGTGTGGTTTCCAGCCCGCGAGGTTGATCGACGGTGGCAGATGCCAGGTGGCGGATAAGTGGGTCCGGGTCAGAAGCTCCTGGGTGTAAGCCTGGTTGCGAATATCGACCACAAGATTGCGGGCGACCAGGTCGTTGGGTGCAACCGCGCCGCCATTGGCGAAGTCCTGGATCATCTGTATCAGGTCAGTCTTGAGAGCGGTGACATCAAACGACACGGTAGTGACCGGAGCGTTATCCCAGGTGAACTCGTTGACGACATCGTAGAGCTTGAGTCGGAGATCGAGCCACTCGGTTGGGCTATAAGCGATGCCGATATCGACTGCATAGCCTTCGCCTGCCGGCGCGCTGAAATCGACGCCGGTCAACACGGGATTGGGGTCGCCGATGATGACGGGTTCCCGGTAGAACCGCTCGTTGAACTTCGGTTCGTCATACGCGTAGTCAATATGCAGATTGCCCGTGACATCTCGCAGGATGTCGTTCAACGCGGAGATGTCACGGTCATCGAGGTCGACCGTGTCGGCGAGTGCATCGATCTCGGCCATGATCTCAGGTGTGATGGGATCTGGATTGCCAATTGCGGCTGCGCTGCCGGATTGCAGTTGAGAGATGTCGTCGTACCAGGAGACGTCCGCGCTGACTGAGAAATTGCGAAAGAGACGGGTCTCGTAGCCAACCTTAATGCCCTTCGCCTGAATCCGTTCGACGGATAGAAGCAGGTCGAAGACCCGCCGCTGGTCGATGGCGATCTGATTTTTCTCGCTATGGTGGAAGCGCGCGGTGTCTTCGGTGAAGCGTGTGACGTAGTCGAAGCGGTGAACGTACGCGAGTTTGAGCCCGCGCCACTTTACGCCCGCTTCGATGAGGTTGTGAGTGAATGCGGTGTCACCGCCTTCGAGGTTTGCATCGAACTTGTTGACGAACTTGTCGACGGCTATGGTCTCGCTGAAAGCAAAGAGATCGACTTGGGAGTAGATCTCCCAGCCAGATTGGTAGCGGCGGCGCGAACTGCGGCGTCTGACGCTTTTGTTTTTCTCCGCTTCTATCTCCTTCTTTACGTCCTTCTTTGGTGCCTTCTTTTCGGGCCTGCTCGCACCCGCACTCATCTTGTCCGCGAGTTCCTCAGCATTCGGGTCCCGGTCCGTGCGCACGCGCGGGGCCGCCACGACGGCAGTCCCCTCATCAGACACGGGTGCTCCGATGACCGCAAACTCTTTATCAGTATCCGCCGCAGACTCTTTATCAGTACCCGCCGCAGACTCTTTATTCGCCGCAGGCGCTTCATTCATCGGCGCTGGCGCTTTATTCGCCGCAGGCGCTTTGCGCGCATTGGTCGTCGCGGGTGTATCCTGCAGCGGTTCCGCTGCCATGGGTTGTGATGCCGCAATCAGCACTGCGATGGTCATCGCGGTAGCCGAGATCTTTGATGATCGAGCGTTCCGATGCTGCGCCGGGTTACCAGGACATGTCCAGGATATTCGCGTGTAGAGTTTAAAAAAGTTCAATGTTATCATGATGATAACTCTGAGAGTGCGAGTGAAACCATATTTTTTAAACAAGCGTGTTCCGACAGGCACAGCGATGCAGAAACGGGGAAAGAGGCACTCTAAGAACAACACTGCGGTTAAGCAATCAGAAATCACCGGCGCCGCCGCTCATCTGGCTTCATGGGGCGCTAAATGAGTCGTTAGAAAGCCCGGCGGGCAACTCTGGCAAGAGAAGCTGGCATGTGAGTCTGGAAAGTGAGTCTGTGGAAGGTGGGCCAGGAAGGTGAGTCAGAAAACGTGAATCAGCAAAACGTGAGTGACAGTCGTGAGCGACAGTTGTGAGTGACCAGTTGTGAGTGACAAGAAGGACAGCCTGATCCCCAGCATCAAGCCGGCCCAGGACGAAGTCGCGTCTTATCGGGCGAGTCGGCGCGTCGACGCGCCGAAGCAGAGCAATTTCAATGGCATGCTGGTGTTCGTGATCGTTCTGATGGCAATCATGATGGGCGTCGGCGGCTACACCCTCTTTGAGGTCCAGGAGAATCTCGACCAGTCGAACCGTTTGCTTGAGAAGAGTCAGGAGAGCATCAGAGAACTTGACCAGCGGCTTGCCCTGGCGGGTTCTGAGTCGTCCAGTTCGTTCCTATCCATGAAATCGAGCATCGAGGCAAATCTGTCGGAGATTCGCAAGTTGTGGGACGTCTCGAACAAACGCAACAGACAATGGATCAAGGCTAATGAAGCGGCGATTGGCGCGCAGAACAAGACGGTCGCGTCGGCTGACGGACGGGTCAAGGCAATGGAAGTGAACATTGCTGAATACACCCGGCGGTTCGGCCAGATGACCACGGACATGGTGGATGTCCGCCAGACATTGACAGACGAGACCGGGGAGATGGTCGCGCAAGTGGCTGTGATGCGCGGGCAGGTCCAGAGTCAGGCGATCGAGGTCGGTGCCAACAAACGCAACATCGGTGTCATCACCCGGCAAATGAGTGAAACGAGCGAGGCGATCGAAGGCATCGACAAGCACCGCGGGCGCCTTGCTCAGCAGTTGGTCGAGATGCGGCGCGAGATCCAGGATCTGCAGTCCGCCGACGCAGCGGACGCGCCGGAATAGCGGCTGCGCCGCAATAGCGTCGCCCAAATCGTGTTTGTCGTTATGTCATTTCCCGGACTGGCGGGGCTGGCGTCCAGTTGCGATGCAGGGCAGAGCTAACACCGGGGACGGGTGGGCGATTTCTACCGGCCTTGGGCCGGCGACTCTGATAAGTCTGGGCAACCCGTTAGTAAGCCCAGTCCCGTACCACGCTCATTTCAAACTGATAGTGCAGAAAGCCGAATGCAGCGCCGTCTTCGGTAATCTCTACTAGCTTCAGACCCGGGGCAACGACGTCGCCCTCACGCATGTTGCGCCCGTTGATGTTCACCATTCGCAAGCTGGGTTGGTCGGCAAAGATGTGGCTCGAGAACGTCATGTCTGGAACGCGCTTCTGGATAGACGCTGGTAGTTCACCGATCCTTCCTCGTTTGATCGCGACCACGGCCCCGGCATCTGGCGGAGTTGCCGTGCGATCTGTACGGGTCGTTGTGCTGTCCGACGCGGCAGCATCCACCGATCCCCTCGCAACGGCTTGCTGCGTTGCGGTGAATGGCTGTGCGATGTTATCGGATGTGGCTTCCAGGGACGGTTGCGACACGGCCCCTGCGCGCTGGATTGGCGGTGAGCTTTGCTGAGCGCCCGGGTTGATCTGTACGGCAGGTGGCGTGTCGCGGTTGTCGTAGACCAACCAGCCCGTGATGACGAGCAGGTTCACGACAAGGAGTAATGCGACGACGAGCACCATGCGGCCAGAGCGGCGGGGTTCGGGTACCCGGGTAAGGTTTGGCTTGTCGCCATCGGTTTGGCGTTC
>CAVOBC010000014.1:0-26986 GCA_963693635.1 Gammaproteobacteria bacterium | reverse complement strand
CGGGTCGCCAGACCGATCGATGGATTTCATGTTCGCTTTGCGCGCCGTCGATAGCGGCAGCGCCCCGACAGCCCCTCCCCCCTCCCCCTCCCCACAAAATCGACATCGCAAGTCGTTGATTTGTTGGGAGCGGGCCGAGGCACGCAACGTCAGGACCGTCACTATGTCGCTATCAATCACTCTGCAAAGAGCAGCAGGAGAACGCCTTTTCAGCAGCCTGCCAGACGATCTGGCGCGTCGCTTTCCGCGCGTGTTCCTGTTTATACTCACCGCAGAAATGACTGAGGAGCACACGTGATCAAAGGACAGGCTGAAACACTGGGCGAACTCAAGGCGAGCGGTTACGAGCACCGCACCGTACGCGAGGAGATGCGCCACAACCTCATGCGTCGACTAACCGACGAAGAGGACGTATTCCCCGGCATCGTCGGCTACGAGGACACGGTCATCCCGCAGCTAGAGAACGCCATTCTCTCCGGCCAGGACATCATTCTGCTGGGGGAGCGTGGTCAGGCCAAGTCGCGAATCATCCGCAGCCTGACCAGTCTCCTCGATGAGTGGATACCCATCGTCGATGGCGTCGAGGTGCCCGAAGATCCGCTCGCGCCGATCAGTTCGCGAACGCGCCATTTGATCGAAGAAAAGGGTGATGCGACGCCCGTGCGCTGGATGCATCGGGACGAGCGGTACGGCGAGAAACTCGCAACACCCGACATCACCATCGCCGACCTGATCGGTGAGGTGGACCCCATCAAGATTGCCGAAGGACGCTACCTGTCAGACGAGGACGCCTTACATTTTGGCATGATCCCGCACTCCAACCGCGGCATCTTTGCCATCAATGAACTGCCAGACCTCGCCGAGCGCATTCAGGTCGGACTACTGAACATCATGGAGGAGCGGGACATCCAGATCCGCGGCCACAAAGTGCGGATGGACCTCGACGTGCTGATCGTCGCCACGGCTAACCCCGAGGACTACACGAATCGTGGCCGCATCATCACGCCCCTGAAGGATCGCTACGGATCGCAGATTCGCACCCACTATCCGCAAACGATTCTGGAAGAAATAACCATCATGGAGCAGGAGCAACAACGCCTGTCTCTGGGCGAATACCGCGAGGTAGTGCCGTCCTTCATGCAGCAGATCATCGCGGAGATCACGCTGCAGGCGCGCAACTCTGCCGACGTCAATCAACGCTCTGGCGTATCAGTGCGTGCCTCGATCGCCAACTATGAGGCCTTGCTGGCAAACGCCCTCAGGCGCGCGATACGGGTCAACGAACAGGAGGTTGTTCCCCGCATTTCAGACCTGCCATTCATCATGCCTTCCCTGCAGGGCAAGGTGGAATTCGAGGCGATGGAGGAAGGCCGCGAGGACAAGATCATGGAGAAGCTCTTCATGGACGCCATCAAAGCAGTATTTGCGCGGCATACCGACAAGGAAGAGATGGAGGCCATCGCCCAGCAGTTCGCGGACGGCTTGAACCTGACAACCGGCGAATCGCTGCCCTCGCACGAATATGACGAGGTCATACGCAAGGTCGATGGTCTCGATGCGGCGGTCACCAAACTCGCCCACTCGGACAGCAAAGCTGTCCGGGCTTCGGCTGCCGAGTTCGTCCTCGAAGGACTGCACATCCTACAGTTGCTGAACAAAGATCGAATCGGAACCCGGTCCACGTACTCTGCCTGACGCGAACATCGCCCGAAGGGGACACCAAATGGCCAACCGGTTCACCGCGTTCAACCGCTATTCGCAATGGGATGGCACGCAGAAGTGGGAAGTCGATCCGGACAAGCTGCTGGAAGCGTTGTCCGATGACCTGATGGAATTCGGCGATCTGCAACAAGCGATGCGTTACCTCATGCAACGTGGCATGGACAGCGAAGACGGCGGCAACATTCGCGGCCTGCGCGAGATGCTCAAACAACTTAAGGAAAAGCGCCAACAACAACTCCAACGCTACGACATGAACAGTGTCATGGAAGACTTGCGCCGCCAACTCGATGCGATCATCGACATGGAGCGCGAGACCATCAAGGAATGGGTCGAGCGCGAAAACCGTCCGGACGAGGGCAACTTTGATTTCAATTCCCTGATCTCTGATCTCGAGCCAGACCCGGACTCTGTCGCTGAAAATGGCGGCGAGCCCGCCGAAGGCGGCGAGCAGAGCCGGTCCGGGTCGGAGCAACCATCCACGTCGGCCGAAGACTTTTCTCCCTCAGACTCTTCTTCCCCAAACCCGTCTTCCTCAGATCCGTCTTTTTCGGATCCGTCTTTTTCGGATCAGGTACTCGGCGACATCGGCAAGAGCAATCAGGAGTTCATCGACCAACTGCCCGAGGATACCGCAGGCCAGGTACGGGAACTCACGGACTACGAGTTTCTGAACGCCGAGGCGCAGAAGAAGTTTCTGGAGCTCATCGAACAACTGCGCCGCGCGATGACCCAATCGCTTTTCAACGATGTCGAAAAGATGGTCCAGGAGATGTCCCAGGGCGACATCGAGCGCATGAAGGACATGGTCAAAGACCTGAACAAAATGCTGCAGAAGCGTATCGACGGCGACGATCCCGGTTTCGATGAATTCATGGAAAAACACGGCGACATGTTCGGTGACAACCCACCGCAGTCGCTCGATGAACTGGTCGAACAGATGCAGCAACAAATCGCGGCCACCCAGTCGCTGTTCAACTCGATGTCACCGGACCAGCAACAGCAACTCCAGGGGATGATGGCCGACAAGCTCGGCGACGCCGAACTCGAAGCCGAGATGGCCAAACTCGCCGAGGAGCTCGCCTACCTCAACCCCCAGGGCCGGCGCTACGACTTCACCGGCAACGACGAACTGGACCTGCACGCGGCGATGGAACTGATGCGGGAAATGCAACAGATGGATGAGCTTGAGCAGCAGATGCAGCGTGCTCAATACGACGGCAAGGTCGATTCCATCGACCCCGAGATGGTGAAAAAGCTCCTGGGCGACGAGGCCGAAGAGAATCTCGAGGCAATGAAGAAGCTCATGGAGGCGCTGGAGAAAGCCGGCTATGCCCGTCGCGATGGCAACAAGTGGGAGTTGACCCCGCGCGGCACCCGCACGCTGGGCCAGAAGGCACTGGGCGAGATCTACGCGAGACTGAAAAAGCAGAGCCTGGGCAACCATGCGGTGCCCGAAGAGGGTCGCTTTGGCGAACGCATCGAGGAGTCGAAGTCCTACGAATTCGGCGACCCCTTTCATCTGCACATGCCGCGCACCATCCGTAACGCGCTTGACCGTGAGGGGCCCGGTACCCCGGTCAATCTTACGATAGACGACTTTGAGATCTATCGCAGCGAGTTGATCACCCAGACCGCCACAGTGCTGATGGTGGACCTGTCCTGGTCGATGGCGCTGCGCGGCTCGTTTCAATCGGCCAAGAAGGTGGCGATGGCGCTGCACAATCTGATCAGCAGTGCCTATCCGCGCGACAGCCTGTACGTGCTCGGATTCTCTGCCTATGCCAAGGAGATCAAGGCCCACGATCTGCCGTACCTGCAGTACGACGACTACCTGCTCGGCACCAACATGCAGCATGCCTTGATTATGGCGGAGAAGATGCTCGCCAAACATCAGCAGGGCACGAAACAGATCATCATGATCACGGACGGCGAACCGACGGCGCACCTCGAAGATGGACGGCCAGTCTTCGCCTATCCGCCGACACCCGCGACCATTCAGAAAACACTGCGCGCTATCCGCAGTTGTACCGCCAAGAACATCACGATCAACACCTTCATGCTGGATCAGAGCTATTACCTGAAGGCGTTCGTGGACCAGATGACCAAGATCAACGGCGGCCGTGTGTTCTATACCGAACCGGGCAACCTGGGTGAGTACCTGCTGGTTGACTACGTTCAGAACAAGCGCAAACGCCTGAGCCGGCGCTAACGGGCTGACGAAAATCTGCCCTGGTTGCCCCGATAGACGGATTTCACGTTCGCTACGCGAGCCGTGAATCCTTCCGCCAGCCAGCGCCAGTTGGACATCCGGCACACACGTTCACCGCATTCCATGTGTTCAATTGCATGGGTATTGGCAATCGAGGTCCTGAGTTCCGGTTCGTCGCGTGATTTTGACGTGCGTAGAGGGCATCGAATGGGCGCGTCAGGCACCCCTTGTCTTTTGTCTGCCGCTTTGTTTATGTGGGCTGAATCGGCGTTTCAGCCAGGCGAAAAACAAGGGACTCAAAGCATGCGTAACGGATTCCGGGTCATCGATACGGACTGCCATCAAATGGAGCCAGCGACCATCTGGCGGGACTATATGGAACCCGCTTTTCAGGACCGCGCCCCTGCGCCCGGGGATTGGAACGGCAAGACCATGATGCTGGTGGAAGGCGAACCCGTGACGCGCCAGGAAGGCAGCTACCCGATGGATTCGAAGGAATTCCACGCAGCAACGATGGAGGGCATGAAGCGTTTCACGCGCGCCCGCGAGACCGGCTTCAGCCCCGAAAGCCGCCTCGCCGACATGGAGGCCCAGGGTGTGGATGCCCAGGTCCTTTACCCAACGGTTGGCGGCCAGATCCTTGGCAAACCTTTCCAGGATCCAGAGTTGCTCGCGGCCACGTGTCGCGCGTACAACGACTGGAGCCTTGAGTATTGCAGCAAAGGACCCGGCAAGCTGCTGATGGCCGCGATGTTGCCGGTGCAGTCACCAGAGCTTGCGATCGAAGAGGTTCGACGGGCCAATGAGAAAGGTGCCGCATGCTTCTTCATAAGGCCCAACCCGACCGCAGACCGCAACTTCTACCACGCAGACTATGATCCACTCTGGCGCGCCATCGAAGCGACCGGCAAACCGATCTGCATCCACGACTCCGGCTCCCCGTACCTGCCCTCGTTCGGGGAGCGGATGGACACGCACACGTCCGGTCACATCATCGCGCACCCGTTCGAGGCGATGGTCGCCATGATGACGCTCATCTGGTACGGCGTCATCGAGCGCTTCCCCAATCTCAAGATCGTACACGTCGAGGCAGACGCGGGCTGGTTGCCCTACTGGCTGCAGCGGATGGAACAGCACTACGACTTCTCTGCCAACGCTGAACATCCAGACCTCAAGAAGCGGCCTACGGAGTACTTCAAGTCGAATTTTCTGGTCGCGTGCCGGGGTGACGAGATGACGCTGCCATCCGTCGTCGATCTCGTCGGCGATGAGTACCTGACGTTCAACACCGACTACCCCCACCCAGACGGCACCTGGCCAATGGGTTTCGCGGCGCTCGAGGAACAACCGCTGTCCGAGACCAGCATCCGCAAGATTTTCTGGGACAACGCCGCACCGGTCTTCAATCTGGCAGCCTGAGCAACCGGCTGCCAGCGTGTGATCCATTGGCCTGTTGGTGGGGGCGCCCGATTGTCCGCCAACATCGTCGTTGCTAGACTCGACGCATCCGTCATCGAGCACCCAACATGAAGCAAATCCTCGGCTTACTCGTTCTGCTGCAACTGCCCTTTCCCGGGTCGGCCGCCGAGCCTTTCCCGTTTGAGGACTTTGGTCAATAGCGTTTCGCCTGCCAGGAGCAAGACGGCTCCTGTGCGATCGGCCAATCCCTGCGAGACCCCACCAAGAACCTGACCTACAGCGCCGAATTCTCGCGCAAAGACGCGGCGAAACTCGGCACCCTGCGTCTGCGTTTTCCGCTTGGCATGTATTTGCCGGGCAATGTCGGGGTCCGGGTCGGCGATGTGAAGATTCAACGACCCATGCTCGTTTGCCTGCCAACCGGTTGTGTTGTCCTGGTTGATGTGACGTACGATATTTATCGAGCGTCGATCTGACGCCGCCGGTCGCTAGCCGCCTGAAAGCTGCCCAAGGCAGCCCCCGCCGGAAATACGTCGAGGAATTTTACGCTTTTGCTCTTCGACCGCGGCACCACCCACGCCGCGGCCTCTAATCTCTTGTTTATGCTCAGTTTTCAATTTTCTGGGGCCAATCTTGGATAGTCATTGGCAAGGGACCAGATTTATCAAACTTTCTAGATCTTTGAAGACTCTCTGATGAGAACTTTATTCAAAAACACAGCAGCCAGTGTTGAAGCAATCGCCGCCCTCGTACTTGCGAGTTCGACGTTGCTGTGCCGGCGATCATCGCGGACGGCAAGGTCATACTCGGCATCAATGACGCCGGCAACCTGAACGTAGTGGGCGGCGCGCCGTCTGCCACTCACGGCGGCGGCAGCACGACTGACGTCGGAATGCGCTTTGTACCCGCAGACGGTGGTGGTGCAGAGTTTGAAGCCACCTCCCACGGCTTCGGCCTCTGACCCGTTGAGTTGAGAACCGGCGCGCGTCGACTTCAGGCCGCTCGGCGGGCATACTCGCGCCGCACGTAATAGCCGCACAACGAGCCGATCTTGGGCGCATACCTTGAAGTAGCTAATGACGCCCTTGGTGCACTGAAGGCGTCTGGCGCTGATTAACAAGGCTGCCGCCGCTACAAAACCGGGTGGCGGCGACGTCAGCCCATCAACCCATACAACCGCCCTGCGTTCTCACACGTAATCTTGCGCTTCACGGCATCCGAAACGTTCGCGAATTCTCGCGCAATGAACTCCTGCGAGTCCGGCCAGATGCCGTCGGGGTGCGGGAAGTCAGAGCCCCACATGATGTTGTCCTCGCCGATGTAGTCGAGCAGCCTGAGGCCGACCTCGTCGCTCTGGTAGGTCGCATAGCACTGGCGCTTCCAGTACTCCGAGGGACGCATGGTGAGGGTCAGGTCCTGAAACTGATCTTCCCACTCAAGGTCCATGTGCTGCAGGATGTACGGAATCCAGCCGATGCCACTCTCGCCGATGACCATTTTCAGGCGCGGAAACGCTTCGAGCACGCCACCGTAGATGATCTCCATGACGACGTTCGCCATGGCCAGTTGGAAGCCGGTGATGAATGCCGCGAACGCCTGGCGCTGCTGCAACGGCGGCATCGCCTGAAAATCCGGTGGCTTGCCGCCGACGGTGTGAAAGTGCACCGGCAGTCCCACGTCGTTGATCGCGGCCCACAGCGGATGCCAGTCGGGGTGATAGAGCGGCAGCATATCCGGTGAGTTCGCGACCTCGATGCCGCGCACGCCGCCCCGCTTCGCCACCCGTTCAACCTCTCCAATAGCGGCATCAATATCATGATTCGGAATGGACGCAATGCCGGCCAGGCGATCCGGATGTGTCGCGCAAAAGTCCGCGAGCCACTTATTGTAAATGCGCATCACTTCCGTCGCCGCCGCACCGTCGTTGAGACGCCCGGAAGCGCCGAGAATGCCGTACAGCACCTCTGCCTGAACGCCATCGAGGTCCTGATCCCGGATGCGCAGGTCAGGCTCTGTGAGGCGCCGGATGCCGTTTTTGCCATCCTCATACAAACCCTGCGCCGCCATGCGGTCCGATCGATGAATCACGCCAGGGACGTATGGGCGGCCCGCTGATCCCATGCCGTTCTGCAGTCCAAACTGGCCGCCGCCGTTGCTCACCCACACCGGGCCGCGGCTCGATTCCTTCACGTACGGCATGCGGTCCCGCATGGCCGCAGAGGCGTTGTCAGTGAACAAATCGGGGGGGAGCCATATGAGATCAATATGACAGTCTGCCGAGATCGTCTGGTAGTCCATGTGCTGTGTCCAAAACCTGAATTCGGAAGTTCTTGCCGCAAAGGCTGCTGCCTGCGCACCCGGTTACGGGGCCAGCAGATGCAGTAGTATAACGATTCAACGCCAACATCATATCGCCCGAATCGAGCGCACGCAGCGCCGCGTCCACATCGCAGCCGTGCCGGTCATACCACAAGGAAACCCATGAAGATCGTCATCATCCCGGGACTTACCCTCCCAGAAGTCACAGACCAACAACTCGCCAACATCGAGGGAGCCGCGGGCGACGGTAGCGAGGTCGTTGTGTGCACGCCGCAGACGGCACACAACGAGATCAGCAACACCGATGTTGTGCTTGGGTTCGTCGGCAAGGGTCTCTTTGAGCAGGCGCAGCAACTCAAGTGGGTCCATGCGATCGCGTCCGGCGTCGACGCGTTCCTCTACCCGGAGTTCATCTCAAGCGACGTCGTGCTAACGAGTGAAAAGGGGCTCGTTGGCGAACACCTCTCCGATCATGCCTTTGGCCTGCTTCTCATGCTGACGCGGCAGTTGGCCGCAGCCTTGCGCTACGGCCCGGACGCGTGGAATCACCGACCGCACATGCGCTATCAGGAAGTGGAACTGACCGGCCTGACGATGGGAATCTTCGGCTTTGGTGGCACAGGACGCGCGACGGCGCGACGGGCTGCCGCGTTTGGCATGAACTGTGTGGCGCTCGACCGGGATGCCGTACCCACCAGTGCTGAAGTCGACACCGTTCTCACACCGAGTCAGTTTGAGGAGATGCTCCGGATGTCCGATGTCGTTTCCGTTTGTTGCCCGCTGACACCGGAGACGCGCGGCAAGTTCGACGCAGCAGCCTTCAAGGCAATGAAACCGGGCGCCTTCCTCGTCAACGTTACCCGCGGTGAAGTGATGGTCGAGGATGATCTCGTTGCTGCCCTGCAAGCGGGTGAAATCCGCGGTGCTGCGCTGGATGTTGTGCCACGCGAACCGCTGCCAGCGGACAGCCCCCTCTGGGCTATGGAAAACGTCGTCATGACACCGCATACGGCTGGTGCAAGCCCCTATCGTGCGGGTCGCAATGTTGAGCGCTTCATCAACAACCTGGGTCACCTGCGGCACAATGAAACGCTGGAAGGTACGATCGACAAGGATGCCGGGTACTAAGCCGACCAGGACTCGGGGGTTCGAACGAGACCGAAGGCATGTTTGATGATCCTTTGCATCCGACCTGCCTTGCAACGCCCGCAGCCGCCGCGCCTGCCGGCAACTCACCGGGTCGTCGCATCTACCGGCTCCTCACGAATCCACGGGGATCTCCAATGACCTTGTGTAGCCTTCATATAGCGACCACCGTCATAGCGACCGCCGTCCGCAGGCTGATCATCAGCCTGCTTATGAGCATCAGCCCCGCGCTCCTTGCCGCCGCACAGGACGACTACCGCAGTCGCTGCGCGGCTTGCCACGACAAGCCCATCGACGCACGAACGCCCGGTCTCGCCAACCTTCGACAGATGAACTGGATCCGCGTTAGTCACGCCGTGACCCGTGGCCCGATGTCCGAGCACGCGCGCGAACGTGACGCAACTTGAACGGGCCTGGTCATTCTCTCTGCCTGAGACGACGACGCTCCGGTCACAGCCGGTCGTTACCAACGACACCGTGTTTGTGGCTGCAACCAGCGGCTATCTCTTTGCGCTCGACCGGGCCAGTGGCTGCACCCGCTGGGTCCAGCGCTCGCCCATGCGCTTCAGAACCTCGGTCTCCCTCGGGACCCACCCGACGAGCAACAAGCCCATGCTGCTCGTCGGCGATGTCTCACCATCCATACAGGCGCGCGACGCGGCGAGCGGTGACCTGCTCTGGACGGCACCCATCGGTGTGCACAAATATTCGATGGCCACCGGCTCCGCGATTCAGTTCAAGGATGTCATCTACGTGCCTGTCTCATCGTCTGAGATCGCGGTCGCCCAGAACCCTAAACACGAGTGCTGCACGAACCATGACGCGGTCAGTGCGATCAGCGCCGCAGACGGCAAGCTGCTCTGGACGACCCCGATGACGGACGAACCGAAAAAGACCATCGTCAGCAGCGTGGGAACGCAACGGTGGGGCCCGTCCGGAGCGCCGGTGTGGAGCACCCCTGCGATCGATGCCAAACGCCGGCTCATCTACGTGGGCACGGGAGAGAATACGTCGCAGCCCGCGACGGACATGAGCGATTCCATCGTTGCGCTCGAGATGACGACCGGCAAGATTCGCTGGGTTGTATCAGGCGTTTTATTACGGTTTCTCGGCCGCAGTAACGGCAACTCCCGAGGTTGTCTTCGCCGCGAGCCTTGATGGCAACATCCTGGCCTATGACATCAAAGAGGGTGCGACACTATGGAAATACAACACAGCGAGGGACACGCCAACGGTCAACGCGGTGCCCGGGCACGGTGGCTCAATCGACAATGCAGGGGTGCAGGTCGCCGGTGACATGCTGTTTGTACAGTCCGGTTACAGCATGTTTCGTCAGATGCCCGGCAACGTGCTGATGGCGTTCAAACTTCGCGCGGACTGATCAATCAGCCGCTGCCCGGGCGCGGATGCCACGGGAGTACATGCCGATCAGAAGTCCGTCGACATGCCAGTCCCGCGCGAGCGGATGCCGGGCGGCCTCGATGGCATCGGCGAAGTCCCTGGCGATCTGTCGGTACGCCTCGTTGGCTGCGGCAACCGCTCCCGCTTCGTCACCAAGCTCGCAATCGGCGATTCGCGCAAGCTCAAGCGCGACCGGGGAGACCCGCGCGCGCCAGTACGCAGCATTCAGCGCCGGAACCGCAACCGCGTGCGCAAGCATCTGACCCAGCAAGGCCTGGAAGATGAAGACGGGCTCGGCCGGACCAAACATGCGGGCTCGCGGCGCCTGCAGTTCCTGCGTATGCAGCACTTTCGTTGACTTGAACTCACATCGACCCTGGCTGACGTCCCCGAGAAAGGACGCCCGCCGGCGATGGCTGATCTCCGCATCCGCGGCTGGCACCAGGAATACCCGTCCGCCCACCAGCACGACCAGTTCAGCGACAGACCGGCTGCCGGCAACCCAGCTCTTCACACCATTTAGTTCAACGTGGGTATCCCGCTCCGCGAGAGTCGTTGCCGGATAGTGCGCCCGATCTTCCGACGCGACAAACGCAGACCAGGTGCTGCGATCCACAGCGTCAAAACAATACTGCATGGCACCCTGGTAGCCGCCCAGGAACACCCAGCCCAGGCGATCGCTAATCGCGCCACCAATCAACGCCACCCCGGAGGGACTGACGCCAGGCCGCTGATAGCATCGCCACAAGGTGTGGTAGTCAGCTTCAAACGGACACGGGGCAGGCGTGATGTCACCGCGCTCGATGTCATCCAGGATACCCGGTATTTCTTGACCCATGTGCTCGCCCCAAAGTTAAAACGCCTCTCACATCGTGCGCCTCGGCATCGTTCCCTCAACATCGCGGGCATGGTACGCGACGGTCGCGATATGTTCAGGATCGACAGACGCGTGTCGCGCTGGAGATCAACCACGTGCCTTTGCTACAGTCCCCGCACGGCGTCGCCCAGGACTCCGGCAACCGACCACACCTACATCAAATCGCAAGGAGACCCTATGTTGGGCAAACCCCTCGACGGCATCCGCGTCGTCGATCTGACCCAGATCTACCAGGGCCCCTACGCCGCATTCCTGATGGCGACCGCCGGCGCCGAAGTCATCAAGGTGGAGCCACTTTCTGGCGAGCGCACCCGTGGACACGGCGGCAGCAAAACGCCGATGTCCTTCGCGATGCTCAATTCGAACAAGAAAAGTGTGACGCTCGATCTCAAAAAAGAGGACGGCAAGGCCCTCCTCCGAGATCTTGTGCGTAAGGCCGACGTCCTGCTCGAGAACTTTGCGGTGGGAACGATGGACCGACTCGGCCTCGGCTGGGAGTCCCTGCACGAAATTAACCCATCGCTCGTCTACGTTACGGGCACGGGCTACGGCCTGACGGGACCGGACCGGGACCTGCTCGCGATGGACCACACCATCCAGGCCGCCTCCGGCATCATGAGCGTGACTGGCGACGCCGACCGGCCACCGACGCGGGCGGGCGGCGCGCCCTGCGATCTGATGGGCGGGGTACACATGTATGCCGGGACCCTGGCGGCCCTCGTCGGTCGGGGACGCACTGGCAAAGGTACACGGGTCGAGATCTCCATGCTCGAGACCATGTACTTCACACTCTGCTCCGAACTGACGGCCTACCACGCAACCGGCGAGATTCCGGTGCGCAATAGCGCGCGTTCACCGGCAGGCGCATGCCCGTACAGCCGCTACGAATGCAAGGACGGCTGGCTGGCGCTGATCTGCGTGTCTGAGAATCACTGGCGCAACATCCTCGCCGTCGTCGGCCGCGAGGATCTGGTTGATGACCCGGACTTCGGCACCGCGATGTTGCGCAAGAAGCGCGAAGAGGAGGTGAACACGATGATCAGCGACTGGACCCGCGCGCGAACGCTGGATGATGCGTTCGCCACGATGCGCGAGGCACGTGTCGCGGTCGCCCCCATCCGCAACATCGAGCAGTCCCGCACCAACCCGCATCTGCACGAACGCGGCATGCTGAACTGGATGGACCATCCCGACATGGGCGAAATCGTCCTGCCCAACAGCCCGATGCGTTTCTCCGAGTATGATTACGGCGAGGTCGAGTTCTATCCCGAACCCGGTGCGGACAACGACGCAGTCTACGGTGCGTGGCTGGGGCTCGACGACGCGGACCTTCAAGACCTGCGCACAACCCAGGTGATCTGAAAACCCGAAACAACCATCTCAGTGACCATACGGAGAGAGCGATGACACCGTCAAGGGATGTCGACGTGCGAAACACCTTCAGCGACGAGGAGGTCGAGCGTCTTTACCGCGACGGCTTCGTGATTTTTCGCAACGTCGTCCCGGAACACAAGGTGAGGGCCGCACGCCGAGCCAACTTCGAGGCCATCGGCAAGGCACGCGGCGCAGCCCTCGCTGTCGCCCGAGGCGCAGACGACGAGTCGTCCCGGCAGGCAATCATGGACACCGCCCGCACAGGCGAAGATGAACGGATTCTCAGGCTCTTCAGCGACACCCCGCTGCGGCCGCTCATTGAGAGTGCGCTCGGCGGGCCGGCCGTGTCGCCCCGGGGAGCGCAGCTCGCGACAACGTTTCCCACCGAGCCCGGGGAGCACGTCAACGAATCTGGCTATCCCGATATCGACACGCCTTTTCACGGCTGGCACGGACATCTCGATGGCCTCTGGAACGGCCACAACGGCACGCACCAGCGTGTCGACGTGCCCATGACCCCGGCGCAGCGTAGCAAGTGGGAGCAAAACCCTGGCACCAATAGCGCACCCCGCACCTACCCCGAGCACAATTCAAATATCGCCAACTTTACGGCACTGCTTGGTGTCGCGCTGTCTGATCAGCGGGCCGAAGGGATTGGCAATCTCGGCCTCCTGGCAGGCGCGCACCACCACTTCGAGGCGTTCTTTCGGCGTCAGCGTGAACTTGGCGGGCCGCTCGGTCCAGACGGGCCGGATTGGCCGCGCGTGTATAACGAAGCGCCAAACGGCGCGGGCCTCCGACACTATCCCGAGGCAATTCGGGAGGCGTTTGCCAACGACGCAGCCCGCACGCCGGACGGTCGGGTGTGGCCCCGGCCAACCTACGTTGATCTCGCGCCCGGCGATGCCGTGCTTGCCCTGCACGCCGTTCCGCACTGCGCGACGCTCGTCGACAACGATGAACCCAGAATAATGGTGTACTTCCGCATTCGACCAGAGAGCCGGCCACCCGGAAACGAGGTCGTCTATCCAGATGCACTCTGCAACATCTGGCACGAGTGGCCCGGGCTGCGTGACCGGATCGTCCCGTTGAAAGCCGCCCAGTAGCCACGTTCTGCAATGCCAGGAACGCGATGTCCGCAATCGACAACCTGCTCTTCGATCTCGACGGCACATTGACCGACCCGGAAGCAGGAATCATCGGCTGCTTCCGGTTCGCCCGTGATTCGCTGGGCGACGACGATGTCATGCCTGATCCGGGTATCGTGATCGGGCCGCCACTTCGGGATTCTTTTCGAGATCTTTTGACCGACCCGGGCGACGACCGCGTCGAAGCCGCTGTTCGCCTCTATCAGAAACAATTCAGCGAGTCGGGGATGTACGACAATGTCGCCTACCCGGAGATTCCGCAGACCCTTACTGCGTTGGGCGAGCACTCTCGGTTGTTCGTCGTCACGTCAAAGCCGACGCATTTCTCGGAGCAGATTCTCGATCACTTCGGCCTGCTTGCAAACTTTGAGGTTGTCTACGGCAGCCGCCCGGACGGACGCCACGCGGACAAGGCGGGACTCATCGCCGACGCGATCGCCAACGAATCACTACACCCGGGCAGAACCATCATGATTGGCGATCGTAACCTCGACATCCGGGGCGCGGCCGCCAACGGCGTTGCCAGCATCGGCGTCTTGTGGGGGTTCGGCGACCGCGCCGAGCACGAAGCCGCAGGTGCGACTCACATCTGCTAGCATCCCGCCGATCTGATCGGGATCGCGCACCAGATGCGTTAGTTCCAGTCCGTTAGCGGCGCGCCCGAGCCGTTCCTACAGCTCAAACGCGTGAAATTCGGGACGCCCATCCGAGAAGCTTGAAAAAGCAAACCGTCCAACTCGGGTTGCGGCTGGAGGAACTGGAGACCGAGCGCGATTGACCAGCCGGCAGACTGGCACACCCGAAAGGCATCACCGGAAAAACGCCAGCGAAAACGCCGCCCGCCGCCTGAAAACCTACCGCGCGAGACGGTCACCCTGATTGATCCGTGTCACTGTGATGCCTGTGCGGTGATCTCACCGAGATCGGGACCGACGCGCGGGAAAGGTTGGAACATGTGCGAGCGCTCTTCAAGGTCATCCGGATCCATGTGCTGGTATCAACGTACGCCGATCACCTGCCGCTGTGTCGGCAATCGGAGATCTACACGCTTGAAGGAGTCGAGTTAGAGCGCTCGACGATGGCGGGCTGGATCGGCCAGCTGAGTCGGCTGTTGGCACCGTTCGACGACGCGCTGCAGCGTCATGTACTGGCAGGCCGCAAGTTAAACGGATGACCGCGCCGCCGGGGAGACGACACCGCCCGCTGTATCGTTCCAGTACACGCCGGATCGCAAGCGCAGCCGTCCCGGCGAGCAGCTGAAAGACTTCCAGGGCATCCAGCAAGTGGATGCCTATGCCAGGTTCCATCACCTGTAATGGGGTGCTACATGGCCCCGGCAACCACAGTTTGGAGAGCGATTCGGCCTGTTCGCGCCCAGGGTGACAGCCCGCGCAAACGACTGCGGGGGTCCAGGACGGCGCCCTACGACCTCGTCTGGTTGGAACCCATGATCCAAATTGCAGCCCGGTTCGGCGAGAAAACCTGCACATCCTGAGCTGCGCCCCGGCGACCAGCTCGAGTGGATACGCGACGGTGTCCAGCCGATTGGTCCGCCCGTTGCCGAAACCTCCGGAACAACAAAGCACGCCAAGAACCGTATCTCGCAGGCGCGGCTACCGGCGTGTCATCCACATGTAACTTTCGGCCTGACAGAGCATAATGTTTTAGTGATCTCACCATGATGCCAAAACGATGGACAGAATGCGCGACTATCGCTGTTGCCCCCCACGAATCAGCCGACCAGGCATCGCACCCGTGAATTCGCCCCGCTCGTGGGTAACCTCGCCATGACTGATCGTTGCCAGGTACCCGTCAGCTTTTTGCACGAGACGCCTGCCATTCATGGGCAGGTCGTAGACCATCTCGGGCTGGTGCAGCGCGAGATGCTCGTAGTCGATCAGGTTCAGGTCCGCCCTGTACCCTTCACGAATCACACCCCGGTCATGCAAAGAATAGACCTGCGCGGAACCTTGCGTCATCTTGTGAACGACAAGTGGCAGGGACAACTTCTCACCGATCGCGCGGTCACGCGTCGCATAACACAGCATGTAGGTCGGTACACTCGCGTCGCACAATACCCCGCAGTGTGCACCACCATCTGATAATCCAAAGACGCTGCTGGCATTCTTGATCGCCGCAAACTGGCTGTCGAGATTGCCGGGATAGCCGCCGAAAAAGAAGATGACTGACCGTCGCTCGATCATGGCATCCATCAACACATCAAGATGATGTCGTCCGCTCGACTCTGCGATGCCCTGAATGCTGTCTGAGTAAGAAGGCTCGTATGTAAGCGCGTCGTCCAGCGGGAACATCTCGCCAAAGCTGCTCGTAAAGCGACGAGCGTCGGCGTTGCGATAGACGATCGGCTCATCCGCCTTGATGCGCTCGCGCACCGCTTGATCCTGCAACCGAAGAATCTGCTCGGAGATCGGCAGCCCCATGAACTCACGATAGGTCGGATAGATCTTCATCGGATTGATCGTGCCCTCGAGGCTCATCAGGATGGACGCCGGGCGTGCACCAACCTGCGGCCGCAGACTCAACCCCTCTTTGTTCAACCGATCGGCGAGTTGCCAAAGCTCTGGGCGGCCGGGACCCGACAACGGCGTAATGGTTCGACCGGTATCGCGCGCCACCTTCTCAATCCAGGCAAGCTCGTCCTCATCGCCCAGGCGATCCGAGACCATCTCGATGGTTCCATAGTCCAGCCCGGAAAACGCATCGGCAATCGCCATCATCTCGTCGGCACTGGCGTGGGTTCCCGGCACGACGTTGCCCTGTCGATCAACATGGCCGTAAAAACGTGAAGTCGTGAAGCCGAGTGCGCCCGCAACGAGTGCATCACGAGTCAATGACTGCATCTGGGCAACATCGTTCGTGGTCGCGTCGTCATAGCACCGGTCTCCCATCACATAGCGCCTGATCGCAACGTGGGGCACCTGGGTGCCTACGTCAATCGCGTACGGCGTATCGATCGAATCCAGGTACTCTGCGAAGGATTCCCAACCCCAATCCATTCCCTCGTGCAGCGCTGAACCTGGGATGTCCTCGACACTCTCCATTAATGAGACCAGTTCACCCTCGTCACCAGGACGCACCGGCGCGAATCCAACGCCGCAATTGCCCATGACAACGGTGGTCACGCCATGCCAGGAACTCGGCGTAAGCTGCTTGTCCCAGCAAACCTGGCCGTCGTAATGCGTGTGGATGTCGACGAATCCGGGTGTCAGGAGGTGACCGGCGGCATCGATTTCGCGGTGTGCCCGACCCGGCAGATCGTTGGCCTCGCCTGCTGGGGCGACTGCAACGATCACGCCGTCTTTGACTCCGACTGAACCCATGAATGGTTCATCACCGGTACCGTCGACAATTCTGGCATTGGTAATTTTGAGATCCAGCATCAGCTACCCCGTTTTGAGTCAGTCGAGACATCGTCACGCGCTATGCGCCGCCCGTCAGGCCAACGATTAAATGGTTCCGCCACCCTAGCCCAAATACCTGACAAACGCAGGCGATTCGCGTCCCCATCTGCCTCGCTGGCCGTCTGGATTGTGAGCGGGCATCCCGGTACTGTGCCAGATTCAACGTTTCGCGGAGAGCAACCTCGTGGCACTGGGACTACGTGAATTGGGCAAGTCGGGAGTGCGGGTAACGGAACTCGGTTTCGGGGGCGCACCGATCGGCGCAATCGGTGGGCGCGTTACTGACGCGGATGCGCACAAGATTCTGCGCCAGGCATACGATGCCGGCATCCGTTACTTCGACACCGCACCACTCTATGGTCACGGTCTCTCCGAGAAACGGGTTGGCGGGTTCCTGCAAACGGTTGATCGCGACTCGTTCGCCCTGTCGACCAAGATCGGTCGGCTTCTGGTTCCGGCGGATGAGGGTACCCGCTACGCCGGCATGCGCGATGAGGAGCCCTTTTCGATTCAGTACGATTATTCCTACGATGCGGTCAGACGATCATTCGACGCGAGCCTGTCCCGGCTGGGCCTATCTCGCATCGACGTCCTGCTTTGCCACGACATTGATGTGTGGACCCACGGCGACGCCCAGCCCGAGGTCTTTGCGACAGCCCGCAACGGCGCCTTAAAAGCACTGTCGGACATGCGCGAGGAAGGCGTCATTCGGGCATTCGGTCTTGGGGTTAACGAGGCGGCGGTCTGCAGCGAGGTCCTGGATCTGTTCAAGGTCGACTGCTTCCTGCTCGCCGGACGCTTCACGCTGCTGGAACAAGATCCGCTCGACCATCTCATTCCCAAGTGTATTGAGAACGAAACCTCCCTGATCATCGGTGGTCCTTATAATTCAGGGCTCCTCGCTGTCCGTGAGCGTCGCCGTGCGACATACGATTACAAACCGGTTGACGACACCAGATGGCAAAAAGCCGAGGCCATCAAGGCGGTGTGCGATGTCCACGGCGTCGACCCACGCGCCGCGGCGCTGCAATACCCGCTCAGGCATCCGGTGACTGCCGCGGTCATCCCCGGTGTCATTTCCGCGTCTGAACTCGAGACGAATCTGGAACTCGTTGCCGCGCCGATCCCGGACGCACTCTGGAACGATCTGGACAAACAGGGCCTCGCCCGGAAAATCGACGCTAAAACCCGGGGGTGACATGAGACCTATTGCCTGGCTGCTGGTACCTGTATTTATGGGATTGACGCCCGCGCCGGCGAAAGCGGCGGCCGGATTTGAACTCGGCAGCAATCAGATGGGCACATGCAGAGACCTGATCCGAATGATCCGCGGTGAATGGTTCGACGCTCGCCAGATAATCGCACCTGACCGGAAGACGCGGACCCGGCCACGCGAAGACGCGTTTCAATGTGTCAGTGCGGGGTACGCGTACAACGCGATGACACGCAGTTCACCCGCGAGCAAGGTTCAGTGCTACACCAAACAAGCGAACCTTGACCGTGCAATCTGCTGCGACCGCAACGTCACGATGTGCGCGATCTACACGCAGCCGCAGGAAGAAATCGACGCAGAATCCGCTCGCGAAGCCGCATACAAGGCCGGCCGCCTCGCTGGCAAGACGAACAAACAAATCGCGGGTGAGTTGAAGGTGCTCGACAAGGAGCGCAAGAAAGAAGCTAAAGCAAAACGCAAACTGCAAAAGATCGCCACCAAAGAGCGCAAGCGCAAAGAGAAAGATCGGATCAAGGCCCGGGAAGAACGCCGCGCTGCCCGCCAGGGAGGCTGATCAACGACGAGGCACGCTGGTCAGAACCGCATCACGAAGAGCGCCCGTCCAAATTGAGCGGGCTAAAGATAGAGCGGGTCGAAATAAAGTGGATAGTGCGCGGCGCAACCCGGATTGAATGCAATGGCGCACGCCGGGCAGCGTGAATCGCAGTTGATGTAGGACTCAACGGTCATGGCATGACCACACCCACCGCAAAGAACCGCCGCTTCGTCTCGACGCGCGTACGGCCATACAGTCGGCGGGTGATTTGCACACGCTTCGTGGCAACTGTGACACGGATAAAATGTGCTGCAGCAACCGAATCGCATGGCCACGACGTCACGTTCACTGTACCAGTGAGCGCATCGCGTCTGTTCGTCAACCGCAAGCCCGACAACCCGGTATTCGCCAACCTGGCGCTCATACATGTGGGTCAGTCCGTATTGCCGAGGCTCGCCTTCCTGCCGCCGCGCGGAGGAAACTTGTGGCCGATCCCCCTGGCGTAGTCTTCCTCGAATTCATCGATAGTATTGATCCTGGCCTCCGACATTTGTTAGCTCGCTAGTTCCGTTGCCCGACCAGCCGCGTTGACGTCCTGCAGCATCGCCGCAAGTGATCGCACGAGGTAATCCCGCGACGTAGCATGACGCAGCGCGCGTCGTCGGGCGATGCGGCCGATCCATCTGTCCCGATCGGTCCTGAAATTGCGAAGCCGCCGGTGGCCACGCACGTCGACACTAACGACAGGCCCACGCGTTGGCAAGCAACCGCGCGAACGTTCCCGCGCATAACGACAAGCCTGAAGACGCGGCCGATGCGCCACGCTAAAGTGGGTGCGCCCATAGGAAACATCAACGGAGCCAAGGGTACCTATTGGCGAGCCGCCGCCTGTCTGCAGGCAGCGGCTGGCGCCAGCAACCTTCAAGCCACAACCTGCAACGACCACATCCAGACAATGCAGGCGAAAACCAGGAACGACAGATGGCAAAACTGATAACAAGCGATCATTGGGTCGACGTCCGCCAGGGCCTGGTGGAGCGCGAGATATTCTCCGACAGGGCAGTGTACGAGCTTGAGTTGCAGAAAATCTTCGGCCGCGCCTGGAATTTCATGTGCCACGAGTCGCAGATAACCAAACCCGGCGACTACTTCATGAACGCCATTGGCGAGGAGCAGGTCATTGTCGTTCGCGGGCGGGACGAGGCGATAAACGTCTTGCTCAACTCGTGTCCGCACCGCGGCAACTCCGTCTGTCGGGCGGAACAGGGCAACACGCGCTCCTTTTTCTGCTCCTATCACGGCTGGAACTTCGCGCTTGATGGCCGCCTGATCGCGGTCCCCGGCAGCGACAAGTACTACGGCGATCAGTTGGACTTTGACGAGTGGGGTCTGACGCGCGTACCTCGCGTCGAGAGCTACGGCGGCTTTGTCTTCGCGTGTCTGGACAACGACGCCCCGTCCTTGCACGACTTTCTGGGCTGGGTGGGCAGACTGGGCATCGATCAGATCGCGGGCAAGGGCGAGATGGTCATTGTTGACGGCATTCAGAAAAATCGCATTCACTGCAACTGGAAACTCGCAGTCGACAATTTGTTCGACTGGTATCACCCCAAGGTCAGCCATCAATCCGCTATCCAGGCCGGTGTTCTCACTGAGGAGGCACTGTTCCCGATGGATCAGATGGTTCTACTCGGCGAGTACGGACACGCGATCGGGGGGCCGGGATTGTCGCCGGCCCGGCTTGCGAGTCCGAAGAGAAACACCGCCAGCTGGTTGCCGAAGGCGGGACCAGCCGCAGACATTGGCGGTCCAACCCTGCGTCCAGGGAGGCACTCGGTTCGGCCGGTGTCAGGTCACGTGGGCACCCGAACATCTTTCCTAACGTGTGGATTACGCAGGACGGCAGTCAGCTTTGCCTGCGGCTGCCGAAGGGTCCGGTCGAGACTGAAATCTGGTGGTTCACCCTGGTTGAGAAATCAATGACCGAAGATGAACGGCGCCGCGTCATCCAGGCAGCAACCCACTTCTTTGGCCCCGCCGGGCTGCTCGAACAGGACGACGGCGAGAACTGGAGCCACAGCACACGCGGCTCGATTGGCCGTGTCGCGCGACGAAAACCACTCAACTACAGCATGCGATCAGGCCTCGACGAGGTAACCGTCGGACCGGACGGTCAGAAATCCATTGAGACTGTGGTCAACGAGCATGCACAACTCTGGACCTATCGGTGCTGGGAGGAGTGGATGACGGCAGAAAGCTGGCCTGACCTCATCGCCCATCACTCGCCAGAACCAACGGACGCGATCTGATGGACATGCCAACATCGGGCAACATCGGCCAGGACCGACAAGATCTCGCCGACTTGTCCCACCGTGCGCGCCTGCAGTTCGAAGTTGAACAGTTCCTCTATGCCGAGGCGGCGATCCTCGACGAGCGGCGCTACGAAGACTGGCTGACCTTACTAACGAGCGATATCCACTACTGGGTACCGATTCGTCGAACAACCACCGCGAGGGAGGTCGCCGACGAATTCACTCGCCCCGGAGACATGGCTTTCTTCGACGATAACTTTGACACGCTCACAACCCGTGTCGCCAAAACGATCAGAGGCACGCCCTGGGCCGAGGACCCGCCTTCAAGGACACGACACTTTGTCACCAACGTGCGCATCACGCAGGTAGAAGGCGATGAGATCGATGTTGCCCTCAATTTTTGTCTGTATCGATCGAGGCTCAATAGCGAAGAAGACCGCTGGGTGGGCAGACGAGAAGACCGCGTGCGCAGGACAGAAGATGGTCTCAAATTGGCGAGGCGCCATGTCTTCCTCGATCAAACCGTCATTCTCTCCCAGAACATGAGCAACATTTTCTAACCCGATCTCTCAGCCGCCAGGCGACAACCGGGGTTCGTTACCCGCAATTCCTTCGCCCCGAAAACGCCTGTTACCATGGGCGCAGATATCGATGTGACGCCAGGTGGCAACCAGATAACCTCTGCAAACACGAATCGAACGCAGCATGATGAGATTCAACTGCGTCAGCTCGTCATCGCTGTGAGCCGGCGAGCGCCACTCGACGCGCTGACATCGCTGGACCGGGGAACCGACGATCTTGTCTCGGCGGTGCTTGAGCGACTCGACCCTGCCATGGCAATGCGTATCGTTAGTTGCTTGTCAGTGCAACGCCAGGAGGCGCTGGCACCACTGCTCCACAGCCAGTTCGGCAATCAATTGGGCTACAACCTCGGGTTTCCGGTCGACAGCGTCGGGCGGCTGATGGCGTCAGTAACCCAACGCTTCTTGCCGACCACACGCGTGGCTGATGCCATCGAAGCACTCCGGCCCCTCGCCCAGGAGCAACAGCTGATGTACGCCTACGTGGTAGACGAGGAGGACCGCCTCGCCGGGGTCGTTGCCATGCGCGAGCTGCTCTTTGCCATCTCGACCGATGTGCTCAACGACATCATGGTGACCGAGCCATTCTATTTCGTTGCCGACTCCGACCAGGAAGACGCCATGCGCGCCGTGCTGCGCCGGCACTATCCGATGTACCCGGTCTGCGACGACAACCGCAGACTACTCGGCATCGTCCGCGGCTACGCGATGTTTGAACAGCAGACGTACGAATTAACCGCCTAGGCGGGCCGGATGGTCGGCGTTGAAAAAGAAGAGCACCTCGCGACACCCTGGCTGAAATGCCTCCAGTTCAGACACCCCTGGCTGCAACTCAACCTGCTCACCGCCTTTGCTGCAGGCGCGGTCGTGGGCTTGTTCGAAGATACGATTCAGCAGATCGTTGCGCTCGCCGCGTTCCTGCCGGTTCTCACCGGTCAGGCGGGCAATACGGGTTGTCAGGCGCTCGCAGTGACACTCCGCGCGATGGCGCTCAACGAACTGAAGCCGGGCATGGAAGGTGGCCTCCTTCGAAAAGAAGCCCTGTTCGGCATCAGCAACGGCATCCTGGTCGGCATCACTGCGGCGTGCGCAATGCTTGCCTATGCCCTCGTCAGCGGCAGCCCCGAACCCCTGCTGCTGGCCGGCGTCATCCTGGTTGCGATGCTCGGCTCCTGCGCGGCGGCCGGTGTCTCGGGCGTGATGATTCCACTCGTACTCCGTCGCGCCGGCGCAGACCCGGCGACGGTATCCACCATCTTTCTGACCACTGCAACAGACGTCGTCAGCATGGGTGCGATGCTGGGCCTCGCGAGCATGTGGATGTTCTAGCCAGTTCCTGCGCCACCGAAAGCCGAGGCATCTTGCCAGTGTATGATGGCCGCTGATAGATTTCGGACGGCGGGCATGGGGACAAAGTGACACCAGAGCAACCGAATACAGACAATCCATTCGCAGACCGGCCGATCGCGGACGACACCGTGGGGCTTCTCGAAGGCATCGCCACGACCCGCGCGATCCGTCGCTATCGTCCCGACCCCATTCCGGATCACATACTGCGTGACGTGATGTTCGCAGCGACCCGCGCACCCAGCGGGTCCAACCGACAACCGTTTCGCTTCATGGTCCTGACCGCTGGCGACAAAGCCATGCAGGCCAAGCGCCTCATTCAGGACGGTGCGCGAAAAATCTGGGGCGTCAAGCGCGAGAACGATCAATACGACAAGGGTTCCGGTGCCCGCCAGGATTCGCCGAAGGCGCGCATGGCGGGAACCATGGAGCACTATGTTGACCACTTCGACAAGGTGCCAGCACTCATTCTGCCGTGTCTCGTCCGCTACCGCGCCGCACATCCCATGGAGGGCGCATCGGTTTACCCGGCCGTGCAAAACCTGATGCTGGCCGCCCGTGGCCTGGGCTACGGTGGCGTGATCACTGGCTTTCACGGGCCCGTCGACGCGGAGCTAAAGACCCTGCTTGGCATCCCCGAGGAAGTCTTCATTGCTTGCACCGTTACGCTTGGCAAGCCGATCGGTTCCCACGGCCCGGTACGCCGCCGGCCGATGCCAGAACGAATCTTTGGCGACACCTGGGACGCGTCGCCAGCGTGGGCCGAAGATCCGCCCGGTACCCGTCACACAAGCGCGGGCCCACCAAAACGAACCACCTGAGCGCCCGCCGACCCGTACCAGGCGAGAAGCAGCCGCTGCCCTAGAACGGTACCGGATCACTGAACGCAGTCCGCTCACCGGAGCCCGGGTGGTCAATCGTCAATCCGGTTGCGTGGAGCTGCAAGCGATCACTCATCGCGAGCGCCTCGGCGTGCGCATAAAGGTCGCAACCGAGTATCGGGTGATCGATCGCCGCGAGATGAACGCGCAACTGATGCGAACGACCCGTCGTCGGCAAGAGGACAACGCGCGAGGTTGCACCCGGTTCAAGCACCTCAAAGCGCGTCAACGCATCTTTACCATCTAGATCGATTCTCTGCTTCGGCCGATTGTCCGGGTCAGGCGACAAGGCGAGGTTAATCGAACCGTCGCCGGTCAGTTCACCGTACACAATCGCCTCATAACGCTTGTCAATGGATCTTTCGCGAAATTGACGATTGATGTCCGCGACCGCGTGCTGGGTTCTGGCGAGCACCATGATTCCCGAGGTATCGAGATCAAGGCGATGCACAATGCGCGCCCCGGGATAGTCCGCCTGAACGCGCGTCACGAGACAATCTTTATTCACAATGCCCGGCACTGACAGCAATCCCGCTGGCTTCACGACAACGAGAATGTCGTCGTCCGCATACAGCGTACGTATATCCTCTGTGCAGAGCGGCGGCACGTACAGACGAGCTTCATTCGCACGGTTTGCCGGGGGACGGCGGTGACGCGGCTTTGGCATTGGCAGGGATGCGGCTTACGGGGTCGCCAGTCTACCCCGCTTTGCCATCGGAGTTCGGCGAGACCCTGATAGACGCGACGACCCTCCGCGTAGCAAAGAAAAACTCGATCGGGCCGCTGAGAAAGCAGCCTTTCATGGAACTAAAGCAATATGCTGACTTGAGTTCCCTGCACGACAGCGCGGTAACCCGGCACCGTGAGAGGCTGTCAGGTATCGACGAAAAACTCGCGGGTCTTTGTCAGGAACGCGTCAAGCTGATCATGGTGAACCCAGTGGCCAGCGTTCGGAATCGTGACATGAGTTGCGTTCCGAAACGGTTCCGTCAGGTCCGACTTTTTCTTGTCACCCTCTCCTTTGCCACCCTGGCCCATCCAGCTCTCACCACCGCTCACGAGCAAGAGCGGCGCGTCTATTCTGTTCCATAGCAGGCGGCTCTCGTCCGGCCCCATGTCGAACGGCGCCATGAGCCGCGTGTAGTTGTCGAACTTCCAGCTATAGCTGCCGTCTTCGTTCCGGTTGCTGCCGTGGATCGTAAGATGCCGTGCCTGATCCTCCCGCAGATGTCCGTTCGCGGCCTGCATGCGGTGAAGCGCGTCGTCAAGCGAATCGTAACGACGAGGCAGGCGGCCAGAGGCTGTTCGCGAGCCCTCGATCCACTGGCGCATCTTCACATGCGGCTCCGCATCGTGGTGCCAATTGCCCGCACCCTCGATCACGATTATCCGCCGGATGTGCTCCGGATAGATGCCGGCATACCGGAGCGCCACGCCGCCGCCAAGCGAGTGAGCGATGATCGACACCGGCGACAGATTCTGCTGGTGCACTAACTGCGCGAGATCATAAATGTAAGCGCTGTACCCATAGCTCGCCCCCCGCACCCACTCTGAATCGCCATGGCCGCGAAAGTCGGGGGCAACAATGTGGTACTCATCCCGCAGTTCCTGAGCCAACCAGTCCCAGTTGTGACAATGATCCCTGCTGCCGTGCACCAGCAGCAGTGGCGGCGCATCATCGTTGCCCCAGTCCAGGTAGTGCAGCCGCAAACGCTGCGAGAAATAACTGTGGGACGTCGGTGAAGCTTTACTCATCATTCATTGTTCTTGGACTATCGGATCTTTGGATTTGTCTGGTGGACACCGACGGGTGAGCTGGAGCGGGTCGGGTCCCGGAACCAAATCGGTCTGGCATTATATCGGTCCCCGGCGAGGGTGATAAGATCGAGCGTAGTGAAAAGGAACTCAAAGAAGCCGGGTGGATCGGGCGGCGACCTGGAACATGCGCTAATCCACTCTTATGGCACAACGATCACGGACCCGCCCGGTGGAGGCGCGTCCCGTGCTGACCTCATTGCGCGATTGCGCGCAGACGGGCACACCCTGGCTGATGGTGGAAAATTGACTGATCTCGCGGGCAACTGGTTCCCAGAGGGCACGGCGTGGCGGGATCACGCACTCCTCGCCTGCGTCGATGACCGGTCCAGTCCGTGCGCTTGAGCGAATCTCGCTTGCCAAGGAAGTGACCAGCGAGATTCGCAAGGCCCTGCCCCTGCTCGCCGCCGACATTCTCACCAGGCCGCACACGCGATCGCGACCGCCACGCCCAATGTCGCATCAGTACTGGACCGGGTGGCGAGCGCAACGATCGGCTGGAGTCCGGATCTTGGCCGCGGCGGCGAGAAGCCATTCGCGCGCATACACGACGCGCTCAGCGCACTCGCAGACCCCGACGTCGACATCGTCGCAATCGATACCGATCTCACAGACTTCTACACGGCCGAACAACGTCGCGTGAGCAAGCTCGAGAAGCGCTTGGGTGCCTCGGAGACCGGCATTCTGCGCACGCAGAAGCTCAAGAATCTGACTGCAGAGATGCTGAACAACGCGATGCGCGGGCACCCGTTGCCGGAGCCCATCGTCAGTTTCCTGCACGGCGTCTGGTTCCAGTCCCCGCAGCTCATCCTGATCAATCGCGGGCTGGCAAGCGAACACTGGCAACGCGCCAATCCAATCACTGAGACCATGATCTGGACTTTCCAGCCTATCGCTGCTGACAACGAGTCCGAAGCTAACCGGCAGAAGCTCTACACGCTCATCGAGCGGTTGCCGCGCGAGATCAATGACCTCCTGATAGCCCTTGAGCACAGCTCGGAAGTCGCCGAGGCGGAGCTCGCGGCCATCGAGGTCGAGCACGTCAAAGTCCTCAGCGGCACTGCGCTCGATTACGTCGACTTCCCTGCACTTCCCTGCGACTCACCGATATTCCACACGTCCACATCGGTGTCCAAGGCATTGCTTAAGAAGGTGCACGCACTCACGGAGGACGAATAGTTCACATACGAGGGTGACGCCAGCCAGTCTGTGCACATCAAGCTTGTCCTCAAGCTGGCAGACGT
>CAVOBC010000013.1:0-27231 GCA_963693635.1 Gammaproteobacteria bacterium | reverse complement strand
ATTTCAAGTACCGTGGGAGTGTATTCAAGTGCTGTGACGACTTCGTCATCACAGCCCTCAGTTTGCGGCTGGCCCGGAATGGCGTGTGCGACACCAGCTATGCGGGCCTTGATGGGGCCCTTGGGGGCGAGGAGCCAACTCCGTTGAACGTCGCACGCGCGGTGGGTCGATTGAGATCTGCCAAATTGCCTGACCCCGCGTTGGTACCTAACGTCGGCAGCTTCTTCAAGAACCCGGTGGTCAGTTCGGATGATGCCGCACGACTGCAATCAGCATGGCCTGGCTTACCAGCTTTTGCCGGTGTGGCTGGCGAATTCAAGCTCTCTGCGGCATGGCTAATCGACCGATGCGGGCTCAAGGGCACTTACGTTGGCGGTGCACGCGTATCTTCCCGGCACGCCCTCGTCATCGAGAATGCCGGCGGTGCGACGCCGAACGATGTCCTCGCTCTCGAGGAACAGATTGCAGGCAAGGTGCTTGCGACCTTCGGTGTCGAACTGCAGGCAGAGCCGGTCCACATCTAGCAGCATCTCACGGTGCCGGATTACCGCGTGTCGCGCAGGGAACTCACGGCTGCTTTCGTTTCATGAAAAGTTCCATGACAGGCCCCAAGCAGCCAGGACCGGTTGCCTGGCCGCCGGTCCCGTACGCCGGGAACGTGAGTCAGCAGGTCCATTCGCGGCTCGTGAAGCGCACCTGAACTTTAGGTGCAGGACTGGCAGGCCGGCTTCTCACCCACGTGACAGTCCGACTTACCCGCCTATCTTTTCTTGTCCCAAAATCGCCATCCTGACAATTCTTGGGAGTTGGTTTGCAAGCCAAACCTCGGATGTTCTTCTAGAAAGAGGCCTTTATAAAATTGGCTTTGCGGAAAATGGCGGTGCATCCCTGGACCGCTAGTCGCCGACGGACCTCGCGGGTTGATCCAGGCTGCGCGGGTCGTTTGTCGCTCGGCCCGATTGGCTTGGATGCTCGCCGTCGAGTTCTCGCTCCGGTGCGGGTTCGGGCGTGGGCACGATGACCTGCGGGGCTTCTGCCAGGACGGCCCCGACGTCGGTCGGGAGCGGATTATCCCGAGGATCATTCGCGGCGCGGCCCGAGACCGACGGGTGAGGTGTTGCGGGTTCGTTTTCGACCGTAGTCGCTCTCGTTGCGGCGAGTGCTTTAGTTGGCGCAGATGCTTCAGCGTTCGCGGTGGTTTCATCGACCACCGGCGCTTCATCGTCCACCGACGCTTCATCGACTACCGGCGCTTCATCGGCCACCGACGCTTCATCGTCCACAGGCGCTTCATCGTCCACCTGCACTTCATCGGCCGCAGGCGCTTCATCGGCCGCAGGCGCTTCATCGGCCGCAGGCACTTCATCGGCCGCAGGCGCTTCATCGGCCGCAGGCACTTCATCGGCCGCAGGCACTTCATCGGCCGCAGGCACTTCATCGGCCGCAGGCGCTTCATCGGCCGCAGGCGCTTCATCGACCACCGGCACTTCATCGACCACCGGCACTTCATCGACTGCAGGCGCTTCATTGGCCGCAGGCGCTGGCACGGAACCGTCGATGGGCTGACTGGTGTCTTCCGTCGTGGTTACTGCTGCTTCCGTCCCCTCGGGCTGAACGCGGCGGCGGTTGCTGCGACGTCGGCGTCGCGGGCCACTTTCGCTCTGCGTGATTGGCACGACGCTGTCGTCTGTTGCGGGTGTTACTTGTGCATCCTGAGATGTTTCAACGGTCTCGGGTTGCGGGGTGCGACCTTCGGTCTGTTGGGTGCGGCCGCGGCCGCGGCCGCCCCGGCGACGGCCACCCTCGCGTCGCGGTTCTGCGTCGTTACCTGCGCTTCGATTCTCTGAATCCGGGCGCGCGACGTCACGACGCGTGTCAACGCGACCATCGTCAGCGCTGTGGCCTTCGCCGTCTCGGCCTTCGCTGCTTCGACTTTCACCACGACCACCTTCACCACCTCGACCTTCTCCTGCTCGACCTTCTCCTGCTCGACCTTCACCACCTCGGCCTTCTCCGGCTCGGCCTTCTCCGCCTCGACCTTCACCACCACGGCCGCGTCCACCGCGTCCGCGACCGCGTCCACCGCGGGACTGCTCGCCCCGCGATTCGTTATTCGACTCATCCCGGCCTTCGGCTTGTTGTCCACTCTCGGGTCGGTTGCCTTCGTCACGGCGACTGTCGTTGTTGCGCGATTCAGCGTTACGACCTCCGCGGCGCCGCTGGCTTCGTCGGCGCGGCCTGGGCGCGTCCTGCTCTTCAGCGACCACCACGGTCTCGGGTTCGGCGACCAGTTTGCCGAAGAGACGCGCAAAAAAGCCGCGCTCCCGGGTCGGGGCGTCGATGGTCGTCTCAGCTGCGGGTGCAGCTGTTGGCGGAGGGGTGCTCGCAGACGCGGCTTCGGCGACTCTGGGCACGATGTTCTTGACCGCTGCCTGCTCCTGGACGACTTGCTTGTTCTGAGCCACAGCTTCTTCTGCTTCTATCTCGACTTCGATCTCGTAGCTGGCGGTGGCTTCTTCACCATCCTGGGCGCGGATACGCTCAACCCGATAGTGCGGGGTGTCGAGCTCGGGCGACGGGATGATGACGAGCCGAACCTTGCTCCGCTCCTCTATTTCACGCACGGTGTCGCGTTTCTCGTTCAGCAGGAACGAGGCGACCGAAATCGGCAGAATCGCGCGGATTTCGGAGCTGGATTCTTTCAGAGCCTCTTCTTCGAGGAGACGGGCGATCGCGAGTGCAGACGACTCAACGTCGCGAATCGAGCCGAGTCCACTACACCGGGGGCAGACGATTCCGCTTGTTTCACGCAGCGATGCGCGCAGACGCTGACGAGACATTTCCATCAAGCCAAATCGCGAGATTCGGCCAATTTGCACGCGTGCACGGTCGACCTGCAGCGCGTCGCGCATGCGGTTTTCAACCGCGCGCTGGCTCTTTTGAATCGACATGTCGATGTAGTCGATGACAATCAGGCCGCCGATGTCCCGCAATCGCAGCTGGCGACAGATCTCGTCGGCCGCTTCGAGGTTGGTATTTAGCGCGGTCTCCTCGATATCAGCGCCGCGGGTTGCGCGCGCCGAGTTGATGTCGATAGAAACGAGTGCTTCTGTCGGGTCGATGACCAGTGAGCCGCCGGAAGGCAGACGCACCTCGCGCTGGAAAGCCGTCTCGATCTGGCCCTCAATCTGATAGCGATTGAAGAGCGGTACGTCGCTTTCGTAGCGTTTGAGCCTGGGTGAGAATCCCGGCATCACGCGGTCGATGAAGCCCTTTGCCTGCTCGTGCGCCTCATCCGTGTCGATGAGGATTTCGCCCACGTCGTCTCGCAGATAGTCACGGATTGCGCGCGTGACCATGTCGCTTTCCTGGTAGATCAGGAAGGGCGCCCGCGCGCCTTCTGCGGCATTCTTGATGAGTCCGTTGACCTGCAACTGCGTGTCGAGGTCAGCCTGCAATTCCTCGGTGCTTCTGCCGAGCCCGGCCGTGCGAACGATGACGCCCATGTCCTTGGGGATCTCAAGACCTGCGAGGGTCTCGCGCATTTCTTCGCGTTCTTCGCCTTCGATGCGTTTGGAGATGCCGCCCGCTCGTGGATTGTTGGGCATCAGGACGAGGTATCGTCCGGCAAGACTGTAGAACGATGTCAGTGCGGCCCCTTTGTTGCCACGCTCTTCCTTGTCGACCTGGACGATGAGTTCCTGGCCTTCCTTGACGACGTCCTGGATGTTGACGCGCCCTTTAATGCGCGACGGGGAAACAGAGAAGTACTCTCTGGAGATTTCCTTCATCGGCAGAAATCCGTGGCGGTTAGCACCGAATTCGACAAACGCCGCTTCGAGGCTGGGTTCTACCCGCGTGATTTTTGCCTTGTAGATGTTGGCTTTTTTCTGTTCCCTGTTCCTGTTCTCGATGTCGAGGTCGTACAGCTTTTGGCCGTCAACCATCGCAACCCGCAGCTCTTCGCTGTGTGTTGCGTTAATAAGCATTCTTTTCATTCAGATATCACTTGGTCCTGGCGATTCGATCGCGCGAAGACGGACGGGATATCGTCAAATTGCGTGGCTTGGGTGCCTCTCCTTGCGGGGGGTAATTTGATCGAGCAGGAACGACGGCGGCATTGATGACATTTGCCTGGTGAGAAATCCGTCGTTCATGTAGCGATCCAAGATACTGATTTGACTCATCCTGAACGTACGCGCAACGTGTTCGCGGTTGTATTGATTGCCTCTGGGCACTCGTTCAAACAGCCGGAAAATACCTTCAAACACCCGGTAGATACCGGAGAGACCGTTTTGGAGAATCTCCTCAACGTCTCTATTCACATCGACTTCACTTGGTCGGTCTTTGTTGCCGAACAAACCCGTGTCATCTCGTACGAAATTACATGTATCCGTCTCAGATCGGATCGTTGTCATGAATCGTCGGTGCGAGATTTGTGGGCCTGCTGGTGACTCACCGCCCTGCCAGCCAGTCCAACGTAGGACGGCTTGGAGAGGAAACGAGTGCGGGCTCCGACGGCGTTAATGAGTCGACGGCAGGAGCCGGTCAATGAATTTAAGTGCCAGACTGGGTTATGAGTCCCTCAGTCAGGTATTCTCTGGTTGCCCGGAGACATTGCAAAATGGGGCGATATTCGGCCCACTTTGTTGGCCGCCGATCTCACTTAAGTGGGAGGTCTGCGACCGCGCACATCATAGCAACATTCCGCGCTGCTTCCAAACGTGGCTGTCAGCGCGATGCCCAAGTCCATCACGGCAGTAGACACGTTCGCGGTAGTACCCGTCGAGCTTCATATCAGAGGTGCCAACTTGCAGCCGTCAGCCCCACGTCCGACCCATCCGTGAACAAGGTCCAGATCATTGAGATCGATGAAGCGGCCGACGGGCAAAGACTCGACAATTTCCTGATGCGCCACCTCAAGGGTTTGCCACGGTCGCGCGTCTATCGCATCGTCCGGCGCGGTGAGGTGCGGGTTAACGGGTCACGGGCCACGCCGTCACGGCGGCTCGCAATGGGCGATCGCGTGCGGGTGCCGCCAGTGCGCCTCGGCGAGAACCGGCCAAATGCGCCTCCGCCCGTCGCACCTGCGGACGTACTCGCGAACCTGCAGAGTCAAGTCGTCTACGAAGACGGCTTCTACGTGGTCCTGAACAAGCCTGATGGACTTGCCAGCCATGGCGGCAGCGGCATTCGCCTCGGGGCGATCGAACAGATGCGCCAGATTTACGGGCCTCACCTTGAACTCGGGCATCGACTGGACCGGGGCACCTCAGGTTGTCTTTTATTGACCAGGAAGCGCGCCGGACTCGTAGCCTTCCACGATGCGCAGCGCGCCGGGCTTGTTTCCAAGCACTATCTGCTGGTCGCGTCCGGCAACTGGCCAAGACATGCCCAGGAGATCGATGCACCCATTGCGCGCGGGGCGTTACCAAGCGGCGAGCGGCTATGCCGGGTTGCGCGGGACGGCAAACCGGCAGTCACGCGTTTTCAGGTTCTGGGCCGGACAGGGGACCAGACATTGCTGCGGGCCGAACCGGTCACGGGCCGCACCCACCAGATTCGGGTCCACTGTCAGCATGTGGGCTGTCCGATCGTCGGCGATGCCAAGTACGGCAAGTGGCGCGACGAGGGTGCGCGGGCGCCTCGCATGATGTTGCACGCGTCACGGCTGGTCGTTCCGAAGGTGCTTGAGGTCGGCAACTACGAGTTCACCGCAGCACTGGACGGACCGATGCAGGACTGGCTGGAAGATCGATTTGGCCCATCCGATAAATATATATAAAACAATTAGGTATAATACTTATCTAGAGTGGATTATATAGAAAACATTGAATCTGGTCCCAGCCATCTCATGCGGGGCCGCGGGGCAGGGCAAGGGCGAGGCAGGAAGGGAAGGAAACGAAAGGGAAAGGCAAGGCAAGGCAAGGCAAGGGAGAAGCAGCGAGCCGATCTTGCGTGTTCGTGAGTCGCCGCTCAGCGACGTGCCCGGGCGCAGGCAGATTTATGGACTCCGCAGTGACGGGTGTCCCATTGCGGACAGCATGTCAGTCAGAAGCATCAGTGGCAGTCCGTAAAATGTGCAGACATCGCGCCCGACGCTCTCTGCCAGAAGCCGGATGCCGTGACCCTCTGCACGGATGCTTCCCGCGCAATCCCAGGGCCGGTCTGTGTCCAGGTAATCACGGGTCTGTGCCGCCGATAGCGTGCGCAGGCGAACGCTGAAAGTCTCGTAGGCAGTGTGCAGCACGCCATCGTCGCGCCGGAGTGCGATTGCGGTCGTTGCGGTCATCCAGTGACCGCAACAGCGATCGAGTTGCGCCAGCGCGTTGGTGAAATTTCCCGGCTTGTGCAGAACCGTGCCGTCGTCGGCACTCAACACTTGATCCGAACCGATCGTCCAGGCTCCCGGTGGCGGGGCATCCACCGCCTCACATTTGCCGCGCGCGTGGCGCCTGGCGGTTGCCTGGGGCGTCTCTGGCAGCGTGTTTCCGGGGGCACCGCTTGCTGAGGTCGCGAGCGGTGCTTCAATATAGTCGGGTGCTTGCTGGGTGAACGGCAACGCGAGTCTCGCCAGCAGGTCGGCGCGATAGGCAGAGGTGGAGGCCAGGACGAGTAAAGCCACAATAGCGAGTCGGAAAAAACTTTTGACAGTATACAGTCCGATCCATAAGATGCGCCGTCATTTGCGCCCCGGCCTCCATCTACGCCAGATGGACCGCCCGATACCTCCCAGGCTCTCCCAACGCACATGCCCGACCTTGCTCAAAGCAATCCTGATACAGATCTGACGTTGGGTCTGCACGTCTCACGGCTTGCCGACCAGGGTGCGACGCTGACCGGACGCGTGCCTGTTGTGCGCTTCGCGCGCTTGTGTGACCTGCTTGTCGGCAGCGGGGGTGACGTGCACATTACGCTTCGCTTTACCCGGGCACGTCGGCGGCGAGCGAAGATATCAGCACATGCGACGGCAACGCTGGACCTGTCCTGCCAGGTGTGCCTCGAGCCCGTTCGGTGCGAAATTGATACCAGCTGTAAGCTCCTTGTTGTGGGGTCTGAGGAAGAACTCCTCGGCCTCAATAAGGAAGAAGATGGTATCGTCTGCGCCGATGACGTCGTGTCGGTGCAAACGATTGTCGAAGATGAACTGCTGGTTGCGTTGCCAATGGTTGCCCGACACCCTGGGAACTGTGCTTTGCCGGTCGCCACGGCTCCTGACAATGTCGATGATGAACCTGACATGGCCGAGGCGCGCGCTCGTCCCTTTGCAGACCTCCGAGAGCAGTTGTCCGAGCACGGGCACGGTGGTTCGGCGACTGCACGGGAGCAAACGTGACCGGCGCCTCACAATCAGCAACCCGCGAAGACGTTAGGAACGGCGAGAAGAATGAGAATTAAGAAGAGAACAAGATGAGTTCCTGGCAAGCATGACGCGAAGCAAGGAGCACTCGAGGCGAGTAAACCCCAACATTTTCAGAACCAGGAAAGGCCCCCATGGCAGTACAACAGAACAAAGTGACGCGATCGCGCCGCGGCATGCGTCGCGGGCACGACTCACTCACGAAGGCCACGCTGTCGGAAGACCCGACGACCGGCGAGACGCATCGTCGCCATCATGTCACCGCGGACGGCTTCTACCGTGGCCGCAAAGTGCTCGACAAAGAGGAAGATTAACGACCCCGCTGGCCGCTGCGCAATGATGTCATCACCGATGGCGTCAGGAAGCGGACTGCGTTGGCCATCCGGCGAACGTGCGTTGGCGGTCTGGTACATGGCTGAACGCAGGCACTGACGGCAGGTGCATTTAGCCGTCGACGTGATGGGTGGTGATCAGAACGCCGATGAGATTGTGCGAGCCTCCTTGCGCTGTGCGCACGACTTCCCCGACTTGCAACTGAGCCTCGTTGGCGACCCTCTCGTGATTGGTCCGGACGTCGCAGGGTCTGTCAAGATGCGGGTGGTGGCAACGTCGCAGGTTGTCGAGATGGCGGACCGGCCCGGTGAGGCATTGAGGCATAAGCGCGATTCGTCGATGCACGGTGCGATCAAATTGCTTGCCGAGGGCGAGGTTGATGGTGTCGTGAGCGCTGGCAATACGGGCGCACTGATGGCGATCGGAAGATTTCTGCTACGAACTTTACCCGGGATTGACCGTCCCGCGATCATCAAAGAGATTCCTTCCCGAAAGGGTGGCTGCTACCTCCTTGATCTTGGCGCGAACATCAACTGTGATGCCGACAACCTGGTGCAATTTGCGATCATGGGGTCACTGATGTGCCGAGCGGTTGGCAGCAAGCCGACGCCGCGGGTTGGATTGCTCAATATTGGCGAAGAGGACAGCAAGGGCGAAGAACAAGTGCGGATTGCTGCTGATCTGCTGCGTCTGCACCCCCAGATCAATTTCATGGGGTTTGTTGAAGGTGATGGCATCTACCAGAGCGATGCTGACGTCATTGTTTGTGACGGGCTGGTTGGCAACGTCGCGTTAAAAACGAGCGAGGGACTGGCGAGTTTTGTTGCACAAATGATTGAAGATGCCCTCGACGCGTCCAATGTCGAAGAGGGCGAGGCGAATCAAGTCCTTCCTCAAATGCTGGGACGGCTGCGTCGAGACCTGATGCCAGAACGCTACAACGGTGCAACCCTGGTCGGCCTTACGGGGATTGTGGTCAAGAGCCACGGTCGCGCGCGAGAGCAAGGGTTCTACCAGGCACTGCGCGTTGCGATGCACGAGGTCGAACAGGATGTTCCCAACCGCATGCGGGGCGAACTGGCGTCGATGCTTGGCACATGACGTTGGAATGGTGCCTCGACAATGCGATACGCCGGCTGTGCGCGCCTGACTGGCGAAGATCAGCGGCAAGAACAGAACCAGCAAAAGATCGATCGCAACAATCAACAATCGATCGCAACAATCAACAATAGAAACCAAGAACCGACGAGGACGATAGAGTGGTAAAGACTGCGTTTATGTTTCCGGGACAAGGATCACAGTCGGTTGGCATGCTGGCTGACCTGGTTGACTCTGCGCCGGCACGTGCCGTGTTCGCGCAAGCGAGCGAGGTGCTCGGTTACGATCTTTGGGAGTTGATCGCGAGCGATCCTGAGGAGCGCCTGGGCCAGACCGAGTTTACCCAGCCCGCGCTGCTGACCAGCAGTGTCGCGCTTTGGCAACTTGCGCAGGAAAGCGGGCAGACGCCCGACGTCATTCTCGGGCACAGCCTCGGCGAATATTCAGCGCTTGTTGCCGGCGGAGTCATTGGTCTTGCTGACGGCGTAGCACTCGTACAAAAGCGTGGCCAGTTCATGCAGTCTGCGGTGCCAGTCGGCGTCGGCGGCATGGCTGCGATTCTGGGTCTCGACGACGATGTGGTTACAGAGATTTGCGTAAACGTAGCGGGAGACGAGGTGGTACAACCGGCCAACCACAACGCGCCAGGACAAATTGTGATAGCCGGCCACATGGGCGCACTTGAGCGCGCGATTGGCGCATGCCAGGAGGCCGGTGCCAAAAGGGCCGTACTACTTGCTGTCAGTGCGCCGTTTCACAGTGTTCTTCTCAAGCCGGCTGCAGACCGGATGGCAGATGAATTGGCACGCGTCGAGTTCTCGGCGCCCGCCTGTCGACTCATCCAGAATGTGCACGCCGGCTTCGAAAGCGACCCCAACGCGATCCGGGATAATCTGGTACGACAGATATACAACCCCGTGCTCTGGAGCGCGTCGATTGCGACGGTCGCCGAGGCGGGCATCGAATGTATCGTCGAGTGCGGACCCGGTAAGGTGCTTACCGGTCTGACGCGGCGAATTGACAAGCGGTTGAAGTCGCTGACGATCAATGATCAGGCGTCTCTCGCAAAGGCCACAGAGGAACTGGCAGCGTGACCGATGGTCCGCAGCGTGATCCCTCACCTCGCGATCCTTTACCCCGTGATCCCTCGCCTCGTGATTCTTCACCTAGTGACTCTTTACCTAATGATCGGGGCGTCGCGATTGTTACAGGTGCGAGTCGCGGCATTGGGCGCGCGATAGCAGAGCGACTGGCGGCCGATGGACTCCATGTTGTCGGTACAGCGACGTCGGAGACGGGCGCAGCCGGGGTTGGCGACTTTCTCGAGGTAAACGGACGTGGTGAGGTGCTTGATATTTCCGACGCGGGGTCGGTCGATGCGTTTTTTGCCGCAATCGCTGATCTCGGTGCGCCCACCGTTTTGGTTAATAATGCGGGGATCACCCGTGACAACCTTGCGCTCAGAATGAAATCAGATGAGTGGGATGATGTCATTGGCACAAACCTTAGCGGCACGTACCGCATGACGCGGGCGTGTTTGCGCGGGATGACCCGCGCGCGCTGGGGCCGGATCGTCAACGTCGGCTCGGTGGTCGGCAGCATGGGCAACCCGGGGCAGTCCAACTACGCGGCCGCAAAGGCGGGGATGGCCGGTTTCAGTCGAGCGTTGGCGGCGGAACTCGGTTCCCGCAACGTCACGGTCAACTGCGTTGCACCGGGTTTCGTGCGCACCGACATGACGGCCGAACTTGATGACGCCCAGCAGCAGACGCTGGTCGACCGCATCCCCGTCGGCCGGATGGGCGATCCCGCCGAAGTTGCAAGCCTGGTCGCGTTTCTGGTCAGCGAGGCAGCCGGTTATATCACGGGTGAGACAATCCACATCAACGGTGGGATGTACATGGCGTAGGCAACACAGGCAACTGGTCATCGTCGCTCCGGTCTATATTTGTTCTTTAATTTCAGGGGGTTATGGCCTATGAGTGCCAAACACAGAGCATCCTGATCTTCACTTGATAGTTGTCAGGCATTCATTAAACTAGCGCGGCTTGTCTGCGCTGTGATCAATTCAAATAGCACAAGTAGGAGTCGACATAAGCATGAGCACCACCGAAGAACGAGTCATGAAGTTGGTTTGCGAGCAACTTGGGGTCAAGGAGGAAGAGGTCACACCCGAAGCTTCGTTTGTCGAAGATCTTGGGGCTGACTCACTCGACACCGTGGAACTGGTGATGGCGCTTGAGGAAGAGTTTGAGACCGAGATTCCCGACGAAGAAGCCGAGAAGATCACGACGGTCAAAGAAGCCATGGACTACATCGACGGGCATACGTGAGTCCGGCTGGCTGAGCAAAAGCCGCTCTTGTCCAGTACATGCGCGGCTTTTTCAGTTTCTGGGGTCGGGTTGCCCGTTGTTGTGGATGAGGTCGTTGGTGGATCGCGAGACGAAGAAAACGTACATGAGGGGAGCGAGTGGCAAACCGTAGAGTCGTGATTACCGGGATGGGCATGGTGTCCCCGCTCGGAACTAATATGGACGAGAGTTGGACGGCACTCCTCGCCGGACAGAGCGGCATCAACGCATTGACGTCGTTCGACGCAACCGGGTTTCCGGTCCGCATCGGCGGAAGCGTGCCGGACATCGAGATCGGTGACTACCTGCCGGTCAAAGAGGCGAGGCGGATGGACGGTTTCATCCAGCTCGGAATGGTCTCGGGCATTCAGGCGATGAACGACGCTGGGCTTGAGATTACTGACGCGAACCGGCATCGCGCGGGCGTTGCCGTTGGCTCGGGCATCGGTGGGATTGTTACCATTGAGGCTTGCCATGACGTGGTGCGTGAGCGTGGGCCCGGTCGAGTTTCACCCTTTTTCGTACCGTCCTGCATTATCAATATGCTCGCGGGCCATTTGTCGATTCGCTATGGCCTGCAAGGGCCAAACATTGCGATTACCACGGCGTGTACGACCGGAACCCACAACATCGGATTCGCGGCGCGGCTGATTCAACATGGTGATGTTGACGTGATGCTGGCCGGGGGTGCGGAGAAGTCGACCGGGCCAACGACGATGGCAGGTTTTGCCGCCATGAAAGCGCTGTCGATGCGCAACGACGATCCGGAGCGTGCCAGTCGTCCCTGGGATCGTGACCGGGACGGCTTTGTTCTCAGCGATGGCGCGGCGGTCATGGTTCTGGAAGAGTACGAGCACGCGCTGGCGCGTGGAGCTCGCATCTATTGCGAAATCGCCGGTTTCGGGATGAGCGCAGACGCAAGCCACATGACTTCGCCGTCTGAGAACGGCGATGGTGCGGCGGCGTCGATGAGAAATGCGCTGCAGGACGCGAGCATCGAACCTGGCGATATCGATTACATTAATGCCCACGGCACGTCCACGCTGCTCGGGGACGTCGCGGAGACCATGGCGATCAAGCAGGTGATAGGCGCGCACGCGAACCGTGTCGCCGTCAATTCGAGCAAGTCGATGATCGGGCATTTGCTCGGCGCATCCGGCTCCGTCGAAGCGGTGATCACGGTGCTGTCAATCCGGGATCAGATGGTCCATCCAACGATCAATCTGGATAATCCAAGCGACGGCTGCGACCTTGATTACCTGGCCGACGGCAAGCGCGCAATGCCCATCAACGTGGCGTTAAGCAACTCATTCGGGTTTGGCGGCACGAATGGTACGTTGATCTTCAAGTCGATTTAGACGCTTGCCGGTTCGTCCGCTGTTTGCCACTGTCGCCATACGCGTTGCGATTGGCGTTGGTGCTCTGTCTGCGCTCTTGTTGTCGCTGGCGGTGTTCGGCCTATCTCGCCCGATCGATGTGAGGCCGGGTCAGATATTCGTGATCGAGAGCGGCACTGGTATTCGCAAGTTGGCCCGTCAACTGAGTGCCGAGGGGGTGCTGCCAGTGCCGGAAGCGCTGTTTGAGATCGCAGCACGGCTCACCGCCGGTCAAGGCTACATTCAGGCGGGGGAGTATCGACTGGTCAGAAACTTCGATGTCTTCGCGCTGTTGGCCCACTTTCGTTCAGGGGAGGTGGTACGTTACAAGGTGACGTTTCCGGAAGGTCTGCGCTTCGATGAATGGGTGAAGCGTCTGCGCGACACGCCTGGGTTGGCGCACACCATCGACGCCGGCAGCGGCGCGGCAGTGATGCGCCTGCTTGGAGAACCGGGCGTCTCGCCGGAAGGTCAGTTCTACCCCGACACCTACATTTATGTTCGAGGCGATGAGGACACGGCGGTTCTGCGGGCCGCCTATGAGCGCATGCGAGCGACGCTGGATACTGCGTGGCATGCGCGTCGCCGCAATTTGCCGCTGGCGTCGCCCTATGCAGCGCTTATCCTCGCGTCCATTGTGGAGAAGGAGACGAGCCGTGACGAGGATCGCGCTAATATTGCCTCCGTCTTCATCAATCGCCTTCGCGCGGGCATGCGCTTGCAATCGGATCCAACCGTGATCTATGGACTCCATACGTTTGATGGCGACCTTTTGCGAACGCATTTGCGGCAGCGGACGCCGTACAACACCTACGTCATTGCCGGTTTGCCGCCGACGCCTATCAGCAATCCGGGGTCCGACGCGATCCGGGCGGTGCTCGATCCCCCAGAGACCTTGTTTCTTTACTTTGTCGCGCGTGGTGACGGCAGCAGCGAGTTTTCGGCTGATCTTGCGGCGCACAATCGCGCCGTCACGCGCTTCCAGCGGTCCGGGCGTGCAAAAGGTGCGGTTCCGGCCGGGGTGCAGCAGTGAGTAACGCACCGGGGAAATTCGTGGTAGTCGAGGGCACTGAAGGCGTAGGCAAGTCGACCGCGATGCATCACATCGAGGCGTTGCTGCAGCAACACGGCATCGACGTGCAATTGACCCGGGAACCTGGCGGCACCCCATTGGCGGAAGAGATCCGCAATGCCTTGCTGCGGCCCCGAGACGAGGTCGTTGAACCGATGGCCGAATTGCTGTTGATGTTTGCGGCCCGCGCGCAGCATGTCGCGGGCCTGATTCGGCCGACGCTCGCGCGCGGATCGTGGGTGCTCAGCGACCGCTTCGTTGATTCGAGCTTCGCCTATCAGGGCGGCGGACGTGGCCTGATGCTGCCGGTGAACGCGCTTACGGATCTTGTACTTGGTGGCTTTGCGCCGGATTTGACCCTGGTGCTGGATGTGCCCGTCTCGGTGGGGCTCAAACGTGCGCGTGGCGACATGCAGGGTGATCGCATTGAGCGCGAGGAGACTGATTTCTTCGAGCGTGCGCGCAATACGTTCCTCGAGCGCGCAGCGCAGATGCCCCACAGGTATGCTGTCATCGATGCGATCGGGTCGCTGCCTGTGGTCAGGCAGCGAATCACCGAAGCGATGGAGACACTGCTCAATGACTGACATTGCCGGCCCGATGACGCCTGTCGCGCCGTTACCGTGGCACCAGGCACAACACCTGCGCATCGAACGCCAGCGTGCGGGTGGCAAACTGCCGCACGCGATGCTGTTTACGGGACAGCGCCTGTTGGGCAAGGGGGGGTTTGCAACTTACCTGGCGGCTAGTTTGCTTTGCCGCCGGGGCGATCGCTGCGGGGAATGTTCTGGCTGCCACTTGTTCTCCGCCGGTAGCCACCCTGACGTGCGATTCGTCATGCCAGAAGACTCCCGGGCGATCGTCGTTGACCAGATCAGGGCATTGCACGATTGGATGAATCAGACCGCCCAGCAGAGCGGCTATCGGGTCGCGGTGGTCCAGCCGGCTCAGGCGATGAATCTGAACGCCGCAAACGCATTCCTTAAGGGCCTTGAGGAACCCGGGCGCGACACCTTGCTGATTCTGGTTACTGATCAGCCGGGTCGGCTGCTGCCGACGGTCAGGAGTCGCTGCCAGCGCGTCGACTTCACCTTGCCACCGCGTGATCAGGCGATCGGCTGGCTGGTCGGACAGGGCTACGTGGGGGATGTCGAATTGCATCTCGATCTCGCTGGCGGCAATCCAATCCGGGTCCTGACCGAACTTGGAGATGAGTGGTTCGCCGCGCGCACGGCGCTCATCGATGCGTTGACTGGCGCATTGACCGGGCAGCCGCCGGCAGAGATGGCGGCCCTGATTTCTGCCGACGTGGCAGGTTATCTGCGACTTTGGTACACGCTCGTCATGGATGGCGTGCGCCTCGCGATGTCAGGGGATGCCGCCGAGGTGCGTAATCGGGATCAGATGGATTTTCTGCGGTTGATCGTCGGTCGGTCCTCGCCTGATGTACTGCTGCAGTTTGTCGAGAAGATCGGGTCCGAGTTTCGGCTGATCGAGACGGGGCGGAATCCGAATCCGTTGCTTCTGGCGGAAGGTCTCATGATCGACTGGGGCGAACTCTGATAACAGCGCGGCGAAGGTTGCGGTTGAGCAAGAGCGGAACATCAGGCTAGAATCCGACTCGGAGCATCGAGTGTCGATCACCGTTCGTCGCCCACGGCTGGCGCGAATGCTATCCCTGACACAACCTCAAATTATGATGGGTCTAACTCAGGTTGTTCCCTTTCGTGGTGGCTGATGTAGCGAGCCGTCGGATGCGTGTAGATGGCATCAGGCAGGGTTGAGACAGAGGCGGCCAAAATGACTGAAAGCACGTGCAACATACAGCCCAGAGAGACTCATGGGTAAGTTATCCCGGGGCGGCGGCAAGAAGACGATGATTGCCCTGACCATCAAGGACAAGGTGGTCTTGCATAATATCTATATGCCCTTCATTAAAAACGGCGGTCTTTTCATCGCCAATAGAACCGAGTACGAGTTGGGCGACGACGTTTTTATTCTTTTGAGCCTGATGGACGAGACCGAGAAGATCCCGGTCGCCGGAAAGGTCGTCTGGATCGCCAAGAAAGGTGTGAAGAGCCCGCATACAGCCGGGGTCGGTATCCAGTTTAGCGATCCGGACAACGTCGCCAAAGACAAGATCGAAACCTACCTCGCAGGTTCATTGAACTCGACAACGTCCACCGCAACGATGTAGCAGGCGGAATGGGATGCCTGGGGCCTCAACCCGACTCTCAACCCGACCCCAAGCTCAAAATACCGGCTCGAAAAGGCGCTCGAAAAGGCGATAGTGCGTTTCGCTCATGCCGAGCGAGCGGTAAGTTCCCTGAGCACGGACGTTCTCATGCTCGACGTATAGCCTGAGACCGATCGCGCCGTCGTGGCCTGCCTGTTGCGATATCGCGGCGTAGAGTTGCGAGAAAGCGCCCTTGCGGCGGTACTCCGGTTCGACATAGACACTCTGGATCCACCAGAAAAGGCCGTTGCGCCAGTCACTCCATTCGTACGTGATCATCAGGCTGCCGACGACCTTGCCGTCGGTCTCGGCCACGAGGTAAAAGCCGAGGTTCTCTGTTGTCAGCACCCGCTGCACGCCGGCGGCGACTGTCTCAGGATCAAGCTCGATGGATTCTGTTTCAAGCGCCATGGCGACGTTGAAGCGGGCGATGGTGACGCCATCGTTTGCGAGCCCGCGGCGAATGGTGATCATGCGCCGGGTGCCAGATGACGCGCGAAGAATCGGTCCATCGTTCCATATCGGTGAAGATTGACTGTCCTGCCGGCGAGTGAGTGCTTTGCACCCGGATAGGTCATCAGCTCAAACGTCTTGTTGGTGTCCTGTAACACTTTGATCAGCCGTGTCGTATGCGTAAAAAGGACGTTGTCGTCTGCCATGCCGTGGATCAGAAGCAGCGGGTCTGCGAGATGACCAAGCCACGGGAACACCTCGCTCGCACGGTAGCCGTCCGGATTGTCATCCGGCAGGCCAAGATAGCGTTCGGTGTAATGCGTGTCGTATAGGCGCCAGTCTGTCACCGGTGCAACACTAACCCCCGCCGCAAACGTGCCGGGGCTCTTGGCAAGCAGCATCAGGGTCATGTACCCACCATATGAGTGTCCGAAAACAGCGATGCGATCCGGATCGATGCAGGCTTGTTTTTGTAAAAACGACACACCTCGAAGCTGATCGTCTACCTCGACCTGGCCGAGTTGGGAGAAGATCGGCGCCTCGAATGCCTTGCCGCGGTTGGAACTGCCACGATTGTCGAGCGTGAATTGCGCATAACCCTGCGCAGTCAGGTGGTGGGAGACTGGGGGTATCCAGCTCTTCGTGACCCGTTGGACGCCCGGGCCGCCGTACACGGTGACGACGACCGGGAAGGGGCCGTCGCCCTTTGGGATGATCAATCGGTAGTGGAGTGCCTGCCCGTCCGCGGCTGGCAGGGTGCCGAAGGAAATCTGTCCCATGGAGTCGCGGTAGGGATGGAATGGGTGGGTGTCATCGAGAAGATTTGCTTCAATCGATGCGATAAACCCGCCCTTGTTATTGGTCAGGGAAAGGCTCGGCGGCTGCTCCGGTGCCGAGCTTCGAAACAGGATGTTGGCACCGTCTGAACTCATAGTGGCATCGTGCCACTGGCCGTCCTTCGAAAGTCGGCGGAGCGGTCCGGGACTGTCGAGGGCCGTGGTGTAGACGTGCTGCTCGATCGGCGTGTCCGCGAACGCCTGAATGATCAGCGCGTTTTTTGGCTCATCAACGTGAACGATCCTGCTGACGTTGAAGTGGCCGCTAGTCAGGGCCTGGAGCACATTACCCCCGGCATCGAGGCGATAGACGTGGGCATGGCCGTCGCGCTCGGACAACCAGAGGAAGTCGCCATTGCCGAGGAAATGGGGGTTTCCGGTGATATTCACCCACGTTTCGCTGCGCTCGGTGATGAGGGTCTTCGCTGCGCCGTCAGCCGGGTCGTACACCACCAGCGACAGTTGCTGCTGGTCACGTTTCTGCAGCTGGACCGCAATGCGGCGGCTGTCGGGCAGCCAGCACAGGCGCGCGAGGTATTCGTCTGTCTCCTGGTTGACCGTGGTCCAGTGGATAGCCTCGCCTGCGTTCAAGCGGATGATACCGACCCGGAATATCGCGTTGGGCGAGCCAGTGTAGGGATAGCGCTGTTCAACTACTCTGACATCATCGCGCTCTATCTCATAGCGAAGCGACAGTCCGACGGGGGATTCGTCAGTTTGCACAAACGCGATCGACGAGCTGTCCGGCGACCACCAGTAACCTTCAAACCGATGCATTTCCTCTGCGGCGATGAACTCGGCGGTGCCGTTCCTGACCGTTGCGGTCGCGTCGTTTGTAAGTTGTCGCAGGTTTTCACCGTCGGTATCGATGACAAAGAGATCGCCGTCCCTGACGAAGCTTATTCGGCTGCCGTCCGGCGAGAAGCGAACGTCGGACTCAAACGTGTCGCCATCGACCAGTTGGGTGTCAATGATGTCTTCGGACAGGTTGTAGACGAACAGATTACCGTCGATCGGAAGGAGTAGCCGGCGCCCGTCCGGATTCCACTCATAGTCGACAATGCCGCCGACGAACAGGCGGCGTCGCTCGCGCAAGGACCTTTCCTCGTCTGATAGTTCACCGGTCGAAAGAGCGGCCGCGTCGACCCGTCTTGTGGAGCGACCGGAAGCAAGGTCAAAGCCCCAGAGGTCGAGGACGTCGTCGTGCTCGGGGCTGCCTTTGAGGAAAGAGACCGTCTTGCCATCCGGCGCGAAGCGCGGCAAGCGAACGGCTGCGCCGGTCAGGTCGGTCCCGGCAAAAATGTCATCCAGTGTCAGCTTCATCAGTCTCTCGTTTCTAGTTCGGGGAGTCGGACGGCGAGTGATTGTTGGAACTCGGTCTATGGCGCTTGTGGGATGAAATTAGCGGCAAATCAGGTGCTTCGCCCCACGCGCAAATCAGGAGGCGACCCAACGGCATTGCCTTCGTCCCGGGCTAGCGCGAAGCCCACAGGTTCACGGCAGGTACGGACGCGTGAGATTGATTACCGACCCGTCGCGGATGTGCACGTTGTCTTCGATGCGAATCCCGCCGCATGGCAACAGCGACTCAATCAGGGTCCAGTTCACATCAGACTGGTGTTTGCCGTCGCGAAGCCTGTCTAGCAAAAGGGGGATGAAGTAAAGACCGGGCTCGATGGTAAACACCTGACCATCGTCAATCGTTCGAGTGAGTCGCAGCGCGGGCGCGTTGTCTGGCGGTAGCGTGGTGCCGCCACTGGCAGACTGCTGGTGGCCGCCGACATCGTGGGTTTGCAAGCCAAGAAAGTGCCCGAGGCCGTGCGGCATGAAGGTGAAGGGAATGTCGGTTTCGACCATGGCATCGGCGGACATGGATACGAGTTTGAAATCGACCAGAACCGTCGCCAGACGATGCTGCATCCGGTCGTGCAGGTCGCTGTACACCATGCGTGGTTCGATGTCGTCGATGATGGCCTGCTGCGCTTCGTCCATGGCATTGACGAGGTCTGCGAACAGGCCTTGGTTTTGGGCGTAAGTGCGCGTGATGTCCGACGCGTAACCGCGGCAACTGGCACCTGCATCAATCAGCATCGAGCGGACCGGGCTGGGGGGCGCGTGCTCGTAATGCTGGTAGTGCAGCACGCCGCAGTTCTCGTTCATGCCGACAATCGACGTGTAAGGTGTCTCGGTCTCCCGGTGACCCGTTGCGGCCAGGTACCGGTGCTGGATCTCGAATTCGGATTGGCCCTCGGCGAACGCTGCGGCCGCGGCAAGGTGACCGCGGCTCGCTGCGGCAGTTGCTGCCGTGATGCACTCGACTTCGTATCGGGTCTTGGCCCCACGTTGCCAGTGGAGTTGTGCGAGCGCGCGTTCATCGTTGGCGAGGTGGAAGCCCCATTCGTGCGCTAGCGCCGTGTCTTCGCCGATGAATTGCAGGCGTGTGGGGTCGCCAACCAGATTGCTCGCGTCCCTGGCCGAGGGAATCGGATGGATGTCCCAGCGAGCGGTCCAGAAATCATTCGGTAGCGCTGCCGGTTTGTGCCAATAGTCGGCCGGTTGATGGAACAAGAGCCTCGGCGTCTCGCCGCTGCGAAGGACGACAAAGCAGTCTGGGTTATCAGTGACTGGCACGAGAGAGTTGAAATGCGGATTGACGATGAAGGGATAGGTTTTGTCGTCGAGGAACGCAGTTTTCAGGCTGCCGGCATGAATGACAACGCCGTCGGTACCGGTTTCTTCGCAGACCTTGTCAAAGCGTGCGAGATAGTCATCAAGGTGCTCGGCATAGAGCGATTCAAGGTCGGATCCGTTGGGGGGGGCAATGCTCATGGTCGTCGTCCGGGTCGGTAGCTCATGGTGATCTCTGGTTGACTCCCCGCTCTCTTGTTCATGGTCACCGGCTTCCTGTGTCGACGCTGTTTGGAGGGCTGTTGGATACGGGCAGACTGGACTGACGAGGGGAATTCCGCCAACTGCTGGCGATGTCTTTGTGGCGAGTCGCCGCAAGCGCTGTACGCGAATATACCCTACGACCACGCGAGGGTCGCCGCTGACGCGCCGGGGTCTGCACTGCGATGCAGCCCGGCTCAACTTTGCCGTTTATGATCGTGTTGACGGTGGTCTCGGCGGATGTGGTCGGCAGCGATGCCAACAGGGGGCGTCAGCGATAGAAGCGAGGCTCCCCCAGGGGCCGGATGTTGAAGCGCTTGTCGGACCAGCGATAGAGATGAAGGTGCTCCCGGATGAGGGCTTCGAGCGCATGGTTGATCGTGTGCAGGACGTCGTTCGGCGACGCCTCATCGAACACCACGGGCGTCACTTCAACGTCGAATCCACCGTCCACCGGCAGGGCGCAGGCGAAGGCGACATGTGCCGCTCGGCGAGTGAGTTCTGTTATCGCATGGCTCGTCAATGCTGGTACGCCGAAAAAAGGTACAAAGCGGCCGGTGCGCCGGCGCGGTTGCTGATCGGGACAGAGCAACACGACCTCGCCGCCTGCGAGTCGATCGCCCAGCAGATCTGTCGCAGCACCGCTGTGCGGCAGCAGGCGGATGCCCATGCGGACCCGTGCCCATCGAACGGCTCGATCGATGCCGGCATTCGGATGCGGATGGTAATACTCGGAAACGCGGTGTCGGCTTCCCAGCCAACGCATGACGACCTCGCGATTGCCGAGCGGTGGGGTCAGGATCAGGCAGCCAAGATTCGGATCCTTGAGTACCTCGTCTCCGCGTATGCCGCGAATCAGTCTCTCGAAACGTTCGTCTGGTGACGACCAGACCGACGGCAATTCGAGTCCGCTGCGTGCCAGCGACTCGAGGGACCGCGTGACCGTGCGTTCTTGCTGGTCCGGACGCAGGTCCGGCAGGCAATGACGCACGTTGATCGTGGCGACGTGCCGTTTGCGACGGTGGTGCCCAACGAGAGCACCGGTCAGTCGCGCGGGCCCCCGTTGCACGCCAACAGGTGTGCGTGCGAGGAACTGCGAGAGTCCGCGCATGAGCCCGCTCGCGAGCGCGGCGTGAAGGGCGGTGGTGCCTGGAAGGTAGAGTTCCGGCTCCCCTGGAGGCCGGGTACGAAAACGTTTGTAGGACCAGAGATATTGCTCGGGAATCGCCTCGACCGCGACCTTGATGCAGTCATTCATCCGGGTTGCCGCAGCATGCATGATGTCGGCAATGGTGTCGGGGGCACCCTGTTTCAGGTCGTCCGCGCCGGGGGAGGGGAAAATCGACACTGGCCGGAACACCACCCTGAATCCCGCGCCGCGGTCGAGACGTTCGCAGGTTGCGACGACGACAGCTGCCCCGGTGCGCTGGGCCAACTGCGGAATGAGGAGACTGGTGAGCGCGTTGACGTCGAAGAAGGGAGCGAATGTCCCGGTGTGTGTGCCTGGCTCCTGATCAGGCATCGCGCCGATGTTGCCGCCGGCACGCAGTGTGCGAAGCTGCGCTCGAATGCCGCCTGCGGTCGTGGGTGTGAAGCGGGTGCCGCTTTTTTCGCGGTAGTGCTGGATCAGCCGGTCGAGCCGTGGATCCGGATTCGGGCGATACATGTGCATGAGGCCATAGTGATGGCCCAGATAGTGATTGAGCATCTCCCAGTTGCCGACATGCGGGATGACGAAGATGAGGCCGTTTCCTTGCGCAGCGAGCGATCGAACCGGCGCTTCGCCCCGGACGTCAACGATGCGCGCCCGGCATGCCCCGGGATCATTCGTCCAGGCGGCGGGCGTTTCCAGCATCGTCTTGCCGGTTTCGATCAGGCAGCGTCGGACGAGTTGCCGCCTGGCCGGTTGGCCGAGGGGGCCAAAGGCGAGAGCGATGTTTTCGTTGGCTGTGCGGGCCATCCGACTGCCGGTGATCCAGATCAAGGTCCCAACGACGGTGCCGACGTTCTGCGCGAGCGCGAGCGGAAGCATACCCGCGACCTGCAATGCCAACCGGACGACTATGTCGCGCATGAGGTCGCGCGTGTGGCACGGCAAATTGTCGCGCGCGCGCTGCCGAACCGCGTCCGGAATGAGGTCAGGCATGAAAAAGACCTGAGAGGAGCAGACAACATGGGCGCCCAAGCGGTGGTGAGTGTCTTCGTCATTCGCCTTGCCACCCGCATTCTGACCCGCACTTGCTGCCACGGCACCGCTGGCGTCCTGGTATTGGGAAGCGGTTGTCGATCCCGGGCTGCCGCCAGCGATCCGTGATTATGTACATCTTGATGTCAGCAACGCCAGCGCACGCTCGGCCAGATCGTCATCCGTGAGGCGCGCGAGCGCTGCGATCAGTGCAGATGGGGCGCCATTCAGGCGAAGATGCTCGTCCCAGGTGCCGAGCATCGACCGGCGATGAAATGCGGGCTGGCCGAGCACTGCGACTAGCGCGGCTGTCATCTCCGGGTCGTCGCTCGCCGCCGCGATGAGAACAACGAGTGGATCATCGGAGGTCTTGAACCAATTGGACATACGGCATGTTGGCAAGGACGTACGCGAATTTGCAAGCCTGCATAATGCGCGCTGGTGCTTTGAGGGGAGGAGTCATGGTATACATAGCGCACCAAAATTGGCGTTACAGACTGAGTTTGCGTCGCCTGCTGCGAATCGCTCGCCGAGAAAGGCAAGAGTGCGAAAGATGAGCAGCAGGACCAAGACGAAAGCAAACGGGCGGTTGGCGCTTCCGTGTTTTCCCAGGAGGAACAATGGTCAACATTGAATATCACGCTCCCCAGACGATTGCCGAAGCGGTGAAGTTGCTCGCCGGTGCCGACAAGCCCGCAAAGGTGCTTGCCGGAGGGACCGATCTCATCATCCAGTTAGGCGCGAGAGTCAACGAGCCTCACCTGGTCGTCGACTCCAAGCACATTCCCGAGTTGATGGATGCAGCACTGGGTGATGACGGTCTGGCACTGGGGCCGTCCCTCAGTTCCTGGGAACTGTCCAAGCGCGAGGACATCAAAGCAGCTTATCCCGGCCTGGTTGAAGCCGCGTTTCTCATTGGCTCCACACAGGTCCAGGGTCGCTGCAGCGTCGGCGGCAACCTCTGCAACTCGTCACCGGCGGCAGACACGATCCCTGCATTGTTCGTCATTGGTGCGCAGTGTCAGATAACGGGTCCGGGCGGCGTTCGCACCGTGGCAGTCGAGGACTTCGTCACCGGTGTCGGGCAGAACTGTATGGACAAAGGCGAGTTGCTGACGCTCATCACGGCGCCGCGGCCGGCACCGAATACGTCGTCGGCCTATCTGCGATTTATTCCGCGTACGGAGATGGATATTGCTGTCGCGGGTGCCGGTGTCTCGGTAACGCTGGATGCTGACGGCACGTGCACAGCGGCCCGCGTTAGCATCGGGGCGGTAGCGCCGACTGCATTGCTGGTCGCCGCCGCTGCTGATGCGCTGATCGGTAGCAAACTCGAAGACGCGGCGCTTGATGCCGCGGCGCAGGCGTCGACCGACGCCTCATCCCCCATCACTGACCGACGCGGCACGGTTGAATACCGGCGCCACGTGGTCGGCGTTTTAACGAAACGCGCCGCGAAGATCGCTGGCGACCGCGCGAAGGAGGGCTAACCCATGGCGAAGACTCACGTATCTACCACCGTAAACGGTGACCCGGTTGAATTTCTCTGTGAACCCAGCGAAACGCTGCTTGAGGTTCTGCGCGAAAACCTGAACCTGAAGGGAACGAAGGAAGGATGCGGTTCGGGTGACTGCGGCGCGTGTTCAGTCACGGTCGACGGCGCGCTGGTCTGTTCTTGCCTGGTCTTTGCCGTCGAAGCCGAAGGCACCGAGATCGGAACGGTCGAGGGAATCGGCAGTAACGATCAATTGCATGTGATCCAACAGAAGTTTCTTGAGCACGCGGCGCTTCAGTGCGGCATTTGTACGCCGGGACTGATCGTCTCAACCAAAGCCCTCCTGGAGGACAACCCGAATCCGACCGAAGAAGAAGCACGCTATTATCTGGCAGGGAACCTGTGCCGATGTACGGGGTACGACAAGATCATCAGAGCCGTCATGGATTCCGCTGAAGCCATGCGAGGAGGCGCCTAACAATGAGTGAAGCACGCGAATACAAGTATGTGGGCACCCGGTCGATCCGCCCGGATGGTTATGACAAAGTGACTGGGCGCGCCAACTATGGCGCTGACCTGTCGCTGCCTGGAATGGTCTGGGGCAGGGTCCTGCGCAGCCCACACGCACACGCCAACATCCGGAGTATCGACACCAGTAAAGCCGAAGCGTATCCGGGAGTGTTCTCGGTCGCGACGTTTGCTGATTTTCCGGACAGTGCACGGGATGTGATTGATCTTGCGCGCAACTGTCTTGCCGAGGACAAAGTCCTCTATCACGGACACGCCGTTGCCGCGGTTGCGGCGCGTACCGTCGCGATCGCCGAGGAAGCCTTGCAGCTGATCGAAGTGGACTACGAGGTGCTTGCGCCCGTCATGGACGTCCGCGATGCGATGCTGGCAGACGCACCCGTGTTGCATGCAGACATGTTCACAGGTGGCCTTGCGGAGACGCCGGACACCGCCTCGAACATCGCACAGCGCATGGAAATGAGCAAAGGCGATGTCGAGGCCGGCTTCGCTGAAGCCGACGTCATCGTTGAGCGCGAGTATTATTCACCCACCGTTCATCAGGGCTACATCGAGCCGCACGCGTGCACGGTCCGCTTCGATGAGAGTGGTCAGTCGATGATCTGGTGTTCTACCCAGGGCCACTTCGACGTTCGGGCAAATACCGCCAAGATTCTGAATATGGACCTCGGCTCACTGAAGGTCATTGCAAGTGAAATCGGCGGTGGCTTCGGCGGCAAGACGGTTGTCTATCTGGAACCCGTTGCGCTGACGCTTTCACGCAAGTCAGGCCGCGCGGTGAAGATGATCATGGACCGGGAGGAGGTCTTCATGGCGTCGGGCCCGGGCGCTGCATCGCGTAACCTGATCAAGATCGGTGCCCGCAAGGACGGCACCATCACGGCGATGAAAGCACGGCTTTGCTTTGAGGCGGGCGCTTTCCGAGGCTCACCGATGGGGCCGGGATGTATGACCGTGTTCACGCCATACGACGTGCCGAATCAATATGTTGAAGGCTATGACGTCGTGGTCAACAAGCCCAAAGTTGCCGCTTATCGTGCGCCAGGCGCACCACAGGCAGAGTACGCAGCGGAAATGGCCATCAACGAGGTGGCGGCAGAGCTTGGCATTGACCCGATTGACTTCCGGCTGCAGAACGCTGCGAAGGAAGGCACCCAGGCACTCTACGGCCCAACACTGAAGGCGGTAGGCCTGGTTGAATGTCTCGAGGCGGCGAAGAACTCACCGCAATATCAGACCGCGCTTGCCGAGAACCAGGGACGGGGCCTCGCGGCAGGTTTCTGGTTCAACATCGGTGGTCTATCAAGCGTTCGGATTAACATGAACCCTGACGGCACGGGCACCATCGTGGAGGGTTCGCCTGACATCGGCGGTTCGCGTGCGTCGATGGCGTTGATGGCGGCAGAAGAACTCGGCCTGCCGAGCGAGAGGCTCAAGCCCATTATCGGAGACACCGAGAATCTGCCTTACAGCGGCACCACCGGTGGCAGCCGTACAACCTTTGCGACCGGAATGGCAGTCGTCGAGGCGGCGCAGGATGTTGTGCGCCAGTTCAAAGAGCGGGCGGCGGCACTTTGGAATGTGACACCGGAGCAGGTTGAATATACCGATGGCGTGGCCAGCAATACCAGTGGCGATGACAAGCTGACGGCCGCAGAGATCTGCGCCCAGGCAGAGCGCACAGGTGGGCATATCTCGGGCACGGGCAACATCAACGCCCGCGGCGCCGGTCCCAGTTTTGCTGTACACCTCGCTGATGTCGAAGTCGACAAAGACACCGGAAAAGTCACCGTGCTTCGCTATACAGCGATCCAGGACGCCGGTAAAGCGGTTCACCCCAGTTACGTCGAGGGGCAATACCAGGGTGGCGCAGCGCAGGGCATTGGCTGGGCACTGAACGAGGAGTACATCTACAGCAAAGACGGCTTGCTGGAGAATGCCGGATTCCTCGATTACAGGATTCCGCTTGCATCGGACCTGCCGATGATTGACACGATCATCGTCGAAGTCCCCAACTCGTTTCATCCATTTGGTGTGCGCGGTGTTGGGGAAACGGGCATCATTCCACCGCTCGCAGCCGTGGGAACTGCGGTCAGCGAGGCGATCAATGTGCGCTTGACTGACTTGCCATGTTCACCACCGCGGGTATTAAAAGCGATTCACGACAACGCCTGATTTCGTGAGCGTGGTGTCACCATGGCAACGGTGATCTTCTCCAGTGAGTTACAACGGCTCACTGGAGAACCGCGCACGGAGGTGTCGGCATCGGTCTATCGTGACCTGGTTGCAGAACTTGCGAGCAGGTACGAGGCAGTCCACGCGGACGATCTCATGGCAATGGCGGTCGCGATTGACGGCGAGATCATTCACGACCCATTGCTAGAGCAGGTCGGCCCAGGCAGCGAAGTACACTTTCTCTACAAAATCGAAGGCGGATGACGCGCCCTGCAGACTGGGTCATCGAGGATGGAAATCTGCGCGTTGGTTTGCTTGCACTGGGAGCGACTATTTCCAGTATCCGATTCGCCCACGGTCAAGGATCGCGCGAACTGGTGCTTGGATACCCGGACCGGGCTGGCTACGAGGCGGACCGGGCGGCCACTGGCGTGACGGTCGGGCGGTACGCCAATCGAATCGCTAACGCGAGGTTTCGTCTTGATGGCAGGTGGGTAGAGTTAATCGCCAACGACGGCCGCAATCAATTGCATGGTGGACCGGCGAATCTATCCAGGCGGCTGTGGCGGGCCGTCCAGCAGTCCGCAACCAGTGTCACGCTCGAAGTAAATTCGCTCGATGGCGATCAGGGCTTCCCCGATAATCTGGTTGTTCGCCTGACTTGCACCGTGGCTGCTGGCGAACTGGTCCTCAACTACACGGCTGAAGCGGATGAGCCGACGGTCATCAATCTGACCAATCACTCCTATTTCAACCTTTCGGGCGGAGCGTCGGTGACGGATCACCATTTGCGAGTAGTGGCCGGGCACATTCTTGAGGCGGATGCTGAGTCGATTCCCACAGG
>CAVOBC010000012.1:0-27442 GCA_963693635.1 Gammaproteobacteria bacterium | reverse complement strand
AGCGTCGCCAACGTGGCGTTAAACTGAATTACCCTGAGAGTATCGCTCTGATCTCAGCCGCGATCATGGAGGGAGCGCGTGATGGACGTTCCGTTGCAGAGTTAATGACTGAAGGTACACAGATCCTTGCGCGTGACGACGTGATGGAGGGCATTCCGGAAATGCTGGGTGAAGTTCAGGTTGAAGCGACATTCCCGGATGGGACCAAGCTGGTCACCGTCCATAACCCGATCATTTAGGAATGGCACCATGACACCAGGCGAGTATTTCATCGATGACGGCGAACTGACTCTCAATGCAGAGCGTGACTGTATTGACATTAGCGTAGCCAACACGGGCGATCGACCGATTCAGGTCGGGTCCCATTACCACTTCTGTGAGACGAATCCCGCGCTCGATTTTGATCGCGCGCGCGCACGCGGCTTCAGGTTGAACATCGCGGCAGGAACTGCCGTGCGATTCGAGCCTGGCCAGCGCCGTGATGTAACGCTCGTCGCCTATGCAGGGAAACGCGAGGTCTATGGCTTTAACGGTGCCGTCATGGGTGCCCTGGAGGGTATCTAATGAGCACCATTGACCGTCGTGCCTACGCAGAGATGTTTGGACCGACGACCGGTGACAGGGTCCGACTGGGCGACACAGAACTCGTTATCGAAGTCGAGTCAGACCGAGCCGTTTATGGCGATGAGGTCAAGTTTGGTGGTGGCAAGGTTATCCGTGATGGTATGGGTCAAAGCCAACGACCGTCATCCGAGACCGTGGACACCGTTATCACGAACGCATTGATCGTGGACCACACGGGCATCGTCAAGGCAGACGTCGGGATCAAAGACGGTCGTATCGCTGGCATCGGCAAAGCGGGCAACCCGGACACCCAACCGGGCGTCAACATCATGGTTGGGCCGGGCACCGAAGTGATTGCAGGCGAGGGTCAGATTCTGACCGCAGGCGGCATTGACGCGCATATTCACTTCATCTGTCCGCAGCAGGTCGAAGAAGCGCTTATGTCGGGTATCACGACGATGCTGGGAGGCGGAACCGGGCCCGCGACCGGCACCAACGCCACCACCTGCACCCCTGGCCCGTGGCACCTCGGCATGATGCTCCGCGCCGCTGATGGCCTGCCGATGAATCTTGGCTTCATGGGCAAAGGCAACGCCAGCCTGCCGGAAGCGTTGGACGAACAGGTCATCGCCGGTGCCATGGGCCTGAAATTGCACGAAGACTGGGGTACGACGCCAGCCGCTATCGACAACTGTCTGAATGTAGCTGATCGCTTTGACGTGCAGGTGTCCATTCATACTGACACGTTAAATGAGTCTGGCTTTGTTGAGCACACTCTCGCTGCGTTCAAGGACCGGACCATTCACACGTTTCATACGGAGGGAGCGGGCGGTGGCCATGCCCCTGACATCATCAAAGCCTGCGGTCTGCCGAACGTGCTGCCGTCGTCAACCAACCCGACGCGGCCCTACACGATTAACACAGTAGATGAGCACCTCGACATGCTGATGGTTTGCCATCATCTTGATCCGAACATCCCGGAAGACGTGGCCTTCGCCGAGTCGCGCATTCGGCGTGAGACCATCGCGGCGGAAGACATCCTTCACGACCTCGGCGCGTTCTCGATGATCGCCTCCGACTCGCAGGCAATGGGACGAGTTGGCGAAGTCATTTGTCGTACCTGGCAGACCGCGCACAAGATGAAGATTCAGCGTGGTGCTCTCGACGGCGATAGCAGCCGCAATGACAACAACCGCGTCAAGCGGTTCATCGCCAAGTACACCATCAACCCCGCCATCGCCAACGGCATCGCCCACGAGGTTGGCTCGGTCGAGACAGGAAAACTCGCAGACCTCGTTCTGTGGAAACCGGCGTTCTTCGGCATCAAGCCCTCGATGATTGTTAAAGCCGGGATGATTGTCGCGGCACCGATGGGCGATCCGAACGCGTCGATTCCAACGCCGCAGCCCGTCCACTATCGACCCATGTTTGGCGCTTTCGGAAGCGCACTCACAACAACGTCCTTCACATTTGTGTCTGAAGCGGCGTGCGATGCGGGTCTGAAGGACACGCTGGGTTTGTCGAAACGGCTGCTCCCGGTGCACAACACGCGCAACGTTTCCAAAGCCGATATGCTGCTGAACGATTATCTGCCGCACATCGAGGTTGATCCGGAGACCTATGAGGTACGCGCTGACGGACAACTTCTGACCTGCGAACCGGCCACCGTGCTGCCGCTCGCCCAGCGGTATAGCCTCTTCTAGAGAAGTAGGGGAGTTGATATGAGTCCAAGCCTACCCAAAGGCAAGCGTCGTTTCGACGCAAGCGGGACGATGGTGAGGTGAACAATGAGGTCTAGAGTGAGATGAAAGGTGCAATGGAAACGTTGACCGAATACGCTGATCGGCGAGAGCGGGCAGCGGACGATGTCCTGTGTCTGCCGTTCGAGCGCAGACAAAAGACTCGCCAACGCGCCCGACTTCAAAGCGGTCGCGAGGTCGCCGTCATATTGCCTCGAGGCATCGTCATGCGCGGTGGTTATTGCCTGGGTGCTGAATCGGGTCTTGTTGTTTTGATCGAGTCCGCCCTGGAGGCGGTGAGCGTTGTCAATTGCGACGATCCCACTTCACTTGCGCGTGCGGCTTATCACCTGGGTAATCGGCACATCAGCGTTGAAGTGGGCGAACTCTCGTTGTCGTATCTTCAGGATCATGTGCTTGACGACATGGTTCGCGGGTTTGACCTCGCCGTATCACACGAATTGCGTCCGTTTGAACCCGAAGCCGGCGCGTATGACGCGCAAGGGCATAGTCATGGGTCAGAGTCGCTCGATCGCCTGGACGATTATCCGGGATCCGGGCATGGTTGACCGCAAGTCACGTCTATGGCAGTTGCTCAGCCCGACCTTGCCTGTCGGTGCGTTCCATTACTCGCAGGGCCTTGAACAGGCGGTCGAGGGTGGGTCGGTGCAGTCAGAGACTGAGGTCTACGACTGGATTGTCGGTGTATTGAGACATGCGGTCAGCCGTGTCGATCTGCCCATTGTGATCCGGTGTTTCCGGGCGTGGGTCGCACGGGACGCCTGCGCTCTCGAATGGTGGAACGAGCTTGCTGTCGCCTGCCGAGAGACCCGGGAGCTACGCGAAGAAGACCGCGCAATGGGTGCGGCGATAGGGCGCCTGTGCCGTGAGTTGGGCGACGACTTTCCCGCCCTCGAGCTTGCGTACCCGGCGGCGTTTGGTGTCACAGCCGTCAACTGGCACATTTGTGAGGCAGACGCTGTAAGTGGATATGCTTGGTCCTGGGCCGAAAACCAGATGCTCGCTGCGATCCGGCTCATGGCGCTCGGACAGACTGCTGGCCAGCGATTGATGCGCAGATTCAGCGACGACATTGAACACGCGGCCCGCATCGCGTTGACTGTGAGCGACGACGATATCGGTATGAGTGCACCGGGTTTTGCCCTTGCGTCAGCCTTGCACGAAACCCAATACTCACGACTCTTTCGCTCCTGATGGTGACTGGAAACGAGGTGACGAAAATCAGAGGAATCGGACTATGAAACATGCCTTGCGTCTTGGAATTGGCGGGCCCGTCGGGGCTGGCAAGACCACGCTCGTTGCATCCATCTGCAAAGCGTTTCGCTCACGCTACGAAATAGCGGTGGTGACCAATGACATCTACACACAGGAAGACGCGCAGATTCTTCTGCGCGATCAGGCGCTGCCTGAAGATCGCATTGTGGGTGTGGAAACTGGCGGTTGTCCGCACACAGCTATCCGGGAGGATGCGTCGATGAACATTGCGGCTATCGAAGCGCTGACCCGTCAATTTCCACAACTCGATTTGGTGATTGTCGAGAGCGGTGGGGACAATCTCAGTGCCACCTTCAGCCCCGAGCTTGTTGACCTGACGGTCTATGTCATTGATGTTGCCGCAGGCGAGAAGATACCGCGGAAGGGCGGTCCGGGTATTACCCGATCCGATCTGCTCGTGATCAACAAGACGGATCTCGCGCCCTACGTCGGTGCATCGCTCGAGGTGATGGATGCTGACACGAGACGTATGCGTGGCGACGCACCGTATGTCTTCACCAATCTCAAGAAAGCGGAGGGCCTTTCCTCCGTGCTCGAATTCGTTCAGCACGAGGGGATGCTGGCGGCCTGAAGGCCGGTGCGCGAGTATCGATCACAGGTTGTCGGGCGCCGACGTCTGCGGTTGAGTGGCGAGTCCCCGCTCGGAAGGACCCACCTCGCGCCTCTGGTGTGTGAGGCGTGGAAGGTGCGAGCACGCACGGTCGCACGAGCCTACTTCTCCGCTGCGACTCGCTGCGATGAAGGCCGCTCATTCACCTTCGCGACGTAGTCAGCAAGATCCGGTAGTTCTGACATGATGTCGATGTTGCAGAGTTTCTGACAGACCATTTGCGCCAGGGGCACGGTGTTGGCGACGACGATGTCCGCTAACGTAAAGTCCTTGCCAGCCGCCCAGGGGTCGAACGATGCGATGCGGGCGAGCGATTGGATCCCACGGGGTGTCGCCTTGCCGACCTGTTTGTTGACCGCTTCGTCCTCAGGTGCGCCGAAGGCAGCCGAGTTCAGTCCCGGACGTGCGGCGAGGTCGATGTAGTAGATCGCATGGTGCGCGATCTGCCTCGCTTTGGCACGTTGATAGGCATCGCCGGGGAGCAGGCTGCTGTCGGGATGGGTCTCTTCGAGATAGTCGATGATCGCCATGGTCTCGGCGATGAAGCCGTCCGGGGTCTCAAGGCTGGGTACCTTGCCCATAGGGCTGCGTGTCAGCCATTCCTCGTCCCGTCCTGGCATCTGCTGAACTTCCTCGAAGTCGATGCCTTTCTCGATCAACGCGAGCTTTGCGATCGTGTAGTAATTGCTCATCTTGATGCCGTGAAGCTTCAACATCGTCTGTTCCTCTCTATTTGTTCTTTTATCGGTTTTTGCCCTCTCGGGTGGCGCGCCAAGGGTAAACCGTGGGGCCGGTTAACGCTATTGGTGGCCAGTGTCCTGCCTGTGGCTAATTCGTCACATTGTTCGCTGGCCTTTCTTGCCGCTGATCGGCTGCGCCTCGTCGTTGCTCGTCCTTGCGGGTTCTCGACCCGCGGCGTCCTCGCGCCCTCGTGACAAAACATGGTCAGAGACAAAACATGCCGATCGCCCAAAGCGGGACACCACGTTCGTGAGTGACACCTGTAGATCTCGAACGTGCGGCCGGGGAATAATGCGTCAAGAAGTCACTCAATGCGACGTTGCGGCCATCGCCGGTTTGTGTAACAGGCCATCCAGGTCGTGGATCGAGCGTCCGGCATTCGAAGTAGGGGTTGACGCCACGTGAATCAGCGTTCAAGAAGGTTGCGAGCCCAGGAAGGTTGAGAATCCAGGAAGATTGAGAGTTAGGAAGAGGAGAAAGCTGATGCGAGCGGTTTTGTGTCATCAATACGGCCCCCCAAGCGGCCTCGTTGAGCAAGAGGTGCCACAGCCGGTGCCGGGTGCAGATGAGGTTCTGATCCGTGTAGCCGCGACCGGCCTCGGCTTTGCAACGGGCCTCATGATCCAGGGCTTGTATCAGATCAAGCCTCCCTTGCCGTTTTGTCCCGACGGTGAATTTGCGGGCGTGGTCGAGGCAGTGGGTGCAGGTGTGAATCAGTTCAAGCCAGGCGATCGGGTATTCGGCACCGGTAACGCGGCGCTCGCCGACTACATGCTGGCAACCAGTGACGCCTGCTACGCGACACCTGAAGGGATCAAGGACGCCGTTGCAGCAAGCCTGTATGGCAATTACCTGACCGCGCTCCACGCGTTCAGGGATCGTGGGGCACTGCAACCAGGCGAGACGGTGCTTGTCCTCGGCGCGTCCGGCGGGGTGGGTACGGCGGCCATCGCGGTTGCAAAGTCGATGGGCGCGAAGCGCGTTATTGGTGGTGCGTCGAGCGAAGAAAAGCGCGCAGTTGCGCTCGCCTGCGGCGCCAATGCCGTAGTCGACTACACCCAGCCGGACTGGCGGCAAGCATTGAAGGCGCTCTGTCCCGACGGGCTGGACGTGGTCTACGATCCGGTTGGCGGTGATCTCTCCGAGACCGCGTTCAGGTCGATATCTGAAGGGGGTCGCTTCCTCGTCATCGGCTTTGCTGCCGGAGCCATTCCGAGCATCGGTCTCAACCTGCCACTCCTGAAGACCGCATCGATCGTTGGGGTCAACTGGGGTGGTTTGTCGATGGCTCATCCGGAGAGGAATCGCGAACTCATGTTGACGGTGCTCGACTGGCTTCGTGACGGCAAGCTGGTCCCGGTGGCAGTGAGTGAGCGACCCGCTGGCGAGTTCGTGAGGGCATTTGAAGATCAGCTTGCCGGCAAGGTGACAGGCAAGCTGGTACTGGTCCGTTAGGTGACGGCGCGAACGAACCTCCCCTTTTGTGGGATTACTATGATGATCACCGAATTGCGGACGATCGAATATGAGTGACAGGAAACCAGGATGACGATTCCCGACGAGTTCTCACCGGAGGCTATCGACGCAGCGTCGGGGCCGGATGCGTTTCGGCCGTACGAGTCTTTTCTTGCGTGTCGGCAGCCGGTCGATTCGATTATCGAGGCCAATCCCTGGATGCGCCCGCCTCGTGCGGCCGACGAGATCGTTTGGGGCGAGGGCAATTACTACGACACGACCGTCGGGCGCAAGCACGCGTACTGGTCGGCCTTCGACCTGCCGACGCCGACGCGGGACCTCGAGCGACTGCGGCACGATCTCTTCGAGTGGGGTTTCTGCCTCATTGAGGATGGTCTCTCAAAACCGCAATACGAGGCAGCACGCGCGCGCCTGGTCGAGCAGTCTGAAGGCGAGCGCGAGGCGGGCATTGAGTATAACGGCGGCTCGTTTCAGCTCATCTGCAGTCTCATCAACAAGGGTGAGATCTTTCCCCGCTTTCTGGAGTACGACCCGGAGGTTGTGCAGGGCGGGCCCATGATCGAGCGCTTGCTCGACGAAACGCTGCGCAAAGGCTGGTGTGTCTTCAGTTTTACCGCAAATATCTCGTTTCCTGGCTGCATGCCCATGGCGCTGCATCAGGATCAGGGCGCGATCAATCCGTTCCAGACGCCCGAGGCACCCGTGGATGTAACGACCATGTACATCCTCGAAGATGTCGATGAGCGTAACGGCACCCTGATCGTCCCGACTTCGCATCGGCTTGTACCGACGGTTGGCAGTGGCAAGGCAGTGGGCAAACTGCCGCCCACGATCAATGTCGAAGCACCTGCGGGCACGGTCCTCATGTTCGACGGCCGCATGCTGCATGGCACGAGCATCAACCGCGGCGATGACTGGCGCTATGTCATGGTGCAGCCGAGTATGAAGCCGTGGATTCGCAGCCAGGAGAACTTCACGTTGTCGACCAGCCCCGAAGTACTCGAGCGGGCCAGTCCGAAGTTGTTGCAGCGACTGGGCTTTCAGGCGAGCGGTGGGCTGGGCAACGTTGAGGGGTTCGGCAATCAGGGCACCGGACGAGCGGGCGACCCGGCGGGTTCGCTCGCGGATGCGCGCGCCAGGATGGCAAACGGCGAATACCGCCACGTGGGTGCGCTCGACCCGGACGCAGCGCGGGCGTTACCGTCAGATAGATATACGCTGCAAGCCCTGCAGCGTGACGGCGAGGGCCGCCACGGGGCGGTTCGATAATCCCATCCGCTGACCGGTGATGCCGTTGAACAGGAGCACTTAACGATGACCAGCTACCGCATTTCCCTGCTTAAGGACCCTTCGAGCAACAGTTTGAAGAATTTGCTGGCTGATATAGATGAACGGGTCATGCCTGCAGTCAAGGGCGATGGTGTCTCACACTATGGCGCTTTCGCCGGGCTCTTCGGGCTTGCGAGCAATGAGGCCTACGTGATCACCAACTGCGCTGATGATAGTCACCCTGATATCGACGGTGCGTTGACGGCCACGGGCCTGACACTGCTGAATGGCAACTCGATGACGCCGACTGTCCGACCGACTGACCACGGCGAGCGGACAACCGAGGGAATCTATGTGTTCCGCTGGTTCGAGGTATGGAACCGTGACGTTGAATTGATAGCGAATTTGTCGCAGCGAGCGTGGCTGAGCTTCGAAGAAGGTTTCGACACGCAAGTGCAGGGCCTCTTTCGCGAAGAGACGGCGGCGGGCGACATGGGCCAGATGTTGTTGCTGACCCGATACACCAGCCTCGCCGTTTGGGAGGACTCCCGAACGCCGAGCGTCGAGGCGCGCGAGTTGTTTCGCCAGCGCCACGAGCTGATGGCGGAAGCCAAGCCGTTCTGCACGCGTCTGCATTTGCGTTGATTGGCCGGTGATGAGTGCCTCGGCGATTGAGGTGGCGTCAGCAGCTTACAATCCGGACTTCGTCTTGGTGTCGGACTATGACGTTTGCGGAGTTGTGCCGTGCCTCGCAAACGCGATCGCAGCGGCGGCCGCAAGTTTGTGTTTGGCCTGCCAGGGTGGCCCGACTGCGCGACCCATCGATGCCAGGTACCCTTTGATGTCAGTGCCCAGCGCTGTTTGCGCATCGCCAAACACTTTGTCGCGGTCGTACCAGTGCACGGACCATGCACGCGCCTCCGCAGCCGATGCGAGGGCCATCCGGTACATGACAGTGTCGGCGAACGTCTGCGCACGGTTGTCGGCGATCCGCGCTTCGATGGTGGGGGGCAGCGCGGGGCATTGACGAATCGCGATGTTCTTGATCGGTTCACTGATCTCTATCGCAAGTCCGTTGAGGATCTCGTGCGCACCTTCGGCAGCGGCCTCATGGACGCGCTCAATGAGCGAAACGGCATCGGGCAGGGAGATCTCCTTCGCCCATGGGGTGTCGAGGTAACGTCCGACTGCCCACGATCCCTCGTGGTGATACGGGTGGGCTGGAAGCGGGGGATTCGTGAGGTCGACACGTCGGCGATCGAGTAACTCGCTGCCGGCATCGACGGTCACCAGTACCGCCGAGTTACCGTGTTCGACGACACCGACGGTTGCGGTCGGTTGCGTCGGCCTGATTGCCAAATCCTCTCCTTCGAAGCGGGCGGCGACTAATGATTTTGGATCGCTACGCTGGGGATGTAATCTCGCCGAAACCGCGGGGCGGAACTACAGGAACCAGCGGTTAGGTGACGCCGTAGACTCGCGCGGCGTTGTCATGCAGCAATTTTCCAATGGTCTCTGGGGGCATCTTGCCAAGCGCGACCTCTGCGTACTCGCGTGGGTGCACGGCGATGGTCGCGGGCCCCGGTGACATCGATGTCGGATGGGGAAAGTCCGTCTCGTACATGAGATTGTCCGGGTAGAGTTCAGCAGCCCGCGCGATCATGTCCTTTTCAAACCAGAAGCAGGCATAGATCTGGCGACGGAAATACTCGCTCGGCAAGAGGTCGTATTCCGGGTGTTCGATCGCGACGCCGGCATTGTGCCATTGCCAGTCGAGGGCTTCGAGCAGGCCAGGGATCCAGCCCGCGCCACTTTCGACGGAGACGAATGCGAGATCCGGGAAACGGTGGCAGACGCCGCCACAGATGATTTCTGAAATGCCCAGGGCGTTGCCGATGAACGCCAGCGATGAGAAGCGCGCAAACTTGGCCTTGGTAGTCATGTTGCCGTTCTTGGGTGCGAATTCACCTTCGCGCACCCCAAGTGCGGCCTGGCCGCCAATGTGAAAGCTGATCGGAAGCCCGGTGGCCTGGGCGCATGCCCAGACAGGATCCCAGTGGGTGTCGGAGAGTTCTGGCTGGCGGAAATCCTGCGGTTGACTGGGGAACAGGATGGAACGGTGTCCTCTGGCCGCGCAGCGCTCGATTTCGGCCACAGACTGTCCGACGTCCCAGAAGGGCAGCGCGCAGACAGGGAGCAAACGCTCGGAGTCCGCCTCTGCCCAGTCGACCAGGAAGTCGTTGTACGCCGTGACACAGGCGAGTTTCAGCGCCTCATCGTCGATGCGAAGGAAGTTCTGCGAGCCAAAACCCCCGACATTGGGATACAAGACCTGGGCATAGATGCCTTCGCGATCCATATGCGCGAGCCGCGCCGCTGCGTCGTAAGCCGCCGGCACGATATCGTCATAGGTCGGTGGAAACTCATTCGGCGGTCGTCCGTCGTAGCCGGCAATGGAGACGAGTCCTGGCGCCAGCGAGCGCTTGCCGTCAATAACCCAAAAGTCACGTCCAGACATCCGTTCGATGTGCGGTGCCCGTTCGTGCCACTTTTCAGGCAGGCGTGAGGTCCAGAGATCTGCGGGTTCGGTCACGTGGGTGTCGACGTCGATGACAGCGTGGTCAGCAAAGAGGCTCATGGGTTGTCTCCCGAGGGTATGTAGACATTCATACGCTGTGTCCGGGCTCGCGGCAACCGCTGACGACAGCAGCCGAGGGTGCTTGGGCTTTGATCTGGGTTATCCCGCCCATCCAGACGCGATCGCTCCAGAAACTATGTGAGGAGGGGAAGGGGAGGAGGGGAGGAGGAGGAGGGGAGCGAGGAGGAGGCGAGGAGGAGGCGAGGTGGGTGTTTTCTTTTTGTAACGAGCTGGTTCGTTTCGGCTGAAGGGGCGGTTAGGTCCTGACCGATAGATGCCGGAAATTCACGAGAGGGCCGTCAAATAACTCATAGAACAATCATGGGTCCGTTGATGGCTTCAACGGCAGGTAGGGTGCCCCCCACGCGTCAAGATAGGTCAGCTTTTCGACCGGTCGTCGACTGATCGGACCGTGGCCCTTTAGCACGGGATAGCCAATTGGAATGTGCGCGCACGTGCCCCACTCGGGCGGTATGCCGAGCAGTTCTTTGACCTCGGGTTCCTTGAAGCAAAGCAGTGTTGTCAGCACGCAGCCCAGTCCCTCGGCGCGGCAGGCCAGCATCACATTTTGCACCGCCGTATAGACCGATCCCCCGCCGACCACTGACGGCCTGTCGAGGTCTGCATCAGTGATAGCCATGTTGTCGGCGTTGAAGCAAAAGACCAACAAAGCGGGCACGGAGCCGAGGTGACGCGCGAGGTAATCGCCGGCTTTAATCGTTCGCTCTGACGCGCCGCGGGCAGGCTGCGGCAGGTTCGGCAAGCGTGCCCGTCCGGGCGCTATGTACCTTATCCACTCCTCTTGATACCAGTCTGCAATGACCGTGAGCTTGGAGCGATCCTTGACCGTTACAATCCTGAAGGGCTGAACGTTGCCGCCGGTCGGTGCCCACGCCGCGGCCTGCAGGACCCGGTCCAGCACATCGTTAGGAACGGGGTCTGGTTTGAGCCGACGCACAGCCCGCAAGCTGCTCATCGCTTCGTAAAGTTCCACCATGATCGATCATCCTGAATTGGCATTCGCGACGATAGACCGGGACTGGGCGACCGTCCACCGGGGCCTGCCAAAAAGAGTTACCTGTCGGGCTCTTTTCAGGTGAAGGCTATTTCCAGGTGAAGACGGGCCCATCGAAGTGTGCGACACGGGTGTGCCGGTCGTGCAGGGCGACTTCACGGAACTGGTACAGCATTGCCCCGGTCGGTGCGTAGATCCAGCTGTCGTCAAAGTGCATCGACAACACCTGTCGCTCGCTCTCCGGGATCGACTCCAGCCGGGGCGAATCGGTCCTCGCGAGTTGCTCGAAGGAAAAGGAGTGGATCGATTCGACTTCTACAGGCGACGGCACGAGGTCGATGTCCACGAGGTCTGTCCACACCACGACCGGCGTGATGACGAATCCCGAGCGCGTGTGGTAGTCGTCGAGTGTGCCCAATACGGAGTCGGTCGTTAGCTTGAGATTCACTTCTTCGTGCAGTTCCCGCAGCGCCGCCTCGATGGCTGACTCGCCATCGTCGATACGACCGCCGGGCAGTGCCCATTGTCCGCCGTGATCCTTGAGTCGCGGTGTCCGGCGCGTCACGATGAGCGCACCATCGCCTTCGTGATTGATGATGGTGAGGGCGACCGCCGCCGCCTTCAGCGACTGCTCCGATTTGCGATCATCCTGGAACGCGGCGACATTCGCGCCGATTTGGCGTTTCAGGTTGTCGTTGAAGGTGAAGTCTGTGATGGCTGGCATGGGTGGATTCTAACAGTGGGTCGACGGACTGGCGTGCTGGGGTTCGTTCGCGCGTGCGCCGAGATGCGGCCACACTATTCACGCGTTCCCGCGACCAGCATTCCCGGGTTTCAGATCTGTGGGTTGATGGAATTGCGCTCAATCCAGCAATTCAAGGCAGTCGAGGTCATCGATTGCTGAGAACACGCGGTCGAGGTGTGGCCACCAGACGCTCGCATCGAATTTCAGTTCGTGACAGAGGATTGGGTGAACGATGTTGCGCAGTACACTGAGGCGATAGTCGAGGTCAAGATCGGTTTCGGAATAGGTGACGCCAGCGTCGCGCAATACAGCCCGATAGTGCGCCATGAGCGGGCGCTCGAACTGACGGCGTCTGTTCGGAAACCAGTGGTGGGCGATCATGTAGGCAAGATCCCAGGCACCAAAGTCCACCTTCCATAGCTGCCAGTCGAGCAGCGTCACGGGTTCTTCTTCACTTTCAGGGATCGCGAAATTCCAAAAGTGCGGGTCGCCGTGACACAGTGTCTGGAAGGGCGCGGTTGCGATCCGGCGCTTAAAGACGTCGGGATAACGCGCGATGAAACGGTCGATGTAGTCGCGCCGCGCCTTTGACAGATTGTCGCCGAGAGCATGGACAAAGCGCTGCGCCGCCGGCAGGACTTCGTGCTGCAATTGTCGGTCAATCTTCTCGGCGGTGTACAACTCAAACGGGGCATCGGCCAGCCGGGGATGGTTCCACCAGGTGGCATGGACCGTGGCGAGCGTCGTGACTGCCCGCTCGCAGATGGGCATTTGCGGCGGAATGGGCCACTCGGTCAACTGCTGATCGGGACCAAGGTCCTGCATCAGCAGTGCGGTTGATTGTGTCTGTGGGTCATCGGCCATCCCGAACACCGTGACGAGGCCTTCGGGTGGTGTGACCTCGGCCATCGCGGAGTAGAAGTCGAGTTCCGTCCGGTTCATCTCGTAGCGATGCGGCAGGCACGTCTTGAGCAGGAAGTGACTGGGGCACGAATGATCACTGCCGGCGCTGAAGTCGACGTCAACCGTCCAGAATCGCGCGGTCCCGGTGCGCCCGTCGACAAGGAATGGGGCAGGGTGTTGCTCAACGCGGGTCACGGCGCCGCTCCGGAGATGACCGCGGCGCTTGAGTTCTGCGGTCAACCAACCGGGTCCCGCTAAACCGCCATCGTGATCAAAGCTGTCTTTCAAGACCTGGCTCCAGCATGCGGACAAAGGCCCATGCCAGATGCCAAGGGTGTCGGGTACGCGATTGTCTTACAATTCGGGTCTGACATCAGCCGCCGCCATGCAATATCTTGAGTGACGCTACCAGCATCTACACGCCAGCGCGACACGAACCACTGCCATCAACAGCGTGGGATGAGGACGTTGCTGCACGCGCCATTGATGACATCGTGGCGGATGCCTTTGCGAACTTTCATCCCACCAACTTTTGGCCCATTCATCCGCTCGACCGGTCTCCGGATCGAGCGGATGCGCTGAAGTCGGTCTACTACAGCGCCGCGGGCGTCGTTCTCGCGCTGGCGGACCTCGATCTCGCGGATACGCGGGATCGTGTGTCCGAGGCCGTACTCATGGCGATCGATGGGCGCAATCGGCAGGATGCGACGAAGCTGTACCCGCATGCGGTTGACACCGAACTCATGGGTCGCGTGGGCACACTGATGTTGGTGAGCAAGCTCTTTCCGTCCGTCGATATCGATCAGCGGCTGGAAAGTGTCTTCGCGAGCCATGACCCGCTGCCGCCAACAGGCCTCGTCTGGGGCTCGGCCGGCATGGCGCTCGCAGCGCTGCTGCGTTGAGAGCAGACGTCGATTTGCACTTGGCTCGAACGGTACCTGAAAACTGCCCGAGTTTTGATGCGCGAACTGGTCTTCGACGATGAGTTCGAGTGTCATCTTTGGACCCAGGATCTCTACGGACATCGCGACAAGTAGTTGGGCGGGTTGCATGGCTTTGCAGCGACAGCCTTTGTCCTCTTGCGTGGCCAGCATGCGTTTGGTGGTGACGAGCAGACCGAGATCACGGGTTTGATTGCGAACACGCTTGCGCGCACGGCTTTGCGATCAGGTGAGCGGGTGAACTGGCCGCTGGTTGCTGGACGATCGAGCCGGCCCTCAGCCTCCAGCGTATTGCTCCAGCATTGTAATGGCGCGCCCGGGATCGTGAACTGCCTGGCGGCGCTACCCGCAGCGCCAGGGACGGACGCGTTGCTCAGTCAGGCGGGAGAATTGATTTGGGATGCACGCCCGCTATCGAAATTGCCCCGCCTCTGCCATGGCACGCCGGGCAACGGTTTTGCTTTCCTGAAACTTTATCGCCGCTCCGGCCAGCAACGTTGGCTTGGGCGCGCAGGCGTTTGCGATGCATGCGATCGAGCAGAACTGCCGAGCAATCGCCGTCCATGGCCAGCGCAAATACTCGTTATGGACGGGAGATCTGGGACTCGCTCTTTTCCTTCGCGCATGCATCGATGGCACCGCTGATCTGCCGGCTCTCGATTGCTTCTGAGCGTCATTTGCCCTCCGGCCCTGTCAGCACGATTCGGTCGTTGTTGCGGCCGGTTTTGCGCGCAACTGTGCGTATGAGAACGCAGCGCAGAAAGTGCGCCAGAGACAACCCGCTAGTCAGGTCTCGTCAGAGGGCATACGATGTGCCGGCGAACAAAAAAAGGGAATCGAGCATGAGAAAGCTATTGACCTTCGAGAGTGATGTCGAGCAACGCGTGCGGTTTGTTGAAGAAACCGATCCCGACACGATTGTGCAACAGACCATCGACGCGCTTGGAGGTGGCACGAGCCCGACTGATCTTTTGACCGCGAGCACCCTCGCCGTTGTGCGCTCGACAGAGATCCCGCCGCAGCATCATGGTGGTCCGCTTCATCCTGTTTGCGGCGTCAGGGCGACGTCCCGTATCGCTGAACGGTTGGGCGGCCAGGCAGGATGGTTGCCGGTGATTCAGCACGTTGCGCTCGCAAACAATCACTGCCACTCGATGCAGATGGGGCCGTATCTGATGCCGGAGATAACGCCCCAACCGGGGCGACCCGGGGACATCGGCAGCTTTCATGTGGCCGATGAGGCGATGTCGGCAGGCATGGAAGAGCAGATGGTGTCAGCGGACGAGGAGATCGCTGCAACGAAGGGGGCGTTTTATAAATCGCTGCGCGCGATGGAAGCGCCTGCCGCCGAACACTACTTTTCGTGGCTGGTCGAGCGCGTGCCGGCGGGTGATGCACTTGACCAGTTGCTGCCGCTCGCGATTGCTCGCAACGGACTGGACGACCACAACTTCCTCTATCCGGTGTACACGGCGCGTGCACTCGATGAGATTGGCTGGCAATGGGCGGGTGTTTTGTTCAGACCGGTTGTGCGATGCCAGGCGCGGCGTGCGCCGCGCTTGATTCGCAACGGGTACAGTTTCAAAGACGTACAAGGGCTGATCACAGATCTCAAGCTGCTGGATGCTGACATACCGGACCAGACTAATCCGGGTGAGATGGATGCGATCGCGGAACTTGGCATGCGCATGGGACGCAGCAAGAATTACCTCGACAACAGTGAAGCGATGGCGCATGCGCTGGCTGCGGGATTGTCACTCGAAGGCGCAGGTCAGGCACTGTCCATTGGTACCGCAGCCGCTTACCTGTCGACGAGCTATGGCAACCCAATGGATTCGCATCTGCATACGGGCACGAATAACCGGCGGCACCTGTTAACGCTGCCGGGCGTCAGCATTGAGCACAAACTGCTCGCGCTCATGACTGCGTTCACGGGGCCCGAGGTACTGCTGGCGGAGCGTCTGCTGAACTGGGAGGACAATCTCGAACCCGCCGCGTCGGCCAGGTTGCCCGCGCGTGACGAGGGATCTTTGCTGGCGGCGATCGTCGAGAGCATAGAAGGTCAGCCTTGGCTCGACTGGCGCAAGATTGGCGTGGCGCAGACCATTGCGCCCGATAGTGTCAAAGAGACCGTGGCCCTCGCGCGGCAATACGCAGACCTTGCCTACAACCCGGAGCGATACTTCAATTGTCTCGCAGAGATCGCATGTCGCGATGACTTCACAGAGATGCACTGCGTCAAGCACTTTCAGGCGATCGTGGACGAGTACTACACAACACCCGCGCCGCACCGCTGGCTGCATCTGGTGGCGGCCGGAAAGTCGGCGGCGATCGGCCACTTGGGTCGGGAACATACGATTTATGACCAGGCGCGATCGTTGCTTGCAGCGTGAAGGGTTTGGGGAAATAAGAAATAGTGAGAGTAGTAGATGGAAGATTATCCCCTCCACGGGCTGAAAGTACTCGATTTCTCGCGTGTGCTGGCGGGGCCCTTTGCCGGGCGCATGTTGTCAGATCTGGGCGCTGACGTCGTCAAGATCGAGCCGCCGGATGGCGACGTAACCCGCTTGTGGGGGCGCAACGTCGGGAATGTGCCGGGATACTACAGTCAACAGAATGCCGGCAAGCGCAACATCTGCGTCGACCTTCGCGCTGACGGTGCCCGCGAACTGGTGCTGAAGTTAGCCGGACATGCCGACGTTGTGATCGAAAACTATCGTCCTGATGTCATGCCACGTCTCGGGCTGGGCTACGATGACCTGAAGGCCGTCAACGACGACATCATCATGTTGTCGATCTCGGGTTTCGGGCAGGGCGGCCCTGAATCGCATCGTCCGGCCTATGCGCCCATCGTCCACGCGGAAGCGGGCCTGATGTACCGCCAGACCGACAGGAGCGGCAGTCCACATCAGGACCTGCCGCTTTCGGTTGCCGACACCAATGCGGCCTTGCACGGACTCGTCGGCCTGTTGTCAGCCGTCATCATGCGAGGGCGCACGGGTCGCGGTCAGCACATCGATATGGCGATGATCGATGCCACGCTTGCGACCGACGATCAGCTTCAATACGCGCTTGAGGATTCCGAGGAAACCGGGCCGCTCGCTAACGACACATGGGAGTCTGGCGCGGGTCCGGTCCTTTTGTCGGCCGATTTCCGGTTCCTTTGGAAGATGCTGGTGGAGCACTTCGATATTGCGGACCCGACGGCTGCGGACATGTCGCAGGACGCCCGCATCGCGGCCCGGCGCGAGGCTGTGCGGGCGTTCATGGCGGAGCTGAGAGATCTGGATGCGGTGGAGGCTGCGATGGCGCGCATGAACATCGCGTGGGGGCCTGTTCGCGATCCCGCATTGATGCGGGAGCAAGCGACGGTCCGGCATCGCGGTTCGATCATCGACATTGACGACCGTGTTGGCGGCACCCGGCCGATTACGCAATCACCGTACCGCTTCTCGAACGCGTCAAGTGGGGTGAGGGGACCGGCACCCCACCGCGGTGAGCACAATATGGCAGTGTTGGCGGAGTGGCTTGCCCTTGCGCCCGCCGCTGTCGAGGACCTCAAACAGGCGGGCGTGCTCCTTGCGGATGAAGACGCGGGTGCCGACGGGGGATCTGGCTAGCCTTCAGGGGGACGCCTGATCAGGCCCCGGCTGAGACGAGCGTGTGGAGCCCCAAGCTTTGTAGCGCGCAGAACCCGCGGTTCAGGCTTGCTCTCTCGCGGGCAATATCGCCGCTTTGTGCACTGCGCGTGCGGTTGGCTTGCGGGAAGACAATGTCAGGTCCGCCGGCGTTGAGGTTGAACATTGAGTGCAAGCGGACAACTGTCGGGTCACCCGAGCGGTGCCCTCAACCCAGCTGACCCGGTCTTCGTAGACCGTCTGCAAGTCCCGGCAGGCGGGACAAAAAGTATCGGTCGCCATTCGCTCTTCCAGTATCTGGGCGCAGTCAAGATATCGCTCCACGCAGTGAAGTCAGTATGACGACCATGTTTCCGTTGTCGAACGGCATGAGGCGCAAAAGGGGGGACTGCCGAAGCCCCGGCTAGCGGATCAGAACCGCCGGGATCCCAACAACAGTGACCTGCGGTGGCACATCTTTTTAAAACAACACTGCCGGCACCGGTCTTCGTGACTTGACCGACCTCGATGTTGCCGATCACCTTGGCACCCGCGCCGATGGGTACGCCTTCGCGGATTTTCGGATGGCGGTCGCCGCTGTCTTTACTTCAAAGGCTTCCATGCGCTGCAAGCACATCGCGTAACTCGCACACGCGGGGTCCCTTGCCGAGCGCAGGCGGGCAGACGCCGCCGGCTCTGGCATAATGGCGCGCTGGCGTGACTAATGGCGCGGCTCGGCCGGGACAGCCTGGCATGAGCGACTGCGAGATCCCTGTGAGGTAACCTATGACATTTGCATGTGTTGGACTCGTGGCGCGGACAGGCAGCGAATCTGTCGTCTCGTCGTTGCGCCGCGTCGAGCAGTTCCTGAATGGCCGGTGCGTCTCGGTCGTGCTTGAGGACTCGGCCCATGCGCTGCTTGGTGCACCGGACCTGCCGTCTTGCAGTCGCGAGGCGATGGGAGGACGTTGTGATCTCATCATCGCAGTTGGGGGGGATGGCAATATGCTAGGCGCCGCCCGGGCGGTTGCGCCGCAGGGTGTCCCGCTGCTTGGCATCAACCGCGGACGATTGGGGTTCCTGGCGGACGTGTCGCCGGATGCCATCGAATCCGAGGTCGGCGCGGTGCTGGACGGTGACTACATGATCGAGGAGCACTTTCTGCTTGAGGGGCACGTCGATGGGGCGGACGAGCAGGTGCAGCCGAGCGCGCTTAACGAGGTCGTGATCCACTCGGCCACGCATCCATCGATGCTTGATTTCGATCTCTATATCGACGACGTTTTCGTCTACAACCAATACTCCGACGGATTGATTGTATCGACACCGACCGGGTCGACGGCGTACTCGTTATCCGCAGGTGGCCCCATCATGCATCCTAATATCGATGCGATGGTGCTGGTGCCAATGTTTCCGCATACGCTCAATAGCCGCCCGCTGGTGGTGCAAGGCGACTCGCGCATCAGCATACGAATCGGCGAAAATGCAGCGAGTGTTGCTAAAGCAAGTTTCGATTCACACTTCGAATTTCAGTTGGGTGCTGGCCAGACGATCACGATCACCAAGAAACGCGAGAAATTGAAGCTGATCCACCCACCCGGCCACTCGTTTTATCAGGTGTGCAGGAGCAAACTGGATTGGGCAAGCCGCGTGGGCGAGTGATGTTGCGGTCCTTGGCACCTTTGGGTAGATAGATAGTTCCTGTCCCAGAACTACGTTCTGGGACGGGCACTGGCGTGCGGTGCAGGGATGCACCGCCATTTTCCGTAGGAAAATGCGCGGTTTGTTTGCAAACCGACTCCCAAGAATTGTCAGGATGACAATTTTGGGGCAAGAAATAGTTAGTAGGTGCGGGCTATTTTTGGGAGAGGAAATGTGAGGTTGCAAACCGACTCCCAGGAATTGCAGGTTGACAATTACGGGACAAAAAATGGTTAGGTTGCAGTTAAGTCAAACGGAGAAGTGACGATGGCGAACGCGAAACTGGACGGCAAGGGGGCCCTGATCACCGGCGCAGCGAGCGGCATAGGCCGGGCGTCGGCGCTGCGAATGGCAACGGATGGCGCTGCGATCATGTGCGCGGACCTCGATGCGGAGGGTGCGGCAACCACGGCGAACATGATTCAGCAGGAGGGTGGCAAGGCCGAATCGGTGGAACTGGACGTTTGTTCAGAATCCAGCGTCGCTGAGGCGATCACCAAGACGGCGTCAACCTTCGGTGATCTCAGCGTCATCTTCAATAATGCAGGCATCGGTGGTGGTGGCTTCGGTTGGGACAAGACAATCAGCGTCAACCTCTCCGGTGTCTACTACGGACTCTTTCATGGTGCTCCATACCTTGCGGAACATGGCGGTGGGGCCATCATCAATACGGCTTCGGTGGCAGGTCTCGTTGGTCTCGTTGGGCCCGCAAGTGCCGAAGGCGACTGGGCGCTTGAACCAGGTGCCGGTGCCTATATGGCGGCCAAGCACGGGGTTGTGGGACTGACCAAGCAATATGCGCTGATGTTTGGCAAACGGGGTGTGCGGGTGAACGCGGTTGCGCCGGGATATATCTTAACGCCGATGACAGAGGGCGTGCGAGAACTGCCAGAGGGCGAGGCGTTCCTTGAATCGCTGCATGCGCTCGGTCGCCTCGGGCTGCCGGAAGAGGTCGCCGCGGCGGCATCTTTCCTTGCCAGTGACGATGCGAGTTTCATCACAGGCGTGATTCTGCCGGTCGACGGTGGCTACACCGCTCGGTGATCGTGGGTCGCGTGTTGACGTGGCCTGTTCGGTGGACTTTCATGGAGCTAGCGCAATATGCTGCGGTGTTCCCTGCGCGACAGCGCGGTCATCCGGCACCGTGAGACCCAGCGCGGCAGGCGTCCTCGCGACAGCAGCGCGGCTAAATCTCTTTGAGGTCACCTGGCTGATCAACGTCCCTGTGGATGCCCGGATCAGTCAGGGGGACGGTCTGCACCGAGGCCCGATTCGCCTTGACGACCGAACGTGCGCCCTCGTCACCGGACAATTCCGTCAACGCGCCAAAGAAATGTCGGTGGAATCCAACCGGATGTCCAGGCTTGCCATCTCGTACAGGCTGAACGATGACGGGTGCTGCCGCGACCGCAAGTGATGCGGCGACGACCGAGATCGATGCGGGTTGGAGAAATGGCATGTCGGCGAGCAGGACGACGCAGCCACGATAGGCTGTTTCAGCCTTGCGGAGGTGAGCAGCGCCCGCTGCGAGCGAGTGGCCCATGCCGAGATCTGAGTCTGCAGCGCAGATTGTCTCAACACCTGGGCGTGCGATCATTGTGCGCACCTGCTCTGTATCGGCCGCTTCATCGCCGCGCAAAACGACGATGAGGTGGGCGAGCGAACTCGCGGCGTTGCGGGCGGATTGCACCAGCAGGGTGGTGCCGTCTGGCAACCGCGACTCGCGCTTGTCAGACCCGAATCGTCGACTCCGACCCGCAGCCAGCATGATTCCCGCCACCCGGCGATTAGGCTGGATCAGTTCCATGAAGCGCGTGCCCGGCGGATCAGTGGGGCATTAGGCCGTCGGTGTCCCGTCAACCGGCAGCGGCGGCCTCGCGGAAGTCGACGGTTATTTCACATTTGCCGCTTTCGGCGCGGAGCGCGGTCAGTTGAGCCAGTATGGCGATCGCGATCTCGGCCGGTGTCTTGCTGCCGATGGGCAGGCCAACAGGTCCGTGAAGGCGGGAGATTTGCTCGTCTGACAGGTCAAGTTGTTTGAGGCGCTCTCGACGTTTATCGGAGGTTCTTGTAGACCCCATTGCGCCGATGAAGAAAGCGTCGCCTTTCAGGGCCTCCATCAGTGCCATATCATCAATGCGCGGGTCGTGGGTCAGACAGATAATTGCGCTGAAGTGATCGTTGGCATATTTGCGCACCGCGTCGTCCGGCATGTCGCTGACAAGCTGGGTACCATCCACCAGCCACTGCTCAAGCAGATGTTCGCGGGGATCACAGACGACGACGTGGTAGTCCAGCGCCTGGGCCATCTCTGCCAGAAAACTGGACACCTGTCCCGCTCCGGTCAGAAACAGCTGGAATCTGGGTCCGTAGGATTGCACCAGAAACTTCTCCTTCGGCGTCTCGGTGTTTTCGAACTCACCGACGAACTCAAGCCGACGGTATCTTGGAACGTCCTCGGTGACGATGTCACCGGTCGCGATATCGACGGTTCGCTGCACGCACTCGCGGGCGTGCAGGCGGCTCACAATATGCTGAAACTGTGGTAGCGCACTCTGATCAGAGATCGGTTCGATAACGACGTGCAATTGGCCGCCGCATGGCAGGCCCAGACGTTCGGTCTCCTCAGGTGTTACCCCGTACACAAGGACTTCTGGGCGGTCCTTTGCCATCTCGCCTTTGTGCAGCTTTTCCAGCAGGTCTTCTTCGATACAGCCGCCTGAGAGCGAACCCGCGACGTGGCCCCGGGCATTGCAGCAGAGCAGGGACCCGACGGGTCGAGGCGATGAGCCCCAGGTCTTGACGACGGTCGCCAGCCAGCACATCTCACCGGCTTCAATCCATTCGGTCAATTGGTTGAGAACCTGCTGGTCGGCGTTTTCCATGGTGGCGTGGTCCAGAGTGCTATGATTTCGCAAGTTTACAACTTTTCTGCCGGGGCAACATGAAGGCGGCCATCACCGTCACAAGAGAGCAGGACCTGCAACTCTTTTCGGAGTATCTCGACCGGCATCAAATCCCTCATCGCATCACCGAAGTGGGCGAACAGTTGGTCGTGTGGGTGCCTGGGGATGAAGCGGGTATTGCCGTTCGCGCAGCCTACGAGCGTTGGCAACAGGGCGACCTGGTGTTGCGTTCGCCGCCAGCCGGTACGGGCCCCGCCGCCCGTAGCTGGCGCACAGCCAGACGACAGGTGCTGGGCGCGCCCGTGACCAGCGTGTGTCTTTTGCTCGCGTTCGTCCTCTTTCCCCTCGGCGGTGGCCCGACGGATCATGGGCCCTGGCTGGAAAGACTGTTGCTCATTGATTTGACCGTGCACGCGACACTCGGCGAATCAATGGCGACGGGCGAGGTCTGGCGCTTGCTGACGCCGATGTTCATTCACTTCGGTTGGTTGCACCTCGGTTTCAACGTGCTCTGTGTTTGGGCGATTGGCATGCGGCTCGAGTACGTGTTCGGCAGCCTGCTTGTTCTCGGTCTCATCATCGGATCGGCAGTGGTTGCCAATGTCGCCCAATATGTCGGTTACGGACCTTCCGTTTTTGGTGGTCTGTCGGGTGTCGTCTATGGACTGATTGGCTTCTCGTTCACGCTGAACCGGCTGCTTGGAAGCGACCCGATTGGCCTCGGGCGCGGCTTTTATGTGCTGATGCTGGTGTCTTTCGTGCTCGGTTTTAGTGGCGTTTTCAACATTTTCGGGGTTGGTATCGCCAATGGTGCCCACCTTGGCGGTTTGCTTACCGGTGTCACGGCCGGCGGCGTCACGTGGATGTGGCTGAAATCCCGCCTTGCTCCCGGTTCCGCGTCCAAAAGCTCAGAAGAGTGAGCCCTGCAACCCGGGTGACGAACGCGCGCGCGACCTGCTCGCCGAGAACTCCACGTCACAGCCACTGTATTTGCGCAGATTGATGACGCCGGTGTCGAGAATCAAGTACTGGCCTTTGATGCCAAACAAGTGACCTGAGATCGTTTGGTCATTGCCGAAGGGGAGTGCGGCGACCTGCGTCGGGTACTGCCGGATCGGGTAGCGAATTACCCTTGTCGGCACCGCATCCGTGACCTCGACCGCTGCGTCGCCGAATCTGGAGCGGATCTGCGCGAGCGCGGGTTCCACCTGCGCTAGCAGGTCTCGCCGGGTGCGCTGCATGTCAACGTGCGGATCGTCTGCCTGCAGCATTCGCTGCCATTGAGTGCGGTCTGATGTGTGTGCTTTGAAGGCAACCTCGACGAATCCTGCCTGCTGACGGGTCGCAACATTGACAACAGGCGTTGCCTGTACTGCGCCCTGATCAATCCACCGCGTCGGAATCTGGTCCGGGCGCGTAATCCCGACCTTGATCCCGGATGAATTGGCGAGATAAACAACGTGTGGCTGGTTGCAGAACGACTCGCCCCAGTCGGGTTCGCGGCAGGTCCCTGCGGCAAAGTGGCACCGCTCGGGGCTGACGATGCAGAGGTCGCATCGAGCGAGCGTGCGGAAGCACTCGTAACAGTAGCCCTGCGCGTAACTGCGAGGGCTCATCTCGCCACAATGTGCACAGCTTATGCCCGGCCTGCTTTGCAACGTGACGAGGTCCCCGAGATGCGAGTTGAGATGGACCTCCGCCGCCGATAGCCGAAGGTAGTAGTCGACGACGGCCCCATCCTCACGTTGGACGACGCGCATCTTCTCAAGATAGCCACGGGTGCTCATCGGCTAAGCGTACTACGGTGCAGCGGGCGGCGTCTGCCGTCGGAGGCGAACGGGCTTCAGTTATGATGGACCGCTAGTCGGTTAACGTGCGAAGTCGCCCAATGGCACCGATCGGCGACTCCGAATCCATGAAGCCACCCGACATGATGAGGTATCAATGAAAGACGGTCAGCCCAAAGCCATCCAGCTTAACGACTACAAGGTTCCGCCCTACCTGATCGAGCAGACGGATCTGGCGGTCGATCTGTTCGAGGACCGGGCCGAGGTGTCGTCGACCCTTCGCCTCAGGCGGAACCCGGAATTCGAAGGTGACCCGTCAGAGCTTGTACTTGATGGTCAGAATATGGAACTCACGGCCGTTGCCATCGACGATCGTGCTCTGATGTCGAACGAGTACACCGTTGACGAGGAGACCCTCACGCTCCATGACGTGCCCGAAGCGTTCACGCTGACTTCCTCGGTGGTAATCCGGCCACAGGAGAACACGGCGCTGGAGGGCCTGTACAAATCCGGGGACATGTTTTGCACCCAATGCGAGGCTGAGGGCTTCCGCAACATCACCTATTACCTTGACCGGCCGGATGTCATGTCGCGATTCAGCACAACGATTTCCGCGGACAAGTCTACCTACCCCGTTCTGCTGTCGAATGGCAACGCGATCGCCCGGTCCGAGGAGGCGGACGGGCGACACCGGATCACGTGGCAAGACCCGCATCTCAAGCCCGCGTACCTTTTCGCGCTGGTTGCTGGCGACTTGAAGCACATCGAGGATTCATTCACCACGATGAGTGGCCGTGATGTGACGCTGCAGATATTTACCGAAGCTCACAATATCGACAAGGTTGACTTCGCGATGGCGTCGCTCAAGCACGCAATGGCCTGGGATGAGCAGATTTACGGCCGTGAGTACGACCTTGATATCTTTATGATTGTTGCCGTGGAAAGCTTCAACATGGGTGCGATGGAGAACAAGGGCCTCAACGTCTTCAACACGAGTTGTGTGCTGGCGCGGCCGGACACGACCACGGATGCTGGCTATCAACGCGTGGAAGGGGTTGTCGCGCACGAGTACTTCCACAACTGGTCCGGCAACCGGGTGACGTGTCGCGACTGGTTTCAGTTGAGTCTGAAAGAAGGCTTTACAGTTTTCCGGGATCAGCAGTTTTCTGCGGACATGGGGTCTGCCGACGTCTGCCGGGTGGGTGACGCGAGCTTCCTGCGCACAGTTCAGTATCCAGAAGATGCGGGCCCGATGGCGCATCCAATCCGGCCGGACTCCTACATTGAGATCAACAACTTCTATACGACCACGGTGTACGAAAAAGGGGCCGAGATTGTTCGCATGATTCACACGCTGCTTGGGCCGGCGCGATTTCGGGCAGGCAGTGATCTCTATTTCGAGCGGCATGACGGTCAGGCCGTAACGACCGAGGACTTCGTCGTTGCGCTGGAAGATGCAAGTGGCGTTGATCTCACCCAGTTTCGCAACTGGTATCGGCAGGCGGGCACTCCGGTGCTCAATGTCGACGGGCAGTTCGATGCCGAGGCGCGGACGTTTTCCCTGCGCGTCGCCCAGAGTTGCCCGGCAACGCCAACGCAGCCAGAGAAGGAACCCTTCTACCTCCCCCTCGCCGTCGGCTTGATCGGTCCCGATGGCAACGATCTGCCGCTGCGGCTTGAAGGCCCGGACGCTGAACCCTGCGAGACCCTCGTCCTGCCCGTTGGCCGCACTACCGAGACCTTTGTCTTCACCGACGTTGATGTGCAGCCAGTACCCTCATTGCTCCGCGGCTTCTCTGCACCGGTGCGCCTGGAATACGCGTACAGTCGGGATGATCTGACTTTCCTGATGAGTAACGACAGTGACGGCTTCTGCCGATGGGAAGCTGGCCAGCGATTGGCGGTCGATGTCATCAATGAGCAAATGAAGGCAGCTGCAGATGGCGAGGTGCTTGCCGTTGATAGCCGTCTGCTCGCCGCTTTTGAGAGCAACCTGATGGCGGTTGTAGGTGACACGGACGGCGCGCTCGACAAGGCTATGGTTGCGGCAATGCTGACGCTGCCGGCAGAAGCGTTCCTGGCTGATCAGCAAGACGTGGCTGACATCGATCTGATCCACGCGGCGCGTACGCGCGTTCGTGATGCTATTGCCGATGCAATGCGAGGGGTCATGTTGTCTGTCTATAAGCTCAATTTCTCAGAGGAAGACTACGCACCGTCCGCTCCGCAGATCGCTGCACGATCGTTGCGCAACACCTGCCTTGCCTATCTCGCGTCGGGTGCCAGCGAAGCAGATTCGATCCCGCTGGCCGTGAAGCAGTTTGAGTCGGCAGACAACATGACTGATGAAGCGGCGGCACTTCGGGCGCTGGTCAATGCTGGCAGCGACAGCGCTGTTGCGGCACGAGACAAGGCCCTTGCGGCGTTCTACAGTCGTTGGGCGGACGAGGCGTTGGTGATCGATCAGTGGTTCATGATTCAGGCGGCAAGCGTGCGTCCGGGTACACTTGGGACTGTTCGGCAGTTGCGTGAGCACGAGGCGTTCACCTTGCTTAATCCGAACCGTTTCAGGGCGCTCGTATCTGGCTTCGCGCAGAATTTGTCAGCCTTCCACGATGCTTCAGGCGGCGGCTATGAGTTCTTAGCTGATCGAATCATTGAACTGGACCCAATCAATCCACAGGTCGCGGCACGCGTGTGTGCGCCGCTTACTCGCTGGCGGCGGATCGCGGGTTCGCGCCAGACGCTGATGAAGGCGCAGCTCAATCGGATTCTCGAGAGCGAGGGTCTGTCGCGAGATGTCTACGAGATCGTGTCGAAGAGTGCGTGATTCTTCAGCGCCCTAGGCGGGGTTGAGTGACGGCAGGAGGGGTGGCGGAAGTTTCCGATTGTCGCGCTTGTTGAGGTCGTCGAGCGCGTATTGAAGGTCTTCGCCTGACCAGCTTTCGGCGGGCGCAGGACTGAAGATGGCACGCTCAAGCGCAGTGGCTGCCGCCGTGAGCGCGTCGTCTTTCATATCACTCACGCTGTGGACCGCAAAGCGTTGTGCAAGCCACGCCCCGAGCAGTCGGTGGGATGCGGATGCATCCCCGCGTTTCGCTGCGGTGAGCAGGTCACGAAAGAGAACGTCGGGGCTGGGCGTTGCCCGGGTCTCGGTGCGCGGCTCTTTGCCGGCGGTCGGTCGCGGGCCCAGACGCCAGAGGATGAGTGTAATCAGCCAGGCGGCAATCGCCGCGCCTGCCACGTATTGCCAGATGTTGGTCTCCGGTACCCCGCCCTGATTGCTGACGGTTTGCGGCGGCTGGGAGGGCTGAGGCGGTCGATAGGTTGCGGCAGTCGGTTCGATGTTGACCGTGCGCCCGGGGATCCGGGCAGTTCGTGTGCGTTCTGCCTTCGTGTCCCACCAGTGAATCTCAACCGGCGGCAGGGTCAGGGTGCCAGCCTTGACCGGCAGTATGCCGTGGACTTCCTGGCGTGATGCCGTGATGCCATCG
>CAVOBC010000011.1:0-28167 GCA_963693635.1 Gammaproteobacteria bacterium | reverse complement strand
TCCTCGTCACGCCAGTAGAGCGGCGCCCGAACACCCGACTCACGATTCCAGCGCCAGCCATCTGACAGCCACAAATCGGGCTCGTCGTACCCACCATCATCGATGAACTGCGTATATTCACCGTTGGTCACGGGCCGGTTTGCGATGCTGTAGTCCACAAGTAGCTCGGCATGTCTCGGCGTTTCGTTGTCAAAACAGAACCCTCGCCCGTCCCAACCGACTTCGTTGACGCCTCCGGCGAACGGGATGAACCGCAGAGCCGGTGCGTCGAGCCCGCCGCTTTCGCGCGCGCTCGATTCCACATAACGCGGGTGCAGGGGATTATTGCCAAGGTTGTACTTCAGATCCGTGAGAATCAATTCCTGATGCTGTTGCTCGTGGTGCAAGCCGAGAACAACGCGAAAGAGTGTCGCCTCGTCCTGGTCCATCGCCAGGAACGAGGCCATTCCCGCATCGACGTGCTCGCGATATGCCAGTACCTCCGCCACGGTCGGGCGCGACAGATGGCCACGTCGGTCGCGCGGAAACTGCTCGCCAACACCGTTGTAGTAGGAGTTGAACAACACTTCGAACTGGGCATTGAAAACCGAGTAGCCGGGCAGAGACGGGGACAACAGGAAGGTCTCAAAAAACCAGGTGACGTGGGCCAGATGCCATTTGGGCGGACTTGCATCCGGCATCGGCTGTGTCCCGTAGTCATCAACGGCGAGGGGCTCGCAGAGACCCACCGAGGTTTCCCTGACTCGCTGATATTGCTCGATGAGACGCTCGGACCCTTCCACAACGCTTTTGTCACCCGGATTCGAGATCAAGTGTACGGCACGTGCCTTGCGATGAACACCCCGCGCACCCTTACCTGCCAGCCAGCGACTGGAAGATCTGGCGCAACGCCTCGGGATCCTGTGTCTTGATGTAACCCGCATGCGCAGCAGATGGGTCTAACACCACAAGATCGATCGCATGATCGTAGCTGTAGTCACCCCGGGTCAGCCCAGGAATGCGGACGAACGCCATGCCGAGTGCGTCCGCCAGATTCTGAATGTCGCGAGCCCGACCCGTCAGACCAACATAATCCGGATTGAACGCCGCCAGGTAGTCGCCGAGACGTGCCGGCGTATCGCGCTTGGGGTCCAACGAAACCAGCATGACCCGTGGCGGTTCGGGTAGGTCAGCGATCGCCCGGTTCAGCACTGAAAGCGTGACCGGGCACACGTCCGGACAGTAAGTGAAGCCAAAGAAGACGATGCTCCAGCGGCCCGCGAGCGCGGCAGCCGTGACCGCCTGGCCGCGATGGTCGGTGATCGCCCACGCGTCAAACGCAACAGGCCTTGCAACCGGGTACTCGATGTAACCGATAGCGCCGAGGTCCGGGGACTGTAGCGCCTGGAAACCAGCGACACCCAACGCCACGACAACAACAAGGCCCAGCCCTGCCATCGAGACGATCCGGATCGATCGGGGGACCTCGGGATCAGATAGGAATGTAATGGTCCACCAACATCGCCAGGAACAGGGCCATCAAGTAGACGATCGAGTAACGAAATGTCGCGAGCGGCGCACGCCGATTGTCGGTTAACAACATGACGAGGCTCCAGTACATGAACCCCGCACCGAGGGCAAGGGCTGCGCCCAGATAGAGCAGATGACTCATCCCAATCAGGAAGGGCAATACCGACGTCATGATGAGCATGACGGTGTAGAGCAGAATGTGGAGCTTCGTATGCCGCTCGCCATGGGTCACGGGCAACATCGGCCAATCGACCTCCCGGTACTCCTTGATCCGGTCGATCGCGAGCGCCCAGAAATGCGGGGGCGTCCACGCAAAAATAATCAGAACGAGAATCAGCCCGCCGCCGTCAACAGAGCCGGTGACCGCAGTCCAGCCAAAGAGCGGCGGCGCCGCACCAAACAGACCACCTATGACGATGTTCTGCGATGTCGCACGTTTGAGATACATGCTGTAGAAGACGCCGTAGCCCAACCAGGATGCAAGATTCAGCCACGCCGTTAATGGATTGACATACCAGATCAGGATCGCCATGCCGGCGGCGCCCGTGACAGCAACGAAAGTCAGGCCTTCCGCGGCCCCGACGCGACCCTGCGCGACCGGTCGATTGCGCGTGCGCGCCATTCGTTGATCAACCCGGAAGTCGACCAGATGGTTCAGCGCTGCCGCCGAGCCAGCCACGAGCGCGATTCCCAGATTGCCATACACCAGGACTTGCCAGGGAACCATGGCGTCTGTCGCCAGGAACATGCCAACTGTTGCGCAGAGCAACATGAGCAGGACCACGCGTGGCTTGCACATTTCGAGGTAGTCGCGCCACCGGGGCGGCGCCTGGGCAATTTGGTTAAGGGAGCTCATTCGGTGGGTATTCGGTGACTCAGACGGGCATGGAACGGTGAGCGCGCCATCTTACCAAAGATGCGGCCTCACCAACAAAGCCGACGCCCTCGCCGAACATTGTGTGGGCGGCGGCGCGCACAAGGATCTGTTCAGAATGTCGATCATTCCGGCAATGATCCGGCGAACACTCCACGAACCGTGGCTGTCCCGGCGTTATCAGTCCGTGTCATCGATCTTTGACTCTCTGCCACAAACGATTAGCGACATCGAAATCGCACGCGCGCGAATGCAACTCGGGCAGAGCAGCGAGCGACTGGAGCGGCTGCGCGGACCCGAGGCGTCATCGGTCACCCTTTTTGTTCTCGACTACATCACAAGCGTTCGGGATCTTTTGGACGAACTCGCGTGCGCCGCCACCTCGCATGGCATCGGCCTCGTCGCCAACGCGCAGGCGCTGGCAGACGCGCTCCCTGCGCTGCCAGTCGCACCAACCGTCCAGGACCGGCTGCAGGTCGCCTACGCATTTCACCGCTTCATCGAGATATTCGACGACGAGGTTCAGGTTACTCACCGCGTCATGCTCAGCCACGCCGACATGCTGCTCGCCAATGTCTTCGTCAACGAGTTACTGGGAAAGACGCCATCTCAGCGTCTGGACACCGTGGTGGAAACCACCTGCGCCGCGTTGGATCTGCCGGACACAATCCGCTCGCTGCAAGCCGGACCCGGCCTGCCTACAGGTGCTGCGGGACCAGAACCTGTCATTGACCGGCAGAGTTCGCCAGTGTTTCGCGACTCGCCACGGTTTTGGGCTGACCCGGGACACATCGATCCCGCATTGAAAGGGCGCCGATCGGCGAACTGATCGCTTGGCAGGTCAGGCTTCGATGACCTGCGTTCCGGTCCGCACCCACATCCGCGCAGTGACTAATCGTTGGTCCCGGCGCGCATTCCGCGGATGACGGGGCCGGTATCCGGACGCATACCTGTCCACAGCTCAAACGCCAGGGCGGCCTGTTCGACCAGCATCCCCAGGCCGTCGGCCGTCTCGAGCGCTCCCGATGCGGCGGCCCACCCATTGAAGGTCGTCGTTGACCCTGCGCTGTAGGTCATGTCGTAAGCCCGGGGTGCGCTGGCAAAGATCGACGTAGGAACGTCCGGCAAAGCATCGCCCAGCCCGGCACTAGTCCCATTTAGAATCACGTCGAAGTCCGAGCCCGGGTTCGTTCGTGCACAGGTCAGCCGGGGGTCCCCGAACTGCTGAACAAGCGCTTCGGCTCGCGAGACCGTGCGATTGTGCACGCAGACCATCGCCGCGCCGGCCCCCAGTAAATCCCCCATGACACCCCGCACCGCGCCGCCCGCCCCGAGCACAAGCACGCGCTTGTCGGCGATCTGCCAGTCGAGATTAAGGATCAGGTCGCGCATCAGTCCGCGGCCGTCGGTGTTGTCACCCCACAAGCGGCCTTCTCGCACGACTACGGTGTTGACCGCCTCACTCTTCGCCGCGATCTCGCTCAGGTCATCAGCGTGGTCATGCGCCTCACCCTTGCACGGGGCGGTGACGTTGAAGCCAGCGCCACCGGCAGCCACGAACGCGGCCACATCGGTCGCGAAATCCGCCGCCAGGATGCGCTCATAGCTGATCTCCAGATGGCGTTGGGCCGCGAACGCCGCATGAATCTCCGGCGAGCGACTGTGGGCTATCGGGTTGCCGAAGACCGCGAGCTTGATTATGGCGGCGCACTCCCGGCGACGGACGCGCTCAATTGACCCACGGCGGCCGGGCGCACCACGGCACCGGTCAGCAGATCACGGATCTCGCTCGGGCCAGCCGCATTACCCAGGCTACCCGGCACGATCGCATCCAGACTGTTACGAAAGTACCTGCGCACATCAAATGCGCTGCGGGCCGGGGCTCTCCCCGCGGGGTTGGCGGACGTGGAGATGATCGGCGTCCCCGTGGAGCGGGTAAGCGCCGCAATAACCGGATGCATCGACAGGCGAATCGCCACGTGATCCGAGGCACCCCGGACGATCGGTGAGAGGATCTTGCGTGGGGCACAAACTCGGCCACACCAGGAAGACAACAGCCGGCCGCGCCACGGGACAAGCCAGGTGATGTGCTCACCCGCACTCGCCCGAAACAGCCGCAACGCCGGCACCGGCAACCCTTCGAGCAACGGTGCAAAGAAGCGTTCATCGCCCGCCACAAGGATCATCCCTTTTGCCTGCGCACGCCCCTTGAGCGCAAGAATTCGGTTGAGCGCCTGCGTGGACCCCGGCATACAGCCAAGGCCCCAAACACCTTCGGTGGGGTACGCAACGACGCCATGGTGCCGGAGGAGGGTCGCGCCGGCCCGGGCCCGCCAGTCATCGTGTCGGAGTGTAAGGCACACCCTTCAGGCATTCTTCTGACGAATCGCCTCGGCGTTGGCCGCGCGCTCGTCAATGAGGCGCTGGTGCAGGTCCGGGTCGGAGGTCCCGATAATCTGCGCCGCGAGGTAACCGGCATTCTTCGCGCCCGCCTTGCCAATCGCAACGCTTGCGACCGGGATGCCGCCAGGCATCTGCACGGTCGAGAGCAATGCGTCCATGCCGCCCAGGGTACCTGCATCCAGAGGCACGCCGATCACCGGCTTGAGGGTTTGCGCCGAGACCGCACCGGCAAGGTGAGCCGCCATGCCGGCGCCGGCGATGAAGACCTGACAACCTCGTTTTTCGGCATCCCGAACGAACTCAACGGTGTCTGCAGGCGTGCGATGTGCCGACGTGATCCGCATTTCGCTCGTAACACCCAGAGCCGTCAGCACATCTGCTGCCGCTTCCATCACCGGCTTGTCCGAATCTGATCCCATCAGGATCGCAACGAATGGCTTGCTCATTAGCGTCTCCGGAAAAAGGAAACGGACGTTACCGGACGAACAAATGGTATTCAAGACAAGCGAATGACCATCCCGCGTCGCTCTGCTCACTATGACCCATCCTCTATCGCCATTCTCGTCGACAGACGCACCAGCCAACCAACACTACCCAACCGACGGATGCAACACGTAACCACTGGCGTCCGCGACAACCACGTTCCCCAACTCCAGCAGCAGGAGCGCCGCGCTGAGATCGGACACATCCATACCCGTGCGCTCGCTCAATTCATCCACGGTGACCGGTTCGTCGCCAAGTGCGGTGACAATGACCCGGTGCGCCTCCGACTCTGCGTCACCCCGGTCCGTGGTCCGTCGCTCGAGCGCGGCGAGTGGGCCAAGTTCTTCAAGCACATCATCCACGCACTCGGTGAGTTTTGCGCCATCTTTGATCAGGCGATGGCACCCGCGGCTGACCGAAGTGAGAATTGAACCGGGCACAGCAAACACCTCACGGCTCTGCTCCATCGCCATTCTCGCCGTTACCAGCGATCCGCTGCGGGCGGCCGCCTGAACGACGAGGACACCGAGCGACAAACCACTGATGATGCGATTCCTGCGTGGAAAGTGCCGGGGGAGTCCGGGCGTGCCGATCGGGTACTCGGAAAGCAGCAGTCCCTTGTCGGCAATCGCCAACGCAAGTCGGCCATGGCTCTTCGGGTAAACCAGATCGATGCCGGTCCCCAGGACCGCAATTGTTGGCCCGCCTGCAGCCAACGCACCCCGATGCGCCTCACCGTCAATGCCACTCGCCATTCCGCTAACGACGGTCAGGCCGGCCATGCACAGCTCACGCGCAAAGCCCTCAGCGATCTTGCGGCCCTGCGCCGTGCTGCGCCGCGAGCCGACAATCGCGATCCTTGGAGGGTCCAGGCATGCCGGGTCGCCCCGCATGAACAAGAGCGGCGGCGGATCCTCGATTTCACGCAGCAGCGGCGGATAACGAAGGTCATCAATCGTGAGCACGTCACAGTGATTGGACTCAAGCCACCGCAAATCGGATTCCACCTCGTCGGCTCCGTCCCGGGACAACAGAGTGACCGCATCTGGCTCAGAGATGCCAAGGGCGATGAGGTCTCTGCGACGACGCGTGGCGATAATGGCCGGAGCGTTCTGCCAGAGGCGCGCGAGATCCCGTGAGCTGCGAGAGAGTACACGGTGCAAAAAGAGTGCATCGGACAGTTCCATGTCCATCGGTCGGCTACCTTTAGTTGGTGGCGTTTGGGTAGTTGGTGGCGTTTGGGACGGCCAGCGCTTGCAAGGGCGGCGCCTGAGAAAGCGCCAGACTACAAAGACCCCGCCCGCAAAGCCCCTGCCATTGACGACATCCATTGCGAACCCCATCGACGACATCCGTGTCGCACTCATCGTATTTGAGCGAGCGGGTGCTGATTAGTTCCGGGAATCGACGCTGTCGCCGCCAGTTTTGCAAATGGCCGCAGCTTGGGAGCGGCCGCGGCTTACAAGTGGCCACGGCGCCTACAAGCGGACGTATTGCTTACAGGTGGTGGTGCCTGCCACGGGATCGCAGTGTTGTGCACGGATTCGTGACCGATACGACCACATGCCGCAACACGCGAATGGCTCGTTTTATCCCGAAAATGCCATCCTCACAATTCTGCGGAGTCGGTTCGCAAGCAAACCTCGCATTTTCTTCCCGAAAATGGCCATGGCGGGTCCCTGCGTGCCGCGCCACCAACAGTCAGGGGTTTGTGACCTCATCACCGACGCGGAGCGGCTCTTCGGTTTCGAGAACCAGCCCGTAGGACATTTTCTCGAAGGTCCGGAAGATCATCAGTACACCCGCACGCTCTTGCGGCAACTGCACACGTTCGCGGGAGATCCGGTCACGGACAACGCTGCCACGCTTGTGGACCGCGAGGATCGTGCCGATTTCGAGCCCGTGAATCGCACCCCGGTTTAACGCAACCACGTCGTTGCGGCCTACCTGCGTCACACCCCCCATGACCGTCATAATCACGCCCTTTACGGGGCGCCCCGGCACCGCAGGGTGAAACGTCGATTCAACCCGCCGCTCTTCGGTTGGCAGCAGCCGATCGCCAATGCGCACGTCTTCCTTGACGCTGGTAAGTTCGAGGGTGAAGACGTCTCCGGCGCGTTCCTTGACGCGCGCGAGTCCGACTTCGCGGGCCTCAAAGCCGAGCACTTCCTTGGTTTCTGGATCAAGATAGACATTACCTTTGCGAAAAAGGCCATACACCGACGACGTTTCCGACCATTCGCCACGTGCATAGAATTCATCCCCAGGGCCGAAGATCAGTCTGTCTGCTGTCCCTGAAAGGATGTAGGGCGCACCATCGAGCGTGTGTTGCTCAACAATGCGGCCCGTAGTCAACATGCTCGCGATGGCGTCCAGCGGGATCGACGGAATAGAACTGCTGATCGGCGTGCTTCTGATGGTGGGCTTGCGCTTAACGATTCCCGATCCTGCCGGTGGCGACAGTTTGACCGTTGCGCCCGTACCCTTGCGGCGAACCGCAAGCCTGCCGGCGACAAAGCTGACCTGGTCGCCCGGATAGATGAGATGCGGATCCTTAATCGCGCTGTTAACTTCCCAGATTTCCGGCCACCGCCACGCATCCTTGAGAAATACCGAGGCGATGTCCCACAAGGTGTCCCCTTCCTTGACCACGTAGATGTCCGGGCGGTCTGGCAGCAGGAGTTCTTCGGCAAACGCGGCAACAGACATGCCGCCAGCCAGCGCCAACGCGCCCAGGATCTGTATGAGAGTCCGTCGGACTCTTCCGTGATTCTCTCTCATCGGCTTGGCCATCCTCGAATCGAAGCAAAATCAAACCATCGCGGCCGGCAGCTAGAGTACAATAACCGCGTCTGCTCGCGCGCTTGCAGAGACCAGCGGTCAACGCTGATCGCAAAGAGCTTCTGCGAGAGCCATGCCGTGCAAACCGTGAACGCGTTCAAAGCGGCCTGCATCATCATTCCAATGTTGGTCTGAAGGGTTCCGATGTTGGTCTGAAAAGATCCCGGTGTAGGTCCGAAAGGATCCCGGTGTTGGTCTGAAAGACCCCGGATCGGTCTTAAAAGCAGGCGCACAACACGACGATCGAGCCAACAAATTGGTTGTTGATCATTATCTTAGCAGCAGAATTTGCGTTTTTACTAGAGGTGTATTCACGGCCCATGACCCGGTCTACGGCCCAGCTTCTGATCCGTCATGGCCGTTTCGGCCGCCACAGCCGGGGCGCATCACCAGCCCGCAATACCAGGCACAACGGTTTCAATGCCACAATCCGCGCTGCAAATGAATGATACGCTCCTGACCATCCTCGAATTTCCAGATCCACGTTTGCGCAAAGTTGCTGCACCCGTGACCGACTTCGGTGATTCGCTCAGCGACTTCACAGGGCAAATGCTCAAGACCATGTATGCTGCGCCCGGAATCGGCCTCGCCGCGACGCAGGTCAACGTACACAAGCAAATCGTCGTGCTCGATCTGTCGGACTCCCGAGATGTACCGATGACACTCATCAATCCTGTGATCATGTCGCACAGCGGCGACTTTGAATCCAATGAAGGCTGCCTCTCGGTACCCGCTTTTTATGAACCTGTTCGTCGCAGCGAGTTCATTCATCTGGTCGCCCGGGACAGCAATGGCGATGAGTTCGAACTGGACGCCGATGGCATGTTGGCCGTGTGCATTCAGCACGAGATGGATCACCTGAAAGGCAAGTTGTTCGTCGACTATCTCAGCAGCACCAAGCGCCAGAACATCCGCAAGAAACTGGTCAAACTCCAAAAACAGCGGGCTTCCGAAGGATGAGTCAGCCCCTCCGCGTGCTGTTTGCGGGGACGCCGCAGCTTGCCGCAGATCATCTAACCGCGCTCATCGAGTCACCGCACGACGTAGTAGCCGTCGTGACGCAGCCGGACAAACCGGGCAAGCGCGGCAGACAGTCCGTGCCGAGCCACACCAAGACCCGCGCACTCGAGGCCTCTCTGCCGGTACTCCAGCCACGACGCCTGCGGACTGACGACCTAACCGAATACCCCGCAGACGTGTTGGTTGTCGTCGCCTTCGGACAAATTCTGCAACCGCCAGTCCTCGCCTTTCCGCGCTGCGGCTGCATCAACGTGCACGCGTCGATTCTGCCGCGTTGGCGTGGCGCAGCACCGATCCAACGCTCGCTCGCAGCGGGTGATGCCGAGACCGGGGTCACGATCATGCAGATGGATGAGGGCCTCGACACGGGCGACATCCTTGAGATTCGACGGACGCGCATCACTGACCACGACACCGCCGCCAGCCTCAGCGCACGCTTGTCCGGGCTTGGCCAGGCCGCCCTGCTCACGAGCCTCGACCAACTCGCGAGCGGCAACATGAACCCGGTCGTGCAGTCCGGTCCGTCAAGCTACGCGACAAAGATCGAAAAGGCAGAAGCGCAGATCAACTGGGCAAGCAGCAATACGCAAATCGATCGCCAGATTCGCGCCCTCAACCCGAATCCGATTGCCTTCACAAACAAGGGCGAGATGCGTACCCGACTATGGCATTCATGCACCCTGAGCGAAGCCACGGACCAGTCGCCGGGAACAATCGTCGATGTCACGGACGCCGCAATCGAGGTCGCCTGCGGAGCGGGGACTGTCGGTATCACCCAGCTGCAGATTCCCGTGGGTAAAGGCAAGGTAATCACCGCACGGGACGTCTTGAATTCGCGTCGCGAACTCTTTGAAATCGGGTCACGTTTTGGCACATGACACGGCTCGCGCCGCCACCATTCTGGTTCGAGTCACGCAGGGCGAGTCCCTGACCCAATGTCTTGCAGGAAATGATACCAATCCGACAATACAGCACATTGCATACGGGGTGCTGCGGGAGTATTACTCGTTGTCAGCCCAGCTGGGGACCCTGCTTAAAAAGCAGCTCCGCGAGCGCGATGCCGATATTCAAGTGATTATGCTCGTCGGGCTTTACCGTCTCGGCACGATGCGCACACCAGATCACGCGGCGGTCAACGAATGTGTGAACGCCGTGCCGCGCGGAAAGTCCTGGGCACGCGGGCTCGTGAACGGCGTACTGCGGTCGTTCCTTCGCGCAACGCCGGCAGCCGGCAGCGACGACGCGGACCCGGAAGCAAGATGGAATCACCCGCAGTGGCTCATCGACCGTATTCGCCGTCAGTACGCCGACGGTGCACCGGCGATATTCGACGCAGCCAACCAGCACCCGCCCATGCATTTGCGCGTCAACCGGACACGGGTCTCCCGCAGTGACTATCAGTTGCAGCTCGCAGCGCAAGGGATCGAGGCATCACCGGTACCTGATCTCACCTCTGCATTAACACTCGACACGCCCTACAACGTGGACAAACTACCGGGCTTCGCTGAGGGCCTGTGCGCCATTCAGGACGTGTCGTCCCAGTACCTTGAATACCTCGTCCCCGATACCGCCACGACACTCCTCGACGCCTGCGCCGCCCCGGGAGGCAAGACCGCGCTCTTTCTCGAATCCCGCGAGTTACTCGTCGTTACTGCGGTCGATATCAGTGTCGCGCGCTGCGAGATGCTGACCGGCAATCTGCAACGACTCGGCCTGACGGCCCAGGTCCACTGTGAAGATCTCCTTGCTACGCCAGCCCCGGCCGCCGCAGCGGAATCCCCGTCAGGCCCGGGTCCTGAACCGATCACATATGACGTAGTCGTCCTGGATGCCCCCTGCTCGGCGACCGGCGTTATTCGCCGACACCCCGACATCAAGCTACTGCGACGGGACTCGGATGTTGCTAAGCTTGCCGCGACCCAGCTCGCCATGCTGCACGCGCTCTGGCCGCGCGTTCGCAAAGGGGGACAGCTCATCTACGCCACCTGTTCAATCCTCGCAGCTGAAAATCAGGACGTCGTGGCCCGGTTCCTCGCCCACGAACCCTCGGCAGTAGCCTCACCTTTTGCTCTGCCGGGCCATGAGCAAGCGCTAACCAACCTTCAACTTCTGCCGACACCCCGCGGTCCCGATGGCTTCTTCTTCGCTCGACTTGAGAAGTGCACATGAAGATCATCATTCTAGGCGCGGGCGAGGTAGGCTGGGGTTTGACCCGGAATCTGACAAGCGAAGCCAGCGACATCACAGTCGTTGACACGAACGGCGACCGTCTGCGGGAACTGCAGGATCGCCTGGATATCCGCACTGTGCGCGGCCCCGCGAGTCACCCGGACATTCTCGCCCAGGCGGGCGCCGAAGACGCGGATCTGATCATCGCGGTCACCAGCAGCGACGAAGTCAATATGGTCGCCTGTCAGGTTGCCTACACGGTCTTTCAAACGCCGATCAAAATCGCGCGCATCCGGTCACCTGCCTATCTCGATCACATGGCGATCTTCCACAACGACGCGATGCCTGTAGACCACATCGTGACCCCCGAACAAATCATCACCCGCGACGTCGCCCGCCTAGTCGACAATCCCGGTGCCCTGCAGGTCATGGATTTCGCCGATGACCTGGTGCGACTCGTCGGGATACGCGCCTACTATGGCGGGCCCCTCGTCGACCAGGAACTGCGCACCCTCAGACAGCACATGCCGGACGTCGATACTCGCGTCGCGGCCATCTTTCGTAAGAACCGTCCGATAATCCCCAAGGGCAACACCGTCATCGAGGCTGACGACGAAGTCTTCTTCCTCGCGGCGACCCGGGATATCAAGGCCGTAATGAGTGAGCTGCGGCGAACCGAGCGGCCGAATCGTCGCGTTATCATCGCGGGCGGCGGCAACATCGGCCTTGGGCTCGGACGTATTCTCGAAACAAGCTATCGCGTGCGCATCATCGAACGAAGACGGGAGCGCTGCTATCAACTATCCGAGAGTCTTGACCGCGCCATCGTGCTCGAAGGTGATGCATCTGATGGCAATCTGCTGCTCGATGAGAACATCGAGGAAACCGACGTCTTCTGTGCAGTCACCAATGATGATGAAGCCAACATCATGTCGTCGTTGCTGGCAAAGAGCCTTGGCGCTCGCAAGGTCATAACCCTGATCAACAATCCGGCGTACGTCGATCTCATCGAAGGTCAGATTGATATTGCTATATCACCACAAACCGCGACCCTCGGCAGCATCCTCGCGCACATCCGCCGCGCCCACGTTGCGCGCGTGCACTCGCTCCGGCGCGGTGCAGCTGAGGCGATCGAAGCAATCGCCCATGGCGACGCACGGTCGTCGCGTGTTATCGGCCGCACCATCGGCGATGTGCCACTGCCGCCCGGCGCAACGATTGGCGCAATTGTACGCGATCGGGAGGTCATGATTGCGCACGACAACATAGAGATCCAGCCAGACGATCACGTGATTCTGTTCCTCGTCGACAAAAAACGCATGCCCGAGGTTGAGAAGCTTTTTCATGCGCCGCCATCCTTTTTCTGAGCGGCCAATGCCACCTTTCTCTCGTCCGTCGCTCCGGGTTCTTACCAGCTAATGCTTGTCCCAGGATTCTATTCTGGGACAAGCACTCGCGTGCGGTGCGGGGATGCGCCGCCATTTTCCACACGCCTCTTTTCTGCAAGCCTTTTGTCTAAAAGCTTTTTGTCTAAAGGAACGTGCGAGGCTTGCTTGCAAACCGACTCCCAGGAATTGTCAGGATGACAATTTTGGGACAACAACTAACGATCGGGAACGGCTGACGTGCACTTTCGCATCGCTTTTCGCACGCTTGGCCTGCTGCTGATGATGTTCAGCATCTCAATGCTGCCGCCGATATTCTTCGCCTGGCTCTTCGCCGACGGCATGGCCGGGATCTTTGTCGAAGCCTTCGGCTATACGCTGGGCAGCGGGCTCGTGCTCTGGCTTGGGTTCCAGCGTTTCAAGGAAGAGATGCGCATCCGCGACGGTTTCCTCGTCACAGCGCTCTTCTACTTCGCCCTCGGGATATTTGGTGCGATGCCACTGATGCTGGATGGCGGCATTGAGATGTCGATCCCGGACGCGTTGTTTGAATCCTTCTCCGGACTGACCACGACCGGCGCAACTGTGCTGACGGGCCTCGACAACATTGCCCCGTCGATCCTCTATTACCGCCAACAACTGCAGTGGTTCGGGGGCATGGGCATCATCGTCCTCGCGGTCGCGGTGCTGCCTATGCTCGGCATCGGGGGCATGCAGTTATATCGCGCCGAGACGCCTGGTCCGATGAAAGATACCAAACTGACACCCCGCATCAAACAGACCGCGCTGGCACTCTGGTCCATCTATATTGGACTTACGCTGGCCTGCGGACTGGCGTACTGGGGTGCCGGTATGACGTGGTTCGACGCGCTCTGTCACAGCTTCTCGACGATCGCGATCGGCGGCTTCTCAACCCATGACGCCAGCATCGGCTACTTCAATAACCCACTCATTGAAGTCATCGCTATCGCCTTCATGGTCTTGTCGGGAATCAACTTTGCGCTTCACTACATGGCCCTTCGAGGCCGGTCGCTTCGCATCTATCTCAGGGACGAGGAAGTTCGCTTTTATCTAACCATCCTTGGCATATCGATTGCCATCGTCACCGTCGTGCTCGCAAGCACCAACACCTACGAGGGCGTGAACGCGCTTCGCTACGCCGTATTCCAGGTTGTTTCAATATTCACAACCACTGGCTTTACGACCGCCGACTTTGCCAATTGGCCCAATATGCTGCCATTTCTGGTCTTTTTCGGGGCCTTTACCGGCGCGTGTGCCGGTTCAACGGGTGGAGGTATGAAGGTAATCCGCGTCATACTGATCCTGAAGCAAGGACGACGTGAGGTTCACCGCCTGATTCATCCCCATGGCATCTTCCCCATCAAATTGAATAAACAGCCGGTACCGAACAAGGTGATCGAGGCAATCTGGGGCTTCTTCTCGATCTACGTCATCATCTTTCTTTTCATGCACCTGGCACTGGTCGCTCTCGGCATGGATTTTCTTACGGCGTTTTCCGCGGTCGGCGCGACACTCAACAACCTCGGGCCAGGACTCGGTGAGGTCGCGCAGCATTACGGCGGCATCTCTGACGGGTCGAAACTCTTGCTCAGCCTTGCCATGATTCTGGGTCGCCTCGAGATCTTCACGCTGCTCGTGCTGTTTACGCCCATGTTTTGGGAGAAATAGATTTTGGGAGAGATAGGTTCTGGGAGAAAATAGGTTCCTTGAGGGTAAGTTCTGGGAAAAGTAGGTTCTGGCAAGGTAGCGTTCCAGGGAACGTTAGTGCGGGGAAAACCCGTGTTTCGAAACGAGTCGTGGATCCTGGGAGGAGACAAGCGTGACGGAACCAGCGACGCCGGCCGACAAATGGGATCGCATCTATGCGTCGCGGCCGGCTGGTGGTGAACCTGCCGAGGTGCTGGCGGATAACCTGCATTTACTCCCACGCGTCGGCACAGCGCTAGATCTCGCCTGCGGTCTCGGCGGCAACGCGGTCGCACTCGCCCGGGCCGGTTTGACCGTCGATGCGACAGATGTCTCCGGGGTCGCAATCGGCAAGGTCAACACGCTCGCGCGTGCCAACCAATTGGCGATCACGGGGCGTGTCGTCGATGTCACGCAGCAGCGACCCCCGGCACGCTCATACGACGCAATCGTCGTCTGCCGCTATCTCGCGCGGGACCTTTGCCCCGACATCGCGAACGCATTGCGGCCAGGCGGCTTGCTCTTCTATCAGACCTTTACGGCCAACCGGGTGACGCCCGGCGGGCCGTCAAACACCGACTTTCTGCTCAAACCGAACGAGTTGCTACGGCTGTTTAACTCCCTGCAAGTACGCGTGTTCCGTGACGAGGACGTGGCCGGGGAGACAACAGCGGGACTTCGCAACCAGTCCTACCTCATCGCCCAACGTCCTCCTGACCTGTAAATCGACGACAGTGCCCGCCGTCAATGGTAGAGCGTCTCCGTGGTACGAAAGCTATAAAGTTTCTCCTCACCCGAAGGACGCTCGCGAAAACGTTTGTATTCCCACTGATATTGCTCTGGTTCCTCACGCACGTACGCTTCAATGGTCTGGTTAACCGCAGCGAGGGCGAGATCGGGATCATCGCTGCCGACGTCCGCAACCGGTTCGCGGACGCAAACCCGATATCCACCCGTACAGCGCCAAACCACGACCGAGAGCACGCGGGCGTTGCTGCGATTGGCGAGGCGGCTTATCAAGCCGTCGGTTAGTGCGGGTATACCAAAGAACGATACGAAGCGCCCGGTCTCCGGTACCTGGTCTGGCAGCACGGTAACGGTTCCCCCTGCGCCAAGACGCTTGTAGAGCGTTCGCAATCCGCGAATGTCGGTGGGTACCATCTCGTTGCCCGCGCGCTCGCGCACCTCCGCCATCAGCGATTGCAAGTACGTTTGGTGCGGTGGCTGATAGAGCGCCGTCATGCGACCGTAGCGCCGAATGAAGACATTGAACATCTCCCAGTTGCCAAGGTGTGGCAGCAGGATAATGACCCCCCTTTCATCCGCCAATGCGGCCGTCAGCAAGCCCTCGCCCTCCACCGCCACGATCGCACGCTCGGCAGCCGATCGCCGCAACCAGACCCCGGGCGTTTCAACCAGCATTTGTCCCGTGTGGGCAAGGCTGCGTTGAACCAGGCGCTCAAGCCTGTCCTGCTGGACCTCGGGGAAGCAAAGCGCCAGATTCACGCGGGTGACCTTCGTCGAGCGCGAGTCGATCCAGTAATTTACTCGGCCAATGAGAGTCCCGAGGGCCCGACCGATGCGAAGCGGTATCAGCGCAACCAGCCAGAGTATTCCGAGCACGATCGTGTGTTTAATGCGATTCATGCTCGCGCGACACACGCCCAGACCATATTCATCCTCATACCCGACGCGCCAGCGCAGCGCACTCGGCGTGGCGATAACAGTCTGTTACGTGATCGTTGACCATGCCGGTCGCCTGCATGAAGGCATAGCAAATGGTTGGGCCCACAAAGTTGAAACCTCGCTTTTTTAGCGCACGGCTCATCTGCGCCGATGCGTCGGTTGTGGCCGGTACATCAGCGCCGTCCTTGAATCGATTGATCTTTGGCGCCTCATCAACAAATGACCAGAGCAAAGCGCTGAAGTCTTCGCCCGCGCTCTGCATATCGAGGAAGGCGCGGGCGTTGCGTCTGGCACTCGCAATCTTGAGCCGATTGCGAACGATTCCCGGGTCTGCCATCAGCCTCGCGAGGTCAGGTTCGCCATACGCGGCGATGAGCGACGGATCGAATTGGTCAAACGCCTGACGATAGTTGTCACGCTTTCGAAGGATCGTGATCCAACTGAGACCGGCTTGCGCACCTTCGAGTAAAAGAAACTCAAAGAGGCGTATGGAATCACGTAGCGGCGTCCCCCACTCCTCGTCGTGATACGCCTCGTAATCCGGGTCCCCCATGCACCATTCACAGCGTTTTAAGCCCATCGATCTGCTATCCCGCCCATTTGAACCCACTTGAACAAGGTATACTTACGCACTTTTTTCGCGATGCGTAAAGGCGGGTAAAGACGTGCCAGTGCCAGAAGTCGACACGTTTCAAAAGCTGATTACGGCGCTGCAAAGTTACTGGGCCGGGCATGACTGCGTCTTGATGCAGCCGTACGACATGGAGATGGGGGCCGGCACATTTCACCCGGCGACGTTTCTACGTTCAATTGGCCCCGAGCGCTGGCGCACCGCTTACGTTCAGCCTTGTCGGCGGCCCACCGACGGGCGTTACGGCGAGAACCCAAACCGCTATCAGTACTACTACCAGTTTCAGGTCGCGCTAAAGCCATCCCCCCCCGACATCCAGGCAGCGTATCTGGACTCGCTGATCGCGGTCGGCATCGATCCCGCCGTCCACGATATCCGTTTCGTTGAGGACAATTGGGAGTCGCCTACGCTGGGGGCATGGGGCCTCGGGTGGGAAGTGTGGATGGATGGCATGGAGATCACCCAGTTTACCTATTTTCAGCAGGTCGGCGGGCTCGAGTGCTTTCCCGTGACCGGGGAGATTACCTATGGACTGGAACGGCTTGCCCTCTATCTGCAGGGCGTTTCCAACTTTCAGGAACTCATCTGGACCCACACGGAGGATGGCCCGGTTACCTATGCCGACGTCTTCCACCAATACGAAGTCGAGATGTCTCACTTCAACTTTGAAGCCGCGAATGTTGATGCACTGTTTGACCAGTTCACGTTCTTCGAGGGCGAGACAAAACGTATGCTCGAGCTCAATCTGGCATTACCTGCGTATGAGTTCGTCATGAAGGCGTCGCACACGTTCAATCTCCTGGATGCGCGCCGGGCAATCTCGGTGACTGAACGTCAGCGCTATATCTTAAGGGTCCGCGATCTCGCCAGTGGCGTTGCGACCACTTATCTGGCTAGTCGCGAGGCCCTCGGCTTTCCACTCGCGGACGATAGCGTTCGCGAGGCGTTTCTGGCGGCGGCATCCTGATGGCCGAGTCCCTGCTGTTTGAACTCGGTACGGAAGAGTTGCCGCCCAAGTCGCTCCGGCGATTGGAAGCATCCCTGGCCCGCTCAGTTGAGACGGGCTTCAAGGATATGGGACTGCTCTTCGGCAAAGTAACGAGTTTCGCGACACCTCGCCGGCTCGCAATCGTCGTCACCGAACTGGAAGAACACCAATCTGCTCAGCATGTCGAACGGCGCGGGCCATCGATTGACGCTGCCTTCGACGACGACGGCAAGCCCACCCGCGCTGCGGTCGGCTTTGCTCGCTCCTGCGGTTGTGAGGTCGCCGATTTAACCCGCATGGAGACGCCCAAAGGGACCTGGCTCAAGTTCAGCGAAACTAAGCCCGGCGAGTCTGTCCACACGTTGATTGGACCCTTGCTCTCCCAGTCACTCGACGCGCTGCCGATCAACCGCCGAATGCGCTGGGGAGCCGGTCGCGAAACCTTCGTCCGCCCTGTGCACTGGTGCGTACTTCTCTATGGCTCATCGATCATCGACGCTTCGCTGATCGGGCAGCAAACCGGACGTGAGAGCCGCGGTCACCGCTTCATGTCCACCGGGTCCATTACGCTCTCACACGCGGATGACTACGCAGAAGCGCTCCGCCGGGCTCACGTCGTGGTGGACTTCGCGGAGCGGCAATCGATCATTCGCGAACAACTGCTGGCATGCGCAAAGACCATTGGCGCAAAAGTTGTGCTGGACGAAGCGCTGCTTGAAGAGGTCACCAGTCTGGTGGAATGGCCTGTCGCACTCGCGGGATCGTTCGATGAACGCTTCCTCGCCGTTCCCAATGAAGCACTGATCTCCGCCATGACGGAGCACCAGCGGTACTTTCACCTTGTCGACGATAGTGGCACGCTGATGCCTCGGTTTCTGACCGTGTCCAACATCGCGAGCACTGACCCTGAAGAAGTGGTGCGGGGCAACGAACGGGTCATCCTGCCGCGACTCGCGGATGCGGACTTCTTCTTTCGCACGGACAGCGCCAAACCGCTCGCAGAGCAAGCCGACCGATTGGCGAACGTGGTCTTCCAGGCAAAACTTGGCAGTTATCTCGACAAGTCGAAGCGAATGGCCGCACTCGCGTCCTACCTCGCAACCGCGGTCGGGGCAGACCCCGACATCGCCGGACGTGCGGCACTCCTGTCCAAGGTGGACCTGGTATCCAACATGGTTGGTGAGTTTCCAGACTTGCAGGGCATCATGGGGAGCTACTATGCGATCAGCAGCAACGAACCTGATGCCGTGGCGACGGCGATTCGTGACCACTACAAGCCGATCGCATCCGGCGGCGAATTGCCGTCAACGCTCGAGGGCGCCTGCGTTGCCATGGCCGACAAGCTCGATACGCTTGTGGGCCTCTTCGGCATCGGCCAACCCCCCACAGGCTCTCGCGACCCGTTTGCACTTCGGCGCGCAACGCTTGGCATTTTGCGCATCGCCATCGACAAAGAGCTTCGTTTTGATCTCGCCGAGGCCCTCCGCACAGCGGCAGAACTTTTTCCGGACCATTATGAAATTGAGGCGGTTGCCGCTTACATCGCCGACCGCGCAGGCACCTGGTATCAGGATCAGGGCATAAGCAGTGACGTTTTCGCAGCCGCAGTCAACGGTGCTGATGCGTATACATCGATACTGGGATGCCATCGACGAGTACAGGCACTCTCGACATTCGCGGGTGATCCCGTCTTCGACCAGGTGACGGCTGCCAACAAGCGTGTCGCCAATCTACTGCAGAACGCGCAAGGCCTGGATGCCGGCCCGGACCCGGCCCTGTTCCAGGCGGATGCAGAGCATGCGCTGCACGATGCGTTGATAGAATCTAACGAAATGATGGAAGGGCATGCAGACAGCCAGGAGTTCCCCGCAATGCTGCGTGTGCTGGCTGGCCTGCAACAGCATGTGGATCGGTATTTCGATGATGTGCTGGTCATGAGCGACGACGATCGCCAGCGTGCTAATCGTCTCGCCACGCTCCGGTTCATGCGCAATCAATTCTTGCGGGTCGCCGATTTCTCACTCCTGAAGGGCTAGCCCGTTGTTTCCCGGGTGCACTTGAACGATGTCTGGCGTCGTGATTCTGGACAGGGATGGCGTCATCAACGCGGACTCCGCCGACTATATCAAGTCGCCCGCAGAATGGCGCCCGCTGCCAGGCGCGATCGAAGCGATCCGCCGACTGACCGACTCTGGTAACAACATCTATATCGCGACCAATCAGGCCGGCGTGGCGCGCGGCATTTTCTCGGCAGCCGATCTAGCTGCGATCCACCAAAAGATGACAGATGCTGTGAAGTCTTCGGGCGGTGCGATTTCCCGGATCTTCGCGTGCCTGCATCACCCGGATGCGGGGTGTGACTGCAGAAAACCAAACCCTGGCATGCTGCTGAAGATCGCTGCAGAAACGGGTCGGGCGCTGACGGGGGTTCCCTTCGTTGGCGACTCGTTAAAGGATATGGACGCGGCGCGGGCCGCCGGCTGCACACCGATTCTTGTATTGACCGGAAACGGTGCGACCACGCTGCGCACGCTCAAGACGGCGGACTACCCTGGGCTCGCAGTCTTCGACAACCTGCTGGCGTTTGCGATGTTTCATATCGCGAACGCCAGCAACGAGTCATCCTAGCGTGCTTCGCAGTTGGCAATCCGTCACCATGAAACCCGTGAGAGACGTTTCAAACACATGGGATTAGACATCGAGGTTTGCGACTGAGAGTGCGTTATTGACGATAAACTCCTTTCGGGGTTCCACGTGCTCGCCCATCAGCATATTGAAGACCTGGTCCGCTGCAATCGCGTCTTCGATGCTAACCCGCAACATCGTGCGTCGTTCCGGGTCCATAGTGGTTTCCCATAGCTGGGCCGGATTCATCTCGCCAAGGCCCTTGTAACGCTGCTGCGACTGGCCGCGCATGCCTTCCGCTTCGAGCCATTCAACGGCTTGATGAAAATTCTGCACAGGTTGACTCTTGTCACCCCGGGTGACGACCCCGTCGACGGACACAAGATCCCGAATCTGGTCACCGAGGTCCGCGATCAGCTCATAGTCCGCCGAACGGAAGAATTCGGTCGTCAGCACCGTGTCTGTGCGGACACCGTGATCGACAACGCCGACTGTCGGCAGGTAAAGCGTCGCATCATCTGAACCGGCCACACTTATATCAATGTGATATTGTACGGTGGAAGTCGAGTCGAGCCGGTCGCGCAAGGCGGCGACCCATGCGCTGATACGGTCGTGGTCGCGCAGGTCCGCAAGCATAACGCGCGGTAGGTAAATCAGTTGCTCGAGTGCATCCTCAGGGTAGGAGCGGTCGAGTCGGTGGAGACGCTCCATCACGCGATGGTGGCCCTCTACGAGCGACCGCAGACCGGCGCCGGTTATATCATCGGTTTCCGGACTCGTCTTCAGCGCCGCGTTTTCGAGCGCGGCGTCCATCAGGAATTCGACCATCTCGGATTCGTCCTTGATGTAGCGCTCGCGATTCCCCTTCTTCATCTTGTAGAGGGGTGGCTGTGCGATCAGGACATGCCCGCGTTCGATGAGCTCGGGCATGTGCCGGAAGAAGAACGTCAGGAGCAAGGTCCGAATGTGGGCTCCGTCGACGTCCGCATCCGTCATGATGATGATGCGGTGATAGCGTAGCTTGTCCGCATTAAACTCGTCGCGGCCAATCCCACAACCTAGCGCGGTGATGAGCGTGCCGACCTCGGCCGACGACAGCATTTTGTCGAAGCGCGCACGTTCGACGTTTAGGATCTTGCCCTTGAGTGGAAGGATCGCCTGGAACTTGCGATCGCGGCCCTGCTTTGCGGACCCGCCCGCAGAGTCACCCTCCACGAGGTAGATTTCGCACGCCGCCGGGTCTCGCTCCTGACAGTCGGCGAGCTTCCCTGGCAAGCCTGCGATATCGAGGGCACCTTTGCGTCGGGTCATCTCGCGCGCCTTGCGCGCGGCTTCCCGTGCCCGGGCTGCGTCGATCATCTTCTGTACGATGACCCGCGCGTCCTGCGGGCGTTCGAGCAGGTGTGCGCCGAAGGCGGCGCTCATCTCGTGCTCGACGGCAGCCTTGACCTCAGATGACACCAGCTTGTCTTTGGTTTGTGACGAAAACTTGGGATCAGGCACCTTGACGGAGATGATCGCAGTCAATCCTTCGCGCGCATCATCGCCGGTGGTGTTGATCTGATCTTTCTTGGTCATTCCCTCATTTTCGATGTATGTATTCAGTGTTCTAGTCAGCGCGGCGCGAAAACCCGCGAGATGGGTGCCACCGTCTCGTTGCGGAATGTTATTGGTGTATGCGAGTACCGACTCCTGATAAGAGTCGTTCCACTGCAACGCGACCTCGACACCCACGCCATCCTGGCGTTCGACGTTGAAGTGGAAGATGTCATTGACCCGTTCCTTGTTGGTGTTCATGTACTCGACGAACGCCCGCAAACCGCCGTCAAATTGAAAGCTGTCCCGCCGGTCGGTGCGCTCGTCAACCAGGCTTATCGACACGCCTGAGTTCAGGAATGCCAGTTCCCGCAGGCGCTTGGCCAAAAGGTCGTAGTGGAATTCAATGTTGGTGAACGTCGCGGGAGAGGGACGAAAGTGGCACTTGGTACCACTTCGATCGGCTTCGCCAACCACGTGGAGCGGTTCCTCCGGTACACCGTCGTGGTAAATCTGCTCCCAGACCTTGCCCTCGCGCCAAATGGTCAACGTGAAGTCAGATGACAGGGCATTGACCACGGATACGCCCACGCCGTGCAGACCGCCAGAGACCTTATAGCTGGCGTCATCGAACTTTCCGCCTGCATGCAGGACGGTCATGATGACCTCGGCAGCGCTCTTACCCTCTTCCTCGTGGATATCGACGGGAATGCCGCGGCCATCATCAGTGACCGTTACGGTCTCGCCTCGATGAATGGTGACGGTTATGTCGTTGCAGTACCCTTCCAACGCCTCGTCGATGGAGTTGTCAACGAGTTCCTGCACCATGTGATGTAAGCCCGTGCCGTCATCGGTGTCGCCAATGTACATGCCAGGGCGCTTCCGCACGGCATCAAGGCCCTTAAGAACTTTGATACTGGTGGAATCGTAAGCATTGTTGTCAGCCATTGTGACCTCTCATTTGATCTGGGGAGACTTCCCCTTGTTTCACGTGGAACACATTCCCGCGATCTCCGGCGAAATCGAGATCTCTCGGTTCGACACCGGTCGCAACAATCTGACATCTACTCTCAACCAGGCTATTCCAAATGCTCCGGCGCCGGACCCGATCCAGCTCCGACGGCAAGTCGTCCACCAACAGCAGACAACGATCACCCTGCGTTCGGGCCTGGGCCACTAGCAACGCCCAAGCCGCCAATTTTAACTCACCTCGGGACAAATTATCGGTCGCGCTACCCTTGTTTCGCCGTACCCGCAGGTCCGCCCGATGACTACCGGCCTGGGTAAATCCACGCTGCTGATCGGACACCAGCCGTTCTTCCAATATCGCCGCGAGATCCCGTTTAGCGTCCCAACCTCGGTAATACCGAATCTCCATCCCTTTGGGGCCATCCATCTCTCCCCAGATTTCAAAAAAGTGCGAACGCACGTCTTCGATGTAGGTCTCACACCACTCACTAACTCGCTCGCAGCGTTCAATGAACGGTGATGTCCAAACCGCGACTTGATGAGCCGACGCACCTCCACGTAGCAACGCATTGCGCTGCCGCAGCACGTGCTCCAACTCTCGCCAGATGGACGCAAACCCTGGTTCCACGTGGAACACACCGCGATTTATGAATTGCCGTCGTTGTCCCGGACCCCCAACCAGAAGATCCACGCTCTCTGGCCCAATCGACACCGATGGCAGCAGGTACGCCAACTCCGAAAACCGCCGCACCGGCACGCTGTTCAACTTCACCTCGCGCCTGCCGTCTTGCCATCTCGCGAAACCCAGACGACTCACAGCCCCCCCCCCAGACGCCACCTCGCCGAAAATTACACACCGATCCGCATCACGCATCACCACAGACCCCAGCTTCGCGGTCCGGAACGAACGCCCGCAGGACAGCACATACACCGCCTCCAACAGCGACGACTTACCGCTGCCATTCAGACCGTGAATTAGATTAATCTCAGGATGTAACGCGAGAGACGCGTTACGAACGTTACGAAACTGCTCGATCTGCAACCGAGCGAGGGTCATAACTTCATCGGCATGACCACGTAGACGGACGACTCATCCTCTGCCGACTCAATCAATGCGCTGCTATCGCCATCACGGAGTGTCAACCTCACCCGCTCAGCGTCCATCGCATTCAACACGTCCTGCAAGTAACCAACGTTGAATCCCACTTCAACATCTGCACCATCGTAGTCAACGGCCAGCGACTCTTCTGCCTCTTCCTGCTCCGGATTATGCGCCAACAATGTCAACACGCCGCGCCCAACCGACACCCTGATGCCACGGAACTTCTCATTCGAAAGAATGCCTGTTCGACTGAGTGCCCGGCGCAACTCCAATTTGTCACCGACCACCACCTTGTCGCCGTCTTTGGGTATAACCCGGTCGTAATCAGGAAACCGCCCATCGATCAACTTCGTCGTCATTGAGAAGTCGTCCGTTTCCACACCCAGGTGATTTGTACCCACGTTCATCTTCACACTGCCATCGAGGTCCGACAGCAATCGCTGCAATTCCACAATACCCTTGCGTGGCAGAATGACCTGACGCCGCTCCGATAACCCCTCCACGTCTCGCAACTGGCTCATCGCCAACCGATGGCCATCGGTCGCAACGGCGCGCAGGTAATCCGATCCAAACTCGATCAACATCCCATTCAGGAAATGCCGAACATCCTGCTGCGCCATCGCAAAACCGGTCCGATCCAACAAACGTTTGAGCCCAGGTGCAGACACCTCAACGCTGAAATCGTGAGATGAACGATCAACCGAAGGGAACTCCAACGCTGGCAAGGTCGACAACACCGACCGGAATCGCCCGCAACGCACCGTCAACCGATCCTCCGTCAGCTCCAACTCGACGTCGGCACCTTCGGGGAGCTCCCGTACGATATCGAGGAACTTACGTGCGGGCACGGTCACCTGACCGCCAACGCCCGCAACACCACTCACTCTACCAACCAGCTCGACTTCTAGATCCGTGCCTGTCAGCGACACGCCTTGATCGTCGCAACGAATAAGCACATTCGACAAAATCGGTAGTGTCTGCCGCCGTTCAACGACACCGCTCACCTGCGCAAGCGGCTTGACGAGCGAATCCCTTCGGATCACGAATTTCATGGTCGGACACAACCGGCGTAAGTGTTCACTATCCCTAAATCCTACAGCATCATTGGGCTGATGACGTAGATACATGACCCGTCATCCGGATCATCGAGCACCGCCGCGATGTTGCTGTCAGTCAACGTCATCCGGACGCGATCGCCTTTCATCGTAGATAATGCATCAACGAGATAAACCACGTTGAACCCCACCTCAAGTTCATCGCCGTCGTATTCGACCGCCAGCGTCTCCTCGGCTTCTTCCTGCATCGGATTATTGGCATGCATCACTAACTCACCCGCGGCGAAGCGCAGCCTCACATTACGATACATCTCGTTCGAAAGGATCGCCGTACGAGACAACGCCTCGCGCAACTCGTCTCGGTCCGCGATCAGAATTTGCTTGCCGCCCGACGGAATTGCCTGCTCATACGGCGGATAGGTCCCGTCAATAAGCTTTGTAATCAGCCGACCATTCCCGGCCGCAAACGATGCGTGATTATCCGTAAACGCCATCTCTACTTCCCCCTCGGCGTCCTGCACCAGACGGGACATTTCAAGGACGCCCTTGCGCGGCAGTATGAAGCGGCCACTACCTGCACCGGGTGACGTCATGACGCTCCGGGCCAGGCGTTGCCCGTTGGTTGCGACCGAACGCAACTCACCATCTTCGATCTCGAGCAGCATCCCATTGAAGTAGAAGCGGACATCTTGCTGGGCCATCGCGAAACCGGTTTGCCCAACCAGTCCCGAAAGTTCGCTCGCCGGTATCGAAAACCGCATGGCATCACCCACAAGCTCAACATTGGGGAAATCCGCCACCGGTAGCGTCGCGAGGTGCGATCTGAATCGCCCGCTCGTCACCGCCACCCGGCTTTCCTCACTACGGAAACGGATTCGCGAACCATCCTTGAGGCTTTTGCAGATATCCAGAAGCTTGCGTGCCGGCAGCGTCACTTCGCCCTCAGTCGCCACTTCGACATCCGCGATGGTCGAGGACACCTCAACTTCCTGATCGGTTCCGGTCAAGCACAGACTGTCTGTCGCTTGTACCAGCAAGTTTCCCAGGACAGCGACGGTTTGCTTGCGCTCAACGACCCCGATCACAAGCTGGAGTGGCTCCAGGAGCGCACCCTTATCGACTTCAAAATCCATCTGCGTTCCTGACTCTCGTGTTCTTAGCGCGCTTGTTCTCGCGCGTCTTGTTCTGGCGCTTCTTGATAACTAGCGCTTCTTGAAAAATAGGTTCTTTGCGCGCGTTTCATTCTCAACGACGCCAGTTCGTGCGCACTCCATCTGTCCGTTGACGCTTGTTTGTGCACGCGTTGCTAACGGCCGAAGCACAGGTCAACAACCCCGCGCCCAAGGAGCATTTCGCCACATTACCGATTGCGCCAATACCGATTGCACCAATCAAGGTGCCACGGGACGATCTAACTCGTGAGCAATCGTAGCAGATTACCGTAGTCCTCTCGGAACTGTCGGTTCGTCTCCTTCAACTCCTCCACCTTACGGCATGCATGCACAACCGTTGAGTGATCGCGGCCACCGAAAGCGTCTCCGATCTCAGGCAGACTATGGTTCGTCAACTCCTTAGCCAGCGCCATCCCCAACTGCCGCGGGCGGGTCACCGAGCGTGTTCGACGTTTGGACAAGAGATCCGCGATTCGAATCTTGAAGTAATCGGCGACAGTCTTCTGAATGTTGTCGATGCCAACCTGCCGATCCTGAATGGCAAACAGGTCTCGCAGTGACTCACGAACCTGATCAATCGTTATCTCGCGACCGGTAAAGCGGGAGTTTGCGATCGCCCGCTTCAACGCACCCTCGAGCTCCCGGACATTCGAGCGGATGCGCTCGGCGATATAGAATGCGACCGCTTGATCGAGATCAACCGACTCAAGTTCCGCTTTCTTAATCAGGATCGCGACCCGGGTTTCCAGATCCGGCGGTTCCACCGGCGCGGTCATGCCCCACACAAAACGACTCTTCAGGCGTTCTTCAAGCCCCTCGATCTCCTTCGGGTAACGGTCGCACGTCAGAACTATTTGACTACCTTCATCCTGTAAACGATTGAAAACATGAAAGAATTCCTCCTGGGTCTTCGATCCCTTAGCAAGAAACTGGATGTCATCCATCAACAGGACATCGACTGCCCGGTAGTACTGGGTGAACTCAGACATGCTCCCCTTTTCGATCGCCCGAACCATATCCTCCATGAAACGCTGGGAGTACATATAGGCAACTCGCAGCCCAGGGTGCTTGTCCAGAATAGCGTTGCCAACGGCGTGCATCAGGTGCGTCTTGCCAAGACCAACGCCACCATATAGCAGCAACGGATTATAAGCGCCACCGACACCAATACTTTCACATACCTGATACGCCGCGGCCCTCGCAAGCTCGTTCGAGCGGCCCTCGACGAAGGTGTCGAACGTAAACAGGCGATTGAGTGACAGGAGCGGAAAAAACTGGGTCCGCGTTGACGCTGCACGGGTGTGTGTAAGCGTGTTTACGCCTGCATCGAAGACTGATTGGCTGCCAATCTCCAGCGTTACGCCTGAAGACCCGTTTTGATTGACCAGTTCCGCGATGCGTTCGAGGTACTGGCGATAAACCTGATCCTTGATGTACTTGTTGGGTGCGAGGAGCCTGACGGTCTTTTCGTCTCCTTCCGCTTGCAGTGGGGCGATCCATTGATTGAATTGTTCTGGCGGCAACTCATCCTCAAGACTGCGCAGACACCGCTTCCAAATTTTTGCCCCCACTCATCCCCCAACTCTGTAATTCTGATTATTCGTCGACCGTCGATTGCGGGCCAGTCACCCACCCGCGGCTTATCTGCCGAGATACATGTTGACAAACATGCCCTGATAACCCGTTTCGAGAAGCTCCTATCAAGCTCTCATCAAGTTCATAAGTTCTTATGCAGAGTCGGGAAGCTCAGGAAGCCTGTGACAAGAATTGATGCCCGTCTTTGCACGCTCGTCCCCTGCCCTGCCCTGCCTGCGCAGCAACTCGCCTTGCAAAATCCGCGATCGAGACAACAGTGACAGGCATAGGAGGCGGATTATAGTAACGCCAATAGGACGCAGTTCCAACCGTTTCCGGCGCCCATTTCGAAACCAGTTTTTTCTTTTATTTCAGTAAGTTATTCAATTTTTCTGGGGACAGGTTGTGATTAACCTGTGGGTAACCTGTGGGTAACT
>CAVOBC010000010.1:0-30730 GCA_963693635.1 Gammaproteobacteria bacterium | reverse complement strand
ATCCGTTGACGAGCCTGGGCCAACAACGCGGCTCTACTTAAACGCGGCTGTCATCTAACAGGTAGCTGAAAAAGTTCTTTCCTGCACTTTTTCAGTGTCGTGGGCCTCAGCCCGCTCGTGACAAATCAACGACTTAACAACGGCGATTTACGTCGGATGCTATTCACGGCTCGCGCAGCGAACGTGAAATCCATGTATCCGATTAGCAGGCCGCTTTTTCAGCGGCCTTTCGTGGAACTAAAGCAAATATGCTGCTGTGAGTTCCCTACGCGACAGCGCGGTAATCCGGCACCGGGAGATGCTGCTAATGGGTGCAACCCGTCAGAATTGATGGCGTCGCAGTACGCCGACGCCAAGCCCCTCGATGGCGAATTCCTGACGCCGAAGATCGACATCGATGGGTGCGAAGTCACGGTTTTCCGGGAGCAGAGTTATCTGATACTTGCTGCGCTGTTTCTTCAACCGCTTGACTGTGACCTCATCGTCGATGCGAGCGACGACGATGTCACCGTTGTTGACTTCTTGAGTTCGATGAACCGCGAGCAGGTCGCCGTCCAGAATCCCGCATTCGATCATGCTGTCGCCTTTAACCGTGAGCAAAAAGTCGGCGGTGGGACTAAAGAAACCCGGTGCGATTTCGCAATAATCTTCGATGTGCTCGGTCGCCAGGATGGGGTTACCGGCCGCGACGCGACCGACAACAGGCACGCCGGGCGAGTCTGGGAGCTTGATGCCACGTGAGGTGCCCGGAATTATCTCAATGGCGCCTTTGCGTGCGAGTGCTTTCAGGTGCTCTTCCGACGCGTTTGCGCTCTTGAAACCCAACTCCAGCGCGATGTCGGCACGAGTCGGCGGATAACCTGTCGATTCGATGTGACGCTTGATTACCTGCAGAACTTCACTCTGTCTGTTTGTCAGCTTGTTCATGGTCTTCTCTGCTTCCTCAATTCCAATGTGAAAATACCGATCTGAAAATGACAACCTTGAAATGACAATGTGAAATCATCCGTGCAGTCCACACGGTCCGCTTGTCAATGGGAGCGGTGCCTGCGAAGGGGCTTCACTTTCGTGACCTGACCCCGAATGACTGTTAATTTATACAGTTACTGGAAATATGTACAGCTTCTTGTCGCGCTGGCTGAAGAGGTGCGAATCAGTGCGGCGGCCAACGATGTCGGCACGCTTACGCGAGTTCACGGAGTTGTGGGTGGGCGTGGGAGGGAAGATTCCGGACCGTGGTGGTAAAGTGTTGGCCGTTCTAGGTCTCAGGGTTTTCTATGGATCTGACTGCGTGGCTGGCGACTGCTTCAGATTGGCTGACGGGCCCGGCGACCTGGATGGTCGCGTGCGTTATTGCCGGGACCGCAGTGACGAGTTACGTCTTTCGCCGGGTGTTCGACAATCTTGAGGTCAGGGCAGCACGCACGCTGACGGTCTGGGACGACGCTTTCCTGAAGGCAGTACGCAAGCCGATGAGGCTGCTCGTGTGGCTCGGGGGTATCAGCATTGCTGTAGATGTTGTCGCCGCTCAGTCGCACACCGATCTCAGCGACGCTATTTCGATGGTGCGCTTTTTCATGTTGCTCCTCGTCGTCACGCTGTTCTCGCTCCGCTTCATCGCGGCTCTCGAGGATGCCTTTGTGCACGGCGGCTCAGACGTGACCACGGTGCATGCGATCGGCAAGTTGCTACGTGTCATGGTGTCGATCGTTGCTTTGCTGACCCTGCTGCAAAATCTCGGTGTGAGCCTGGGGGGCATCCTTGCGTTTGGAGGCATCGGCGGAATAGCGGTGGGTTTTGCGGCGAGGGACCTCCTTGCCAACTTTTTCGGGGGTCTGATGATCTATCTCGATCGACCGTTCTCGGTGGGCGACTGGATCAGATCACCAGACAGGAACATCGAGGGGACGGTGGAGACGATCGGATGGCGGCTCACGATGATTCGAACGTTTGACCAGCGCCCGCTGTACGTGCCGAACTCGGTTTTTGCGAGCATCGCTGTGGAGAATCCGCAGCGGATGTGGAACCGACGTATTTTTGAGACGATCGGACTGCGTTACGACGATGCAACGAAGGTCCGACCGATCGTTGACGACGTTCGGCAAATGCTGCTCGATCACGCTGAGATCGATGACCGCCGGACGCTAATCGTCAACTTCGATGCATTCGCACCATCCTCGCTTGACTTTTTCATCTATACGTTTACCCGTACCAGTGAGTGGATCGAGTTTCACAACGTCAAACAGGATGTGCTGTTGAAGGTGCTCGACATCATCGACGCACACGGCGCTGAAGTTGCGTTCCCCACGTCCACCCTGCGATTTGCCCATGTCGAGTCCTGAGTCGCCCGGCGAACGAGTGTTCTCACCGGAAGCGCTGGCGGAGGCGGTCACCGATGTTGCCACGGAGATCAATGCGGCGCTCGAAGGTCCCTGGTTGCTGGTCTGTATCATGAATGGCGGACTCGTCTTTGCAGCCGACCTGATGCGCAAGTTGACGCTCGATCTTGAGTTCGACTATATGCGGGCGGCTCGCTATCACGCCGAGGAGGGCGGCGATCTGGTGCTGCGGGTCGTCCCTGAAACCCCACTTGCAGGTCGGCAGGTGTTGCTGGTCGACGACATTTTTGACGAAGGCAGGACGCTTGCGGCCATTTCTGAATTCTGCAGGCAGGAAGGCGCGACGGCGGTTCGCGCCGCTGTCCTGCTGGACAAACCCAACCCCCGCCGGGTCGCCGGATTCTCGCCGGATTTTGTCGGTCTGGTGTGTCCCGACCGGTTTGTGTTCGGCTACGGCATGGACCTGAGCGGTCGCTGGCGCGCTTTACCCGACGTCCGTGCGCTCGACTGAAGACTTACCTGCACATTTGGCCATCCTGGTTGAGGGCATAGATCCTGGGGCGCGATCGATGAAACGATCGTCTTTCCGATCGAAAAACCGGGGACCCGGCGACAATGGTGTTGTCGCGGGTTGAGCCCGCGTCCGCCACTGCTGTCGCTAAGCTTTGTTCCCGACTGACAATGGGAATGATGAGATCCGATACGGCTCTGATGGCGAGACGGATGTCTTTAGCATTGAGAACATTCTGACGATGCCCTTGTCCCAGGTAGATTTCGATCGCTGGTTCGACCGGCAAATGGTCGAGGCGCGGGCGGAGATCGGAACAGGCGACACCTCGGTTGCCGGAGACTGATCCCGACTGATGGGAGCGTCGGCCCGGGGTCGGCGCTGATCCGTGATTCACGGGCGAAGGGGTCTCCTTTCGCCCGGCGAGTCGGTACACTATTCCAATTAGAAAGAAAGGACGGGGTCGTTCATGGCCGATTTGCTGTTTTACGATAAGCCGGTAGCGCTCAACAAGGTTGAGCACAAAGACGTCAAGATCAAACCTACCAACCGGGACTTCCGTTTTGCAGCAGGGACCAACTCGGTGATTCTTGCGGGCGTAGAATTCACCGAAGCCGCTAAGGAATATCCAATTGTCTTTGCGCAGGCGGGTGATCGTGTGGTGCCGGTGGCGTTACTGGGTCTAGGCAATGAGGAGAACCTCTTCATTGGCGATGAAGGCGAGTGGGATGGCCGGTATATCCCGGCGTTCGTCAGGCGTCATCCGTTCGTGTTGGCCGAGACGCCAGACAACGATCAACGCGTCGTGTGCGTCGACGAGGGTTTCGTGGGTTTCAACGATGACGAGGGTGAGGCGCTGTTTGACAACGGTGAGCCCACCGTGATCCTCAAGCAAGCGATGGACTTTCTTGAGGCATACCAGCGTCAATACGTGCGCACCGAGACCTTCGTCAAACGCCTGCAGGACAACGACCTGCTTATGCAATTGAACGCACGGGTTGACCTCGTCGATGGCAATCAGTTTTCCCTGACCGGTCTGCTCGCTGTTGACGAAAAGAAACTGCTGCAGATCTCAGACGACAAAGCGCTCGAATTTTTCAAGTCCGGTGAACTCGCCTGGGTCTACTGCCACCTCATGTCGCTTGGCTGCATGGCGAGAATGGTCGATCGAATCGCAGGCAAGACCGGGGCGGAGGCCGAGGAGGCCGAGGAAGCCGCGGACGCATAGCTGGCTCGACGTTTCAGTCCGGAGGACAGCATGCTTGCAATCATAGGTGGCACCGGCCTTGCCACGCTGCCGGATCTTGAAGGAACCAGCACCCGGCGAGTCGCAACCGAGTACGGGGCTGCCGACGTGGTAGAGGGCCAGCTGTTTGGGCAGCGGATCGTGTTCATGCCTCGGCATGGGCTGCCGCCAAAATTGCCACCTCACCGGGTCAATTATCGGGCGAATGTACAGGCATTGAAGTCCCTTGGTTGTCAGGATGTCATCGCCGTGACGGCGGTCGGAGGCATCGACCCAGCGCTTCAGCTCGGCAGCATCGTCGTCCCGCATCAGATCATCGACTACACCTGGGGGCGCGAGCATACGTTTCATTCCGATCATATTCGGCATATTGATTTCACCTTTCCGTACGATCAGTCATTGCGAGACCTGATCCTTGCGACGCTGGCGGCGGCTGGCGTCGACAGGGCGGATAACGGTGTGTATGGCTGCACCCAGGGTCCCAGACTTGAAACTGCCGCGGAGATTGAGCGGCTGGCTCGCGATGGCTGTTCCATTGTTGGCATGACCGGGATGCCGGAAGCGGCTCTCGCGCGTGAAGCTGGCCTGCGGTATGCGGGCGTCTCAGTCGTCGTTAACAAGGCACCGGGGATTGATGGCGAGGCGATTGACATGGCCTCCATCGGGACCGCGCTTGAGACGGGTATGGTTGATGTGCGCCGGCTACTCCGGCACTTCGTCAGCGAGCTGGGGCGTGTACCGGTCGATCTGGACGAGTAGGCCAAAGTTGGGGTGATCCACGAAGTGCAGAGTGCCGCTGCGCATTCGCCGCGACTGGGTCAGCCGGTGTCGCGGGGGCTGATGCCACGCGGGAAGAGACTCGCTGATCGGCAGAGTGGGGTATGTTTTGGAAAGGTCGCTCTCTTGTCCCAACACCGACGGTCCCGACACCGACTCTGCCTCGGGAAGTTCGTTAAGCCAGAGGTCTGTACTGAGATGCAGGTAGCGGGTTCGGCTGACGCTGACGACGCCCTCGAGTGGGCTGGCGTGCAGGAACTTGCTGGGCGTGTGAATGAGAACCGGGAGGGCTTCGGCGCCCTCAGGCAGGGGTTGTGCCCATGCGGTGTGGAGAAGTAGACGGTACCGCGACGACCGGCGGATGCGCTGTGCTTCAGCGGCGAGATGACGGGCGGAAGCGGGTAGCTCGCGGAAGGCTTCGACACGACGAGCGAGGATGATGTCCGTTGCTTCCGCATCCCACGCGTCTGGTGCAGCAGGCAGGTCTTGCGCTTCGGCCGTGTCGTCAGGGCCCGGTTGAAACCGGCTTCTGGATTCGAAAACGAAACTCTCGCGTGATGCCTCCGGTGCGTCGGGTGCATCCACCGTCTCGATAATGCCGATGACCTCCTTGGCTTGCTCGCGAGACATGGGCGAAATCAAATCGTCTGATTCGGGAAGTACGCTAAGGACATTCGCCGGGTAGTGGGGCTGGGCAGCTTCAAAGTGCTCGCCGGACTCCGGTACAGACGTGTTCTCAAAGACGATGATCTCAATTTTGTACCAGTCAGCGTGGGCGTCGTGCGGACGCGCCGGTTCTGGCATAGCGCAGGGCGCAAAGGCAAGGGCGAACGCCGTCGCAACAACCATGGAGATGCTCAAGCGGATTCGACCCGGCAATGTGCACGCGCCAGACCTCCGGCCAGGACGATTCCCGGAGGTCACGCGTTTGCGCTCCTGGCGTTTGGCTCAAGTCGGGAGAGCAGTTTTTCGACCTTCATGAACCGGGTCTGTGGGTTCACGACCTTCTCGTCGATCGCGATCTGGTTGGCGGCAGACAGGCGATACCGATGAGGTTCGGACTGCACCAGCCGGACGATCTTGGCGGGGTCGACACGGGTATCCTGATTGAATTCGATCCGACCGCCGCGCTCACCGATGTCGATGCGCTTCACCCCAAGACCCTCGGCCTGGAGCTTGATCTGCGTGACCCGAAACAACGACCTGGTCGCCTCAGGAAGGAGCCCGAAGCGATCGATCATCTCGGCCTGCAAATCGCTCAGGCGGTCGAGATCCGAGGCGTTCGAGATCCGCTTGTAAAGGACGAGCCGGTTGTGCACGTCAGGCAGATAGTCGTCTGGTATGAGCGCCGGTACGTGCAGATTGATCTCGGTACCTTCGGTCAGCGGTCGGTCCAGGTTCGGGGTTTTTCCCTCCTTGATTGCCTTGACCGCGCGGTCAAGCATTTCCATATAGAGCGTGTAGCCGATGGTCTGGATGTTCCCGGTTTGCTGATCGCCGAGCAGTTCGCCCGCGCCGCGGATCTCAAGGTCATGGGTTGCCAGGATGAAGCCAGATCCCAGTTCTTCCGAGCCCGCGATTGCCTCCAGTCGCTTGACTGCGTCACCGGTCATTGCCTTGGGATGTGGTGTCAAAAGGTAAGCGTATGCCTGGTGATGAGAGCGGCCGACGCGGCCGCGAAGTTGGTGGATCTGGGCGAGGCCAAACTTGTCTGCTCTGTCCATCACGATGGTGTTGGCGTTCGGGATGTCGATGCCGGTCTCAATGATCGTGGTGCAAACGAGGACGTTGATCCGTTTGTGATAGAAGTCGGACATGACCTGTTCGAGTTCGCGCTCACGCATTTGACCGTGGCCGATACCGATCCGCGCCTCGGGAGCGAGTTCCTGGAGCTTGCGCGCAGTGTTGCTGATCGTCTTCACATCATTGTGCAGGTAGTAGACCTGGCCACCGCGCTGCAATTCTCGCTGCACGGCCTCCTGGACCAGGCCGTCAGCGTTCTGCCGAATAAAGGTCTTGATTGACAGGCGCTTGGCGGGCGGCGTTGCGATGATTGACAGGTCTCGCATCCCCGACATCGCGAGATTGAGCGTTCTGGGAATGGGCGTCGCAGTGAGCGTGAGAATGTCGACCTCACTGCGCAAGGATTTCAGCGCTTCCTTCTGCCGCACACCGAAGCGATGCTCTTCGTCGAGGACGAGCAGGCCAAGGTCCTTGAATTTGGGCGCGTCCTGAATCAGCGTGTGAGTGCCGATGACGATGTCGAGGGTGCCGGCCTCAAGCCGACCGCGGATCTCTACGTGCTCTTTGCGAGTGCGGAATCTGGACATGACATCGATGGTCATCGGCCAGTTGGCGAAGCGGTCTTTGAAGGTCTCCCCGTGTTGTTGTGCGAGTAACGTTGTCGGTACCAATATTGCGACCTGCTTGCCGGCCTGGACCGCAACAAATGCAGCGCGCATCGCCACTTCAGTCTTGCCGAAACCGACGTCGCCACAAACCAGGCGGTCCATCGCCCGGTCGAGGCTCATGTCGGTTAGTACGTTTTCGATCGCCTGCTGCTGGTCAGGCGTCTCCTCAAACGGGAATTCGGCGGTGAAATCCGCCAGAACCGACTCAGCGATCGGATGAGCAAATCCGGGTTTTGCTTCTCGTCGCGCATAGATATTGAGCAACTCGGCCGCAACGTCGTGTATCTGTTCCGCAGCTTTGCGCTTGGCCTTCTGCCAGGTCTCACCGCCGAGTCGGTGTAGTGGTGCGATCGATTCTTCAGCACCGGAGTATCTGGAGATGAGGTGCAGGGATGCAACCGGCACGTATAACTTGGCGTCTTCCTGGTAAGACAGATTGAGAAACTCAGCGAGACTCCCGTCAACCTCAAGAGTGACCAACCCCTGGTATCTACCGACGCCGTGGTCGATGTGAACAACCGGGGCGCCGATACTCAATTCCGTCAGACTCTTGATGACAAGGTCGGACGTGTTCTCGCGCATCTGCTCGCGGCGCCTTCGTTGGAGCACCTGGCCGCCGTAAAGATCCTGCTCTGTGATGACGACGAGATCGCGCCTATGTGGCGTCTTTAGCCACAAGCCGCGGTCGATGTCGGCAACGGTGATGGCAAAGTCGTCGTCGCTGGCGCAGAACCGCTGCCAACCGGAGACGCTCGCGAGATGGAAATCGTTCTTGCGGAACATCTCATCGACAACTTCGCGTCGACCGGCGGACTCAGTAACCACGAGAATGCGGGCGTTGGATTCCGCTGCGAAAGACCGGAGTACGGAGAGCGGTCGATTGCTGCGATCTTTCACGCTAACGTCAGGCAACGGCGGAAAGCGTGAATCGGGCGGCTCGTTGCGCGCGTCGATGCGCGAAAACTGATTCAGCGCTGCGTTCAGATGATCGGGTCGGAGAAGAATTTCGTCGGGCGCAAGCAGGGGGCGCTGGACGTCGTAGCGCAAATTCTCATAGCGCGACTCGGCCTCCCGCCATTGTTGTGACATTGTATCCTGGATGTCGCTGGTGCAGATCAGCGTGTCTGCTGGCAGGTAATCGAACAGAGTCTCAGTCTGATCAAAAAAGAGGGGCAGGTAATATTCAACACCGGCCGGGGCGATACCACTGCTGACATCCTGATAGATGGGGCAGGCGCGCGCATCAACGTTAAACCTCTCATGCCAGCGGTCCTGAAAGCGCCGTACGGAGTCCCGATCCATTGGAAACTCTTTGGCGGGCAACAAATTGATCTTGTCGATTATCTCCAATGAGCGCTGGGTTTCCGGATCGAAGGTCCGCAGTGACTCGATCTCGTCATCGAACAGATCGAGTCGAAACGGGTGCGTGGACCCCATCGGGAAGATGTCCATGATGGAACCGCGGACGGCGAATTCCCCGTGCTCGAACACGGTTTCAACGCAGCGATAGGCGCTTGCTTCGAGTTTGCGCCGCATCTGCGTGACATCGATGCGCTGGCCGACATCGAGTACGAGCGAACTGCCGCGGATAAATTCGCGCGGTGCCATGCGTTGCATCAAGGTGCCAATGGGTACGACGAGCACGAGCCCCTGCTGTGCAGCAATCTGATTGAGGAATGCTAGACGGTTGGAAATGATGTCCTGGTGGGGAGAGAATGAGTCGTAGACGAGGGTCTCCCAGTCCGGGAACATGATGACCGGTCGCTCGACATTGGCGAAGAAACGAATTTCTTGCTGGATCTGTTCGGCTGATCGGGTGTCCTCCGTAACCACGAGTACGCAGCGGTCATCAGGCAGGGCGTTGCCGAGTGTGATTGCGAGCGCGCTGCCCGTCACCCCGTGCCAGCGTTCCTTCTTCCCCGCCTGCGTTGGCACTCTGGCGGACACCGGGTAAGCGCCGGACGCGTCGTTCGGCGCTGACGCAGGCTCTTGTAAATCGGTCATGTTGGGTTCTGGATGGCAGCGCGGATGCAGAGTTTACAAGAAGACAACTGTTGATCGCATGAATCGCTTACCTTCTATCTCGCTGGTCGTCGCCGTATTCTCGATCGGCATGGTCGTTGGCTGGCTCGCCAGTGAGCGCTCTGGCCGCGCGGAGTCCTCGTCTGAGGTTGGGAAGTCGGCGGTGCCGCCACCGCCGGTCGTGGCTAATCCGGTCTCGCCTCGCGCCCTTACGATCACAGAGAGATGCCGCAGGGCCGTGGCGGACGCCGCGAACGGTCGTTTTGACGCGGCGCTCGACGGCATCATTGTGGCCGGACTGGATGGTGGGGCCGAGGACGAGCCCGAGATCTCGGCCGCGCTTGCCAAGGTCGCGTACTTGATGGCCGAGGGGCTTGGTGCCGCTGAGCAGTGGAGTGCCCTTGATCAATCGTACGAGCGGATCACACTGGCATTGCCTGAACAGGCGGAATATTTTCTTAAGCTCGGGGCATTGCGCCTGCGTCTGGGTGAGACCGAGAGGGCATTGTCGGTCCTGGCGCAGATCGAAAACCATGGAAGCCTTGGCGGTCGGGTCCGTCGGATGATGAACGACGCCGAGAGCTCGATTGCTCGCGATCTCGTTGCCTCCGTACGGCTGCCACTCACGCGCCATGGTGAACAGTTCGTGGTTGAGGCGACGATCGATGGCGTGCGAGCCGTTCAATTGCTCATCGACACGGGCGCCTCTGTCACCGTCATCGGAACTGCTGCGCTGGTCGAGGAAGGATACGACGCAGCAGGCGGCGACTTTCACTTCTTCAACACGGCAGGGGGCATTGTCCGGGCGCCGATTGTCCACCTGCGAAGCCTCCGTCTCGCGGACGTTGAAGTGCGCGCGATCGCGGTGGGCGCGATGGACCTGGCTTTGGGCGAGAACATTGATGGCCTGCTGGGCATGAATTATCTGAGTCGTTTTGATTTCCGCATTGACCAGTCTGCACCGGAAATGATCTTGGCACCGAGGGCATCGATGCAGTGAGAGCGGCGTGGGAAAAAACATCGTGGAGGGTGGTCCCCGGTCGGACGTTGTGTTGACCGCTCGACCCGGGGGATTGCACCTTACGTCGGCATCCAAGCGCTCGTCTGCGCCCATCCGACTAGACTAAGTAAATAGCGGATATTGGTCAGTTTATCGCTCAGTCAGGCGTTGCGAATGTCGGACTCAGCCTCGATAATGCCGCACGTTGGGCGACCAACCGGATAGCTATGGCAAGATGCCCGTCGGGCGAGATCCTGGACAGCGATTGAGGTCGGAATCTTGAGGACTAAACTCCATTTTGAAGAGGACCGGAAAAGGTGGCTAAGCCAGGACTAGACGACGTATTTTCGGATTGGAAGGACCGTGAAGCGCTTGCAGAGGCGATGATTCCGGTCATTGGCAGGTTATACCGCCGAAATGTTGTGACCTATATCCATGGTCTGCCACTCAACAATCAGTCGGTCATCGACATCATGAAGGCCCACCGGGCAGTGCGGCAGATCGAGCAAAACGAGATGTCAGAGTTCGAGACACATCCCGTGCTCGAGTCACTCGTCAATCTTGATCTGGCACCGGCGCACATTGATATCGGCAAGCTCACGAGCGCCTACATGGCGAACAGCGGCGGCTTGTCGGTTGATGAGTATGTGGCGAAGGAATGTCGGGGGATCATTGGCAAGGGTGACCGGCCTTCACACGCCCCGACCGACGTCGTTGTGTATGGCTTCGGACGAATCGGGCGCTTGATGACGCGCTTGTTGGTCGAGAAGACCGGCGGCGGCCACAATCTGGTTCAGCGGGCCGTGGTGCTGCGACCGCCCAAAGATAAAGTGAGCGACCTTAACAAGCGGGCATCGCTCCTGCGCCGCGACTCCATTCACGGCCCCTTCAGGGGAACAATCCGGGTCGACGAAGAGAATCATGTGCTCATTTGCAATGGCAATGTGATCCATTTCATCTACGCGAATGATCCCGACAAAATTGATTACACCGAGTACGGCATCGACAACGCGCTGATCATTGACAGCACGGGCGCATGGCGAGACCGCGAAGGCCTTGAACTACATCTTAAAGCTAAAGGTGTTTCCAAGGTCCTGCTCACGACCTCGGCCAAGGGCGACGTTAAGAACATCGTCTCGGGCGTCAATTCGGACATGATCGAGTCGGATGACCTGGTCGTGGGAGCGGCATCTTGCACGACCAATGCGATCGTGCCGGTGCTGAAAGCGATGAACGATGAGTTCGGCATTGTCCACGGGCATATGGAGACGGTCCACGCCTACACCGACGACCAGAACTTGCACGACAACACCCACTCCAAGGCGCGTCGTGGTCGTAGCGCACCGCTCAATATGGTCCTCACGGAGTCGAACGCGACGAGTTCTGTTGGTAAGTTGCTGCCTGAACTTGAAGGCAAACTTACCGGCAATTCAATTCGGGTCCCGGTCGCCAACGTGTCGATGGCCATTCTGAACCTGTCCCTGACGCGCGAAGTTGATCGTGACCAGGTCAACGAATACCTCCGGAACCTGGCGGTCCACTCGGCCATGCAGCGTCAGATTGACTACACGATGTCCTCTGAAGTCGTCTCAAGCGACTTTATTGGCAACCGCCACGCCGGGATTGTCGACTCGCTGGCGACGATCGCGGAAGGCAAGCAGGTGGTGCTCTACGTCTGGTATGACAATGAGTTCGGTTACAGCTGCCAGGTTATGCGCGTGGCACAAAAAATGGGTGGCGTCAGATACCCGATCGTGCCAGCGCAACCCGCCGCAGAGTCAACGGTAACGGAACGTCAAGCGGAGCTGACGGCAATCTGACCTGCCCCGACTGGACTGTCTTGCTTCGCTTTGGCGAAACGAGACTTACGAATGCGTATGCGCGCGTAAGGTTGGTGTTTTACTTTGCCCGGGCGCGTCCGCGGGAAACACGGTTTTCCAGCGACGTGCCGGTCTCATATTGAGAACACGGATGGCGCAAATGCGCACGTTCGGGACGCAAACGTTGGCCAAAAAAACTTAACCGTCGAGCCCTCATCGCTTTGGATGTGGCATATATTTCGCGGTCTTTGATTGGTGGTTCGACGTTCGTTGCTCACCAACCGTGCAGAACATGCTTGAGTCGTGTGCGAATAGTTTTTGCCAGTAGTGTGCACAAGCAATGATCCCGGCGTTTTCGGACAAGGCATGATCAAGACGAAACGTGGTCTCGATCTCGCCCCTCCGTGGCGCGCCGACGATGGAAATTGGTGACGCCCCTTCTGTCAGCCGTATTGCGCTCCTGGGGTATGACTTTCCTGGCCTTAAGCCGACGATGCTGGTGCAAACTGCTGACCATGCTGGCGGACGCCGGCATCTTTCTGTCATCGGCATGTGGTGGTGGTGGCACCTGCGGCCGGTGCCGGGTCATCGATGGTGGTGGCTCTATGTTGTCGACCGAAGCCGGCCATTTCAGTCGTGGCGAAGCGCGCGATGGGTGGCGCCTTTCCTGCCAGACCGCGGTCAAACAGGACATGAAAATCGAGGTCCCTGCCGAATTTTTCGGGGTCAAGTGGTGGGAGTGTGAGGTGATCTCGAATGACAACGTGGCAACCTTCATCAAGGAGTTGGTGCTGCGCTTGCCCGCGGGTGAAGAAGTCGATTTCAGGGCGGGCGATTATGTCCAGTTCGAGATTCCGCCCTATCACATCAAGTATGCAGACATCGACGTGCTTGATGACTATCAGGGAGACTGGAAGAAGTTCGGTGTTTTTGATCACGAGTCCAGGGTGGACGAACCAACGATTCGTGCCTACTCGATGGCGAACTACCCCGAAGAAAAAGGCGTCATGAAGTTCAACATACGGGTAGCGTCGCCGCCCCCGGGCACCGACTTCCCGCCAGGCGAGATGTCGTCCTATTTGTTTACGCGTAAGCCCGGCGACAAACTGACGATCTTCGGGCCTTTCGGGGACTTCTTTGCAAAGGAAGCGGACACCGAGATGGTCTTCATCGGTGGTGGTGCAGGCATGGCACGGATGCGGGGGCACATTTTTGATCAACTGAAGCGACTGGAGACCGATCGCAAGATGTCATTTTGGTATGGCGGTCGGAATGAGCGCGGACTTTTCTATGTGGAGGACTTTGATCAACTCGATGGGGAAAATGACAACTTCGAGTGGCATGTAGCGTTGTCTGATCAGGGTATCGAGGGGTGGGCCGGCTACACAGGGTTCATTCACAACGTTCTGTTTGAGAACTACCTGAAGGATCACCCGGCGCCGGAAGATTGTGAATACTACATGTGTGTTCCACCGATGATGAATGCGGCAGTAATACAGATGCTCGAGGATCTCGGCGTGGAACGCGACAATATCTTCCTCGACGACTTCGGCGGCTGACCCGCCCCATCACCGGTCCGTCAGGCGTTACGGGCGCGGTCGGGCATTTTCTGCTCGTTGCCCCGGTACCCTGCGTCGGCGGGGATGACAAGATAATTGCCGTCTGCGCGTTTTTCGGTTACAGGCAATACGGTCACGACGGGGCGATTCGTGGCGTCGGTAATGGCGCGCGCGGCGGAGTCGGATTCACCCAGCATCTCGATGTTCTTGAGGGTCGGATAGATGACTGTGTAGCGGCCATCCTCAGAGCCTTTGATGGCATCGGTCGGCGATATCCAGACGGAGTCGACAGACTCCTCACCATCATGAACCGCGATCTGGTCGTCCGGCGCGGCCGCAATGTAGAAGTAGGTGTCGAACCGCTTCGGCATCATGTCAGGGGTGATCCAGTGCGCATAGGGAGTCAGTAACTCGCACGCGAGGGTCAGCTCATTTTGCATTAGAAAGTCGCGCAGCGTGATCTGGTTCTCTTGCAGAGGGCCCCTCATTGCGTCCAGATCAAGCAATTCGGCCGCGTTGACGAGGCGATCGTTAGTGTCCGTCCGGCGGGCAAGCAGGACGCCACACTCTTCAAACGCCTCTCTGATGGCACCGACCCGAATCGCGAGTTGCGCGTCGTCGAGTCCATCTGCGCCGGTACAAAGATCACGCACCTCGCTGTCTCCAGCATCGGTCTTGCCACCCGGGAAAACCAACGCTCCGGATGCGAAATCGATTTGGTGGTGACGTACGACCATGAATACCTCAAGCCCGGTATCGCCGTCGCGAACAAGCAGGATTGTTGAGGCAGGGACAGCGATCGGCACGGTTGACTCACTCATCAAAGACTTCCTTCCTGGATAATTCGCCACACAGCATCTGTCTTCTCTAAGCGCAGAACTTTATCGGTAACATCATTGTAGTGATCTGACCGATAGGTTTGCCTGAACTGAACTTCCACCACGCTTGGCGCAACGATCTGATAGTTTTCAAAACGGATGTCGAGTTCGATGAACCTGGGTCGGGTTATCCGGGTACGCCGGGTTACTTCCCACTTGCTGCGTGCCTGGTTTCCGGGCACCGCGAACCCAGACGCGTAGTTGGCGAGGTACTGGGGCACGTTCTGTTCGGACCAGGCAGCGGCCCACAGGTTGACGGTCTCGGTGATCTCCCGACGCACATCATCAGTCAGCGTGACAACCGGGAGGCGCTCGGCGAGCGTCGCGCGCGCATTTTGAACCACAGGTGCGGTGAGGATTGCGAGCGTCGTTGTCGCGGTGATCGGCGTCGGCTCGTCGGTGGGCGTTTTTACCGACGCTTCACCAGACGATGGTGTCACGGCAGTAAGCCGCGTTGTCAGGGTGGCATCTGATGGAACCGACTCCGGAAGTTTCTTCGTGTCACGTGGCGGGCCATCCACGAGTTCATCATCCTGAAAGAAGCCGTTGTACACAGTCCCATCTGGCAGGATCATGATGCCAGGTCCGTTCCTTTTGTCATTCGCGAATTGGCCGACAAAGCGGGTTCTGTCCTGCCAGAAGATCGTGCCTTTGCCGCTGCGCTGTTTGTTGACGACGCCGCCGACGTAGCGCGTGCCGTCCGGCCAGACCAGTGTCTTGGTTGCCAGTTCTTCGGCAGAATCCGGGCTCGCGGCGCGGGCTGTGTGGGCGGTGGAGCTGGCAAGGACCGCGATGAGCAAGGTCCTTGTCAGTGTGCGCAAGGGAGTCACGAGGATCATGGCTGTTGGAGGAGCCTGAAGGAAAAGGGCGGGCAATCTTAGCATTCGTCAGATTGTCGGGTAACCGGTCTGGGTGGCCTCTTGATGGCATGGTTTGCCTCGTGAAACGGTCAGGCCGGTTGAGCGAGAGCGCCGTTTTCAACGGCCGCCGCGAACACGCGGTCGACGTTGATGACCCGAGGTCCGTCGCGTCGGAGAGTGACCACGGCCGCCTCATCCTCCGCAAGCAGCGTCCGCCGGTCTCCGTCATAGGCGAGGACGCAGGGACCACGGAGTGTCTGGGGCTCATCGATGGCCAGTTGATCCGCGCGGTGAACATGAACCGTGCGGTGATACCCGGCGGATAGGGGGACGTTGAGACGGTGAGTGGCCGGGCCCTCAAGCGCGACGTCCACGCCGAAATCATCGTCTGCGCGGCAGGGCATAAGATAGCCGCCGATAGGCGATAGGCCGATGGCAGCAGCCTCTGCACGCGCAAGCAGGAGCCGCTTCATGTCCTCGGGCGCTGGCGGCAGCAAACTGCCGAGTCGGTTCTCCGCGAGGACGACGACATCAACGAGCGCGCAGTCCGAACCCGAAGGCGTGCTGACACGCAGAACCTTGACCCGTGAGGTGACGGTCTCGGTGTCAACCTTGCCGGCCGCAACCAGACCGGCGGCGAGGCCGGCAACCGAGGGTTCGATCATGACCGGAAAGACATTGTTGGTGCCGGTGGACAACGGCAAGACGACGACGTCTGGCCATGTTTTTGCGATCACCCGATTTGTACCGTCGCCGCCGAGAGCAACGACGGCGCGACAACCTGCTTCGCGCATTTGGGTGGCGATCGCAGCGGTGTCTGCATCGGTGTGAGTCAATGGAATCTCGATGAAACGCACGTGCTCACCCGCGTTCAGATCCGCGACGGCCCCTTCACTGATTCGGAATGGTTCCCGGCAGAGGACGATTTCGTCCACACCTGCGGCCAGCGCGGAAACGACGATTCGACGAACGGTGTTTTGTTTCGCAAGGTGCGTACTCGTCGCGGCCCGAGCAGCGACGCGTCGCACGTCTCTTCCCGACATGGGATTGACCAGAATGCCAAGGCGCGAAACGATGGCGGACGCTCAACTCGCCTTGCGCGTGAAAACCCACTCGGCTTGACTCGAGTAGTCGACGTTAAAGCGATACCCGTCTTCGTTGAAGTCCTTCAATCCCTCGGGGCGATCGATCCGATTGCGGATCATGAAGGCTACCATCTCGCCCCGTGCGCGTTTGGCATAAAAGCCGAGTACACGATAAGCACCACGATTGTAGTCTTTGAAGATGGGCGTAATCAGGGAACGCTCGAGCAAATCGGGCCGGACCGACTTGAAGTATTCGTTTGACGCGAGGTTAACCAGCGTCTTGTTGCGATGACTATCAAGCTCCGAGGAGATGGCGGTTGTCAGTCGGTCGCCCCAGAAACAATAGAGATCCTTGCCCCGTGCGTTGGCGAGTCGGGTGCCCATCTCAAGGCGATAGGGTTGAATCATGTCAAGGGGCTTCAACAGCCCGTAAAGCCCGGAGAGGATGCGCAGGTGCTTCTGAGCGAAGTCGAAGTCGCGCGGTTTCATGGTCTCGGCGGCAAGACCGAGGTAAACGTCACCCCTGAAAGCGAGCACAGCCTGTTTTGCATTTTGCGCGGTAAAAGGCGGCGCCCAATCCTGGTAACGGGTGGCATTGAGTTGTGCTAAACCCGGTGAAATACTCATGAGTTTGGCAATGTCCGCGGCAGAGCGCTCGCGAAGGATCTCGATCAGTTCGCCCGAGTTACTGAGAAAGTCGGGATTGCTCCGCTTCCTGGTCACGGGCGGCGAATCAAAGTCGAGGGTTTTGGCAGGCGAAATGACAGTGAGCATCGGACGATCCCGCTACGCAAGAGCGAGACAGGAGGATACAAGATTTGCCCGGGGCAGGCGAGACGCGTGGGCGAAATAGCCGATCAGACGCGTTTGTGACCGATAAACATCATTCTCGCTAGGGCGCAAAATCCATGCCGAAACGAGTCGCTGTATTCTGTTTTAGTAAGACCCGTCCACCAAGCGGGGTCATCAGTTGGCGATGCCGTCTCATGTGAGCCTCCCAGAGGAGCGAAGGCGTGCCAGGTTGACATCTGAGCAACTGACCGGTGTCGGTGAGTCGACCGGCGTCAACAATTGACGGCGTCGTAGACAGAACCGAGCAATGAAAGTCGCTGGTCAAGACCCATAAGCACGCAACATAAGCGTCCGTGTGGATTCGTAGTCAGACCATTCGTAACCACACCATTCCTAACCACACCATTCGAATCCAAAAGAGGACCGACCGATCAGGATGAAGAATCCGCTAAAGAGATGGGATGTCTTTGCGACCCTGATCGTGCTGTTGGCAGCGATCCCTGCGGAGCGCTTCGAGGTTCTTTCGTTTCTCGAAGACCAGACCGTCTCGTTCCGTCACATTCTCCGCGCCAATTACGGCGATCCGGCGGAGACGCGACTGCGCGAGGAGAGCGTGCTCGTCAGCCTTGACGAAACTCTCTACGCCAAATATGGCAGTTTCCCGTTTCGCAGAACCGACATCGGCAGGCTCGCAGAGATCGTGGCGAGTCTCGGCGCGCGGGTCGTGGCACTCGACTTTCTGATGGACTTTCCCAGTTCCTATGACGAAGACGGGCCAACTGTCGAGATGTTGAGAACAGCCGAGAATGTGTTGCTGGTCTCCACGGCGAGCTTTGACGGTGAAGTCTACAACGGGCTCACGTACCCGACAGAAACCCTCCGTGCCGTCTCGCGCAGCGGTTACTCGAATCTCGAGCCGACCAGTGCAATTGTTGACAATCTCGCGCGCGTGCGGGTCCATCCACAGATCACACTCGACAAGGATGGCTGGCCGTTTGCGATCCAGGCGCTCGCCCTTTATTGGGGAGTTGAGCCTTCCCTCGATGGCAACATGCTGACGATAGGGGAGGTCACGGTGCCCCTGGACCAGTCGAACGATATGTACATCGACTTTCCCCAACTTGATCCGGGAACCCAATACCTGTCGATGGGCTAGGCGGGTGTGTCTGCGCTTGACGTTCTGGAACTAACCGACCTCGATGAGGAAGAACGGGATGAATGGCGTTTCCAGTTCGAGAACGAGATCGTCTTCATCGGCGATACGTGGGAGGTGACGCACGACAAGTTCAACACGCCGATGGGCCCGGTGTACGGTATCGAGATAATTGCGGACACCGTGCACACACTGTTGAACGGCGCACCCCTGCGCCCCGGCAGCGTGATCGTCGAGTCGTTGTCCATGCTGTTGTTTCTTGCGGCCCTCCTGGGCACGCAGGGCCACTTCATCATTCACGTCGACGGCGGTAAGGGGAAGGTGCCGCTCGTTAACGGCGAGCCGACGGGATTCAAGTCGCGCAAGCTTGAACATGATGACGAGATCGAGGTGGCTGGCATCCTGATGGAATACACGGCCGAGTAGTCCGGCCCGCCGGCGCTCATACAACGCTCCGGCGACTGCCAGCCAAAGTCTGCTGCCTGGGCTCTGCCAGATTGCGTGTGGTGCATTGCCTGTTTTGTGATGCACAACACAGCAAGGGCGCGCGCGGCAGCTACAATAGACATGACGATCAGCATTCCACGCTGTTCACTGGGTCTCATGGTGTTCATGAGGTCGGTGAGGGACAGGCTGCTTCGAAATGCCGACGAAGTGAAGCCGCGTTTGCGAATCGAGGGGATAAAATAATCCATCACCGAATTCGTTCTGAGATGCTGCGATTCGATCGGTCTGGGTCGACGAATCAATTGAAGGAGATTGATCAATGACTAAGTTACTGGGTATTGGGGCGCTTGTCATCACCATGCTTTTGGCCGCAGCGAGTGGTGCGATCGCACGCGAACCGCCAGTCGCCAAGCTGGTACAAGTCGAGGGAAAAGTTGAGTACAGCCGGTCAGGTGCGCGCTGGCGGCCGATCAGGCGGACCAAGTACTTATTTGTGGGCTATCGGATCAGGACAGGCTCGGACGGATCCGGCAAGATCGTCAATCAGTCGACCGGGGCAACCCAGGCGCTCGGCTCGAACAGTGAAATCGAGGTCGCAACGGGGGGGATAACGAAGCTGAGCGGCAAGCTCACAGCTCCGAAGATTGAGAGTGGCAGCATTTTTGAAGGTCTCGCCAACAAATTTGCAAAGGCGCAGCGATACACGACCGTTCGTCGCGGTGTCGACAAGCCGTGCAACAATAAGGTCAAGACAATACGGGCGATAACTGTCTCGTCCAGCCATCCGGACCTCGTGTGGCGGAATGCATGTCCCGAATACTCTTATCGCCTGGTCGTTGAAGGGAATGCCCATGACGTACCTGCGGAGGCGAATTCGGAGATGATCCGTTTCTCGATCGCGGATATGCCAGCCGGCACTTACAGCTACAAGGTCGAAGTCATGGACAACGACGGCATTGTTTACAACCCGCGCAAGGAGAGCCAGTTCACGATTCTCGACAAAAAGTCAGACAAGAAAATCGCCAGGAGACTGCAGGCGATGGGCGACGATGTGTTTGTGCGGACAGACCTCCTGGAGCAAGAGGGCCTTCATGTTGCGGTCATGGATTCATACCGGGAGTATTTCCTCGAGAACCCCGACGACAACGACATGCGACCACTGCTCATCCAAGCGTATAGTGATCTGAAGTTGACCAACCTGAAGGACAATGAGGCTCGGCTGTACAATGCCGTCCTTGAAGAAGACTTCTAATCTGGCGGAACGAAAAAAACCCGGGCAGGTCCCAGGTTTTTTTTTGGTCGGCGATAAGTAATGGGGACGGTGAGTCAAACGCCCGGAGTGCCGCAACGTCTGCTATAAATCCGATGCGTGCGAGTAGCGCGGCGCATGGGTCTTTGTAAGGTTTGCGACTGCTGATGATTGTGGCCCGTTCCACCTCATGAACAGCGCCTCATGAACAACGCTGCCTGACGCGGTGTCGAACCAGCCGGCGAAGACAAGCCGTAGGCCAGCGCCAACAAATCAACACAAGACTGACCAACATAGTCAGCGGGTGAATGACGATGGAGTCGAGGCAAAAGCGATACGATTTAATGGCAATCGTCTTTCTGTTCCTGCTCGCGATGATCATGGAATATCGAGAGGCGTTCTCGCTTTTCGAAGACGAGACCCTCTCATATCGGCAGATTCTGCGCACCGTCTACGGTGACGCCGCACTCACTGCGCCATCCGATGATGTTGTCATCGTCTACACCGACGAGGACTTTTACGCGGATTACGATGGTTATCCGCTAACGCGCAATGACCTGTCCACATTGATTGATCGCTTGTCGAGGATGGGTGCGCAGGTCATAGGCGTGGACATGCTGCTCGACTTCAAGAGCAAATATGGCGACGACCCGACGCTTGAACGCGCTTTGCGTGAAGCGGGTAACGTGTTGATGGTGTCGCAGGCGGAATTCAACAACCAGGATGAATTCACCGGCGTTAATCGGTCCATTGATCGTTTCTCTGGCGTATCCACATCGGGTTACTCGAACATCTCAGCCAACAGCGCTATCTCTCAGAGTATCGTCCGGCTGCGCATTTATCCGGAGATCGCGGAAGCCGGAAGTTGGCCGTTCTCGGTGAAGGCGGTTTCTGAGTTTCTTGGCGGCGTGCAGCCAGGACTCGAGGGGGGCGTTTTGTCCATTGGTGAAGAGATCAAGGTCGAACTTGACCAGTTCAATGATCTCTACATTGATTATCCGTTGTTGCGCGGTGATGGCGTCGGCGGGACGCAGCGTCTGCATGAGGTCACTGGAATCTCTGCGACCGACATCCTTTTTATGGAGGACGAGGAGGAGCTTGAAGAACTCAGCTCTTTGGTGGAGGGGCGCATCGCGCTAATCGGTGAGGTTGCGGAGGTTGCGCACGACGAATTCGAGACGCCGGTGGGCAACGTCTTTGGTGTCGAGATCATCGCCAATACAATATCGACATTGCTCAGAGGGGGGCCGCTGCGTGCGGCACCGCTACCCCTGGAGATGGCGATCAGTTTCGTCATCATGGTGCTGTTCCTGCTCAGCATCCGTATTCAAAATCCCTTTCCGCGCAATGCAGTGACGCTGCTTGCCGGCGGCGTCTATCTCTTTCTTGCGTGTTATGTGTTTGTCGTCAATGGGCTCGTCGTGTCGATGAGTTATGTGGTTCTGGCAAGTGTGGCTGCGGTCGTCGTGATTAACACATCGTTTTACATGTCCGAGCGCGGGCAGAAGGCACTCATTCGCAATGCGTTTGGTCAGTACCTGTCGCCGACCGTAGTGGCAGAGCTGGTGAAGGATCCAGAACGTCTGACCCTTGGCGGCGAGGAGCGTGAACTGACGGCGTATTTCTCCGACATCCGCAAGTTCTCGAGCTTCTCAGAGGCGATGACACCGAGCGCACTCGTCTTCATCCTGAACGAATACCTGACAGAGATGTATAACATCGTCATCGGTTACGAAGGTACCATCGATAAATTTGAAGGCGACTCGATCATGGCGTTCTGGGGTGCGCCGGTGGATCAGAGTGACCATGCCCTGCGTGGTTGCCTCGCTGCAATCGACATGGCCAAGGCACTCGGGCCACTTCGAACGCGCTTTGTTGAAGAGGGCCGCCCGCCGCTGTACGTCCGGATGGGCGTCAACACGGGGCCCATGGTTGTTGGCAACATGGGTTCGATTCAGCGCATGAATTACACGATAATTGGCGACGCGGTCAATCTTGCATCTCGCCTTGAAGGTGCGAACAAAGCGTACGGCTCGGACATCATGATCTCGAGCTTCACGCATGCGCAATGTCAGGGTGAGATTGATGTTAGAGAATTGGATACGATTCGGGTGGTTGGCAAGAACGAGCCCGTCACTGTCTATCAGCTATTGGAGCGGAAGAATCAGACGACAGGCAAGATGGCAGATGTGGTAGATCGATTCGGGCAGGGACTGGCGGCATACAAAAACCATGACTATCAGTCGGCCGCCGGGATTTTTCGCGCGTGCGTCGAAATTCTGCCTGAGGACGGCCCGTCCAACGCTTTCCTCGAAAGGTGCAGGGACTATCAGTCCGCACCCCCGCCACCTGACTGGGATGGCGTCTTTACGTTGGTTGAGAAGGGCTAGCGCCCGTCGATAAGTAGCCGGCCGTGTTGGTTGAGGTGAGCACGTGATTGCGAAATGGCACGGTTGCCTGGACGACCGCAAAGAGATCGATACAGCCGTAGACGCAGAGCGTTAGAATCGAGTTACGTTCCTCGTCGGTGAAACCGCGACGTTCGCATTGTCGATTGATCGTGTGAAATTGTTCGTAAAGGTTCATTCACGGACTCGGTTGCGGCGGATCGCAAATAGAGATTTAGCTCAAGGTGGCCATTGCACAAGTCGCGTGGCGGGGTGGATGGCAAGCGCCAAACGGATGTCAGGCGAGGAAAGTTAGTTCGATAGCGCCGAAGGAGTCCCACGATGAGTGTCGCAGAGGAAATTGAAGAGAAACTGGCAGCGGATCTCCCACTGAAGCACTTGCTGGTGGTTAACGAGAGTTCAAATCACAACGTCCCGGCCGGGTCTGAGTCGCACTTCAAGGTCGTCATGGTCAGCGATGAGTTTGCCGGGATGCGGTTGCTCAAGAGGCATCAAAGGATCAATCAGATTCTCGCCGCGGAACTCGCCGGTCCAGTGCATGCGCTCTCGATGCATACTTATACTGAGGACGAGTGGAGGGCGAGGGGCGATGCGCCGATGTCGCCACCTTGTCTAGGAGGTGCGCGGTAGACAGCGCGTTTACTTTGCCCCTCGACTGTCCCCGTGTCTCTTCCGCCGGGGAGGAGTTGGTCGTCAGCCGTGGCGACGTCCGCTTTGCGCTCCACGTTCGTCGTTCCCGAAGGAAGACGCTCGCCATCCATGTGTTTGCCGACGGCCGCGTTGAAGCGCGGGCACCGCTCCGTTGTCCGCGCTACGTTATTGCCGACTTCGCGAGGGCCCGGTTCGAATGGATCAACTCGTCCCTTGCGGGCTTTCTCGAGAACCCGGTTCCAGCGCGGCGCTTTGAGCCAGGTTCAACGCACCGGTTTCTGGGCGTCGACTACCGCGTCGAGGTGGTGGAAGCGAAACCTCACGCGGTCTGTATCGTCGGTGGTGCGCTTGTTGCGGGACTGACGAATCCGGACCGGCTGCAGGCAGCTCTCGAGGCCTGGTATCGGGACCGGGCGCTTGTCTACCTGCCGGCGCGCCTCGCCAACGGATACCAGCGCTTTTGCAGGGCGACCGGCGTCGATAAGCCGATGCCCGCTCTTCGGATCAGAAAAATGCGCGCACGTTGGGGAAGTTGCTCGCGCAGGGGTGAAATTTGTCTCAACTCGCTCCTGATGCGCCTTTCACCTCGGCTCATCGACCTGGTGATTGCCCACGAACTGTGCCACCTCAGCCACTTCAATCATGGCCCGCCGTTCTATGAATTGCTGGAGAACGCCATGCCGGACTGGCGTGTGCGGGAGGCGGACCTGCAGCATCTGGCGCCGGCTTGATAGTCCTCATGTGCGGCGCTATTGGGGCAAAAGCGTCTTAAGGGCCGGCCAGATGTCCGCCAGCAGCCGCGGTTGGGCATCGGCAGTGGGATGGATGCCATCTCGTTGAAGTAACTCGGGTGCTGTGTCTATGCCGTCGAGTAACGCGGGGATGAGCGCGACCCCGGTGCGGTCGGCAACGTCACTGAACAGTCCCTCAAACGCACGGGTGTAGCGGCGGCCGTAGTTCGGTGGCAGGATCATGCCAATCACCAGTACTTTCGCACCACTCGCCTGGCTCGCCTTGACCATGTCGATCAGGTTGTTTCGGATGTTGTCGATCGGGTAGCCGCGAAGTCCATCGTTGCCCCCCAGTTCGAGGACGATTACATCCGGGTTGTGGATCTCCAGTGTGCCGTTGATCCTGGCGCGGCCCCCACCCGTTGTTTCACCGCTGACGCTTGCATTGACGACGTGATAGTTGAGACTCTGTGCCTGAAGTTGGTTGGACAGGAGAGCGACCCAACCTTCGTGCGGGGACATGCCGTAACCGGCGCTGATGCTATCGCCGAAAACGACGACGGTTGTCCCTCGATCCTTGACTGAGGCGTCGTTCCCAGGCGCAAGGCCTGTCGGCGAGACGTCGGCGGCTCGCGCGGCGGGGCCTACGGTCGCAGGAAACGCAGCCACACATAGATAGAGTACGGCAGCCAGCAGGCGGTGCCGCGTTCGCGATAATGAAATGCAGGCAACCACAGGTGCTAGTGAAATGTGTGACTGGATAGTCAAGACGGAGAGTCTTGGCAAGACCGTCGAGACCTCAGAAGGGCGGCTCACGATCTTGAAAGGGATTGATCTGGAAATCAAGACATCCGAATCCGTCGCGATCATAGGCACTTCCGGGTCCGGCAAGACGACCCTCTTGTCCTTGCTGGCCGGACTTGATACGCCAACGCACGGCAAGGTGTTCGTCGGTGAACATGAGCTGACGGCGCTTGACGAGGAGCAGCGTGCGCGGGTGCGCGGGGAGATGGTGGGCTTTGTCTTTCAGACATTTCAGCTCCTCGGGAGCCTGACCGCGATTGAGAATGTCATGCTGCCCGCGGAACTGCGCGGGGACAAGGCACCAGACGTCATGGCCAGAGACCTGTTGACCCGGGTGGGGCTTGGCCACCGCGTCAGCCATTATCCACGCCAGCTCTCCGGTGGCGAGCAGCAGCGTGTTGCGATTGCGCGTGCGTTTGCGTCATCGCCCCGCATCCTTTTTGCCGATGAGCCGACGGGTAACCTTGATTCGAAGACGGGCGCGTACATCATCGACCTCATCTTCGACCTCAATAGAGAGTTTGGTACGACCCTCGTGCTTGTGACCCATGATCAGCCGCTTGCGGACCGCTGCACGCGCTTTGTTCGGATGGAAGGCGGTAGCCTCGTCAACGGGATGGAAGACGCATGAACCCACGACTCGCGATTCTTCTGCTCTGGCGTGACTGGCGCAGCGGCGAACTGACACTCCTGCTCGCGTCCCTTGTGATCGCAGTGGGCACGGTAACCACGATCACGCTGTTTGTGGATCGCCTGCAGCGAGCACTCCTGCAGGAGTCGGCGGCGTTTCTGGCTGCAGACCGCGTGGTATCGAGTTCCGCGCCGATCGATCCGGCGATCATCGAACGGGCGACGTCGATTGGCCTGCGCCAGAGCGAGACACTGAGCTTTCTCAGTATGGTGTTCGCGGAGGATCGGGCGCAGTTTGCGTCGGTCAAGGCGGTGTCCGCGGGTTATCCGCTTCGCGGTCGACTGAATGTGTCTGGTGAGGCGTTTGTTCGTGGCAGGGATGTGTTCGCAGGTCCCGAGCCAGGGCGCGTGTGGCTGGAGAGTCGGCTTTTCGCGTCGCTAGACATTGCGATGGGGGACGAACTTGAGGTCGGCGCGGGAAGTTTCATTGTCGATCAGGTGCTGATTGCCGAGCCGGACCGGGGTGGCGGCTTCAACGCCGCCGGGCCGCGGGTCATGATGCACATGTCCGATGTGCCCAAGACCCGGGTTGTGCAACCGGGAAGCCGACTTAGCTATCGGTACCTCTTCTCTGGCGAGGATGCTGGTCTCGATGAGTTTGAGAAATGGGTGCGCCCACAGCTTGGGGAAGGGATGCGGCTGATTGGCGTGCGCGAGGGTGCCGAGGGTGTTGGCAGTGCGCTGGAACGGGCTGAGCGCTTTCTCTTGTTGGGCGGGCTTCTGGGCGTCTTGCTGGCGGGGGTCGCCATCGCGCTGTCGGCGCATCGATATTCAAAACGCCATCTTGATCATGTGGCGATTCTTAAGACGCTCGGCGCAACGCCGGCGGGCGTCGACGGTATCTTCATCATCATTTTCGTGGTGCTGGGGGTGGTTGCGACCGCGCTCGGCAGCGGCGTTGGCTTTGCGGCGCAGGCGGGAGTGGTCGCTGTGTTGTCGCCCTTTATTCCGATCGAATTGCCAGCGCCTGGTATCCGACCCGTCCTCATCGGGAGTGTCACTGGCTTCATCTGTCTCTTTGCCTTCGCACTGCCGCCGATATTGAAGTTGCGCCGCACGGAACCGATACGGGTCATCCGGCGCGAGTCTGGGCCGACGAGCCTGTCTGATGGCATTACCTATCTGTTTGGCATCGGCGGCAGCATTGGGTTGATGTGGTGGTACAGCGGAGACCTCATGCTTACGGGGATGATCGTCGCAGGTGGCACCTTTGCTCTTGGGCTACTGTCGATTTTTGCGTTTCTCATGTTGCGCGGTGGACGTGTTCTCGGCATGCAGGCGGGCAGCGCCTGGCGCCTCGCGCTCGCCGGTATGCAGCGCCGAGGTCAGGAGAACACGCTGCAGATACTGGTGTTTGGTATCGCGATCATGCTCCTCCTGATTCTGGTACTCGTCAGAACGGCGTTGGTTGATGAGTGGTCACAGCAGATTCCTGATGACGCACCGAATCACTTTGCGATCAATATCGCGCCAGACGAGGTGGAGCCACTGCGGGAACTCTTTGTCACCAATGCGGTTGACGCACAGCCACTCTTTCCGATGATCCGCGGTCGGATAACGGAAGTGAACGGGGTCGGGGCAAGTGACCACAATCGTGCACTGCGCGCGCAACGCGGGGAACAACCGGGTCCACGGCCACGGGCTGGCGGCACCCGCAACCTGACCTTTGCCCGCGCCCTGCCGGACGACAACCGGATCGTGGCAGGCCAATGGTGGAGCGAAACCTATGCCGGGCCACCCCTCGTATCTGTCGAGTCGGATCTCGCGGAATCAAACGGGCTTAACGTGGGCGACACGGTCGTGTTCAAGATTCAGGACCGCGACCTTGAAGCCACGGTGGCGAGTCTACGGTCAGTTGCGTGGGACAATATGCAACCTAATTTCTTCATGATCCTCTCCCCCGGGTCGCTCGATGACTTTCCGTCGACGTACATGACGAGTTTTCACCTGGAGCCCGAGAACAAGCTGTTTCTGAATCGCATGTTGAAGCGCTACCCGACTATCACCGTGATCGAGGTTGACGCGATCATTGCGCAAATCAAGGCGATCATTGCGCAGGTGAGCCTCGCAATCGAACTGGTGCTGACGCTCATTCTGCTGTCGGGCACGCTCGTGTTGTTGTCCTCAATTCAGGCGAGCATGGACGAACGCTTCCAGCAGCACGCGATCCTGCGTACGCTCGGCGCGTCCAGGAAGCTGATCATGGGGAGCCTTGTGATCGAGTTCTGTGCGCTCGGACTGTTCGCAGGGTTACTTGCGACCGCCGGCTCTGAAGCAACGGTCTACGGCCTCGAAACCCAAATCTTTGATTTGGAGTACACGGCCCATCCCTGGCTTTGGCTACTGGGCCCGGCTGTGGGAGTGCTGCTGATCGGCGTTATCGGAACCTTCGCCACCCGGCGGGTTGTGTTGACGCCGCCGACTGCCGTGCTGCGTGACCTCGCCTAGCGAGCTGTCTTTGGCTGGCCCTCGCCCGGCCGACCCTGGCCTGGCAGACGAATGTCTGCTCAGGGCTCGTCATACCAGGCGCCGTCTGCGTGTCTTCGTATCCAAAGCTGTGAAAACCAGTAGAAGCGACCCCCGTCTGCTGGTGCCGTGCAATTGTATCTGGATCGACCGACTGGTAGATCCAGATTGCTACGAGCAACCACCCGTGTGCCGTCCTGCCGGGTAGGAATCAGCCCGCCCGGACCAAAGCAGGTCACGGGTCCCCGGATGTCGGGGTCGATATTGAGATGCAGCGCTGGGCGCCAATCATCGGTGAGCAATGGGCTGTGGCCCGAACCTGCGACGGCAAGTGGCAGGCTCTGTACCTTCGTGACGAACCCAGGCATTTCGGTGTAGGGGCCTCCGAGCGGAAAGCGCGGTATCAGGGTGGGGTCGGTAAAAGCTCCGGTGGCGCCGCTTTGCTGGCCGACGCCCATTAGGCCAAGTTGCTTGACGATTTCCTGCAGTCGCTCGTCGTATTCGCCGTACGGGTAGGCAAAGAAACGGGGTCGCACGCCGCTGCGTTCGAAAATGATGGCGCCGGCCCGGGTAATGTCGAGGGTAACCCGACGCCGCCAGTCGGCCTCCAACTCGCCTGTTTCTTGCCTGAGAAGATGAGCGTGCGTGTGGCTGTGGTTGCCGAGGGTGGCCCCGTTGCGGTGCATGGTCCTGATCTGATCCCAGGTCAGGAATTGACGGGAGGTGCCCACGTCGCGGGTGTTAATGAAGATCGTGAAGGGCCAGTCGCGCTTGCGCAGTAGCGGGTATGCGTTCGCGTGAATGTCCGCATAGGCATCGTCAAACGTGATCGCCACCACACGCTCTGGCATCGGCGTGCCCCTGAAGACGGCGTCGACGAGGCGCTCGAGCGGCCAGACGACAAGATTGTCCTCAATGTAGCGAAGATGCGCCTCGAATTTTTTGGGCGTGATGCTGGTGAGGGCTGGGGTCGCCTCGTTGACATGGTGATAGAGCAGCACGACGCCGGACCCGGTTACGTTCCCAGCGTGAGGATCGCTCACGCGAGTCGCGTCACCGGCGTGCGAGCGCCCTGCCAACCCGAGGAGGAGCCCAGCGAGCAGCAACAAGCAAACGGGCATTTGTGTAAAATCGCGACCCATACTACCCCCGGGGTTTATCGGTGCAGAATAATCAGACGCGTGAGAAAAACAAACTTCAACGCAGACTTCGGCGAGAGGTAGGCAAAGCCATTTCGGACTTCGGCATGATCGGCGAGGGCGATCGGGTGATGGTCTGCCTGTCTGGTGGCAAGGATTCTTACGCGATGCTGGACATCCTGATGTCATTGCAGCGTCATGCTCCGGTTAGTTTCGAACTGCTCGCTGTCAACCTTGATCAAAAGCAACCCGGCTTTCCACCCGAGGTGATCCCGGCGTGGTGCGAGTCGATCGGCGTTCCCTTCGAGATACTGGAAGAGGATACTTACAGCCTCGTCACAGACATGGTGCCCGAAGGGAAAACCTATTGCGGTTGGTGCTCACGCTTCCGCCGCGGCATCCTTTACCGGTTTGCCCGAGAGCATGGCTACAACCGGATTGCGTTGGGGCATCACCGGGACGACATTCTCGAAACTTTGCTGCTCAACATGTTCTACGGAGGCAAGCTAAAGAGTATGCCGCCCAAGCTGCTCTCAGATGATGGGGCGAATATGGTCGTGAGGCCGCTCGCTTACAGTCGTGAGAAGGACATCGCCAGATACGCGTCAGTCGCGGGTTTTCCGATTATTCCGTGCAATCTTTGCGGCTCGCAGGACAACCTTCAGCGAGCGGTGATCAAGGATATGCTGCAGAGCTGGGATAGGGACTTTCCGGGTCGACTCGAGTCGATGTTTCGGAGCGTAACTGACGTGGTTCCCTCTCACCTTGCTGACACTGACTGGTTTGACTTCAAAGCGCTGGATGAGCGTCAGGTGAGGCCGGTGCCCTTTGTGCTTGGCGATGCGGCGATCTCAGGGTCCGCGGGCTCCGCATGATCGCCGCTACCGGTCTTTGATGGCGGCATGCGTCGCCGAACCTCGTCGATGAACGTAGCGAGGGCACTGCCGAATTCATCGCAATCGATCGACTGCCCGTTGCGCATGGCTTGCTCCATGCGACGCGACGTTGCCATGAGCGCCATGCCGCCAAAACTCCCTGCAACGCCGGCGACGTTGTGCAATAAGTGCTCGGTCGCAGATTCGTCGTTCGCGGGCAGGTACTTTGCCAGCGTCGACGGCGCGCTCTCGTAAATCCGGACGAAGTCGCCGAACAGCCGAATCAAGAGGTCGCTGTCATCCGCGTGATTGCGTAGTGCGCTGTCCGCATCAAAGATCGCTGTCTCTGCCCGGCTCGAGATGATCTGTCGTGGTTCGCTGGGATGTTTGAGCTCGCTGATGAATTCGATGAGCTCGGCAAAGTCAATGGGCTTGGAAATGTAATGGTCATAGCCTGCGGCGAATGCTGCTTCAACCTCAGCGCGGAACACACCGGCCGAGAGGGCGATGGCAGTGAGGTGTTTGAGCACGTCGGTTTCCCGTATCCGCCTGACCGTGTCGTAGCCATCAAGAACGGGCATCCTCACGTCCATCAATACGAAATCGAAGGTCGCACCGGCGAGGGCTGCGAGAGCCTGCATACCATCGTTGGTACTGGTGACGGCCATTCCCACTCCCGTGAGTACTTCTCGTGCAAGATCACGGCTGACCTGATTATCTTCGACGAGCAGGATGCGCAGCCCGTCGACGTCGGTGGTGGCACTCGTCTTTGTTGCCGGTGCTGGGTCTAACGCATGGTCGACCACGACCGAGGTCGAAT
>CAVOBC010000009.1:0-31551 GCA_963693635.1 Gammaproteobacteria bacterium | reverse complement strand
TCTGTTCAAGGTCGAAAAGCGCATTCGTGGCCGCGTCAAAAAACAGATGGAAAAGAGTCAGCGCGAGTACTACCTGAACGAGCAGATGAAGGCGATTCAGAAAGAACTCGGGGACACGGAAGACGTGCCCAATGAGCTCGAAGAGATCCAGAAAAAGTTCGAAGAAGCCGGCATGCCGAAGGAGGCGAAAGACAAAACCCGCGGTGAGATCAACAAATTGAAGATGATGTCGCCGATGTCGGCCGAGGCGACGGTCGTTCGCAGCTACATTGACTGGATGCTGAGCATTCCGTGGAAGAAGCGATCACGCGTGCGCACGGACATCGCCGCCGCCGAGGAAGTGCTTGAGTCGGATCATTACGGCCTCGACGAGGTTAAGGAGCGCATCCTTGAGTATCTCGCGGTGCAGCGCCGCGTGAAGAAGTTGAAAGGCCCGGTTCTGTGTTTGGTCGGGCCGCCCGGCGTCGGCAAGACCTCGCTTGGTGAATCGATCGCGCGAGCAACGAATCGCAAGTTCGTCCGTATGGCATTGGGTGGCGTTCGTGACGAAGCCGAAATTCGTGGCCATCGTCGCACCTACATCGGATCCATGCCGGGCAAAATCATTCAGAAGATCTCAAAGTCGGGTGCGAGAAATCCGCTCTTTCTGCTCGACGAAATCGACAAGATGGGGCAAGACCATCGCGGTGACCCCGCCTCCGCGTTGCTTGAAGTGCTGGACCCGGAGCAGAACAACACGTTCAATGATCACTATCTTGAAGTGGACTACGATCTGTCCGAGGTCATGTTCATCTGTACGTCGAATTCAATGAACATTCCAGCACCGCTGCTTGATCGTATGGAGATCATTCGGATACCCGGGTACACCGAAGACGAGAAGCTGAACATTGCAGAACGTTACCTTGTGCCGAAGCAGATCGGTCACAACGGCTTGCGCAAAAACGAGTTGACGGTCGGGAGCGATGCGATCTGCGACCTGGTTCGATATTACACGCGCGAAGCAGGGGTACGCGGCCTGGAACGCGAGATCGCCAAGCTTTGCCGCAAGGTTGTTAAAGACGCCGCACTGTCGGCCGAAGACCCAAAATCTGTGAAGATCGGGAGTGATGAACTCGAGACCTTCTCCGGCGTTCGCAAGTTCTCGTTCGGCCGGGCGGAAACCCAGGACGAGATCGGCCTCGTTACCGGACTTGCAGTAACGAGCGTCGGTGGCGAACTGCTCTCGATCGAAGCAGTTGCCGTCAAAGGCAAGGGGCAGCACACCCGAACGGGTTCCCTCGGCGACGTCATGCAAGAGTCAATCCAGGCGGCAACAACGGTTGTGCGAAGCCGCGCCCAGGTTCTGGGCATCGCGAAAGACTTCCATGAGAAATACGACCTTCACATCCACATGCCCGAAGGGGCAACACCGAAGGATGGGCCGAGCGCAGGCACCGCGCTATGCACAGCGATGGTGTCTGTGTTGACAGGCATCCCCGCTCGGGCTGACGTCGCAATGACCGGGGAGATAACACTGCGTGGTCAGATCTTGAAAATTGGTGGTCTGAAAGAAAAACTCCTCGCTGCTCACCGCGGCGGCATCAAAGAAGTATTAATACCAGAAGAGAACCGCAGTGACCTCAAAGAGATACCAGATAACATCAAGGAAGAGTTACGAATACTGCCGGTGAAATGGATCGATCAGGTGCTTGAAGTAGCCCTGCAACGCATGCCGGAGCCACTTGAGGAAGAGCCTCAGGTTGCTGAGGACAAAGGCGTAGAATCGGATACAGACACGCGTATTAGTGCCCATTGAGCCCGTATCTGTATTCGGGGACGCCGTTCGACCAGCAAGTTGTTGACAGCCATTTTCGTTAGTTGGTATAACGACGGCGAATTGTCGGTCCTTGGCAGATGGGTTTATCTGCACCACAAAAACATGGGGCCTTGCCCTACTATTTCGTACAAATCGAGGGTTATTGATTGAATAAGCAAGAGTTGATTGACAGTATCGCCGAGGCCGCAGACCTTACTAAAGCAGATGCTGGACGTGCGTTGGATGCAGTCACCGAGTCGATTTCCAACGCCCTTAAAGGAGGAGAGTCCGTTGCCCTCGTTGGCTTTGGCACTTTCACGGTTCGGGAGCGCGCCGCGCGAACCGGACGCAATCCGAAAACGGGTGAAGAGATCCAGATAAGTGCGGCGAAGGTGCCGGCTTTCAAACCCGGTAAGGCACTGAAAGACGCCGTCAATTAGGCATCAACGAGTATGGACACTCTGGTGACTGGCACCAGCTGAATAAAATGGCGCATCAATTCGGTGCGCCATTTTATTTTTGGATTTGTTTTGGGACTGACGTGGGCAGCAGATCACGCGAACGCAAGCGGTCAGAGGCCGTCGGTGTCATCCCGACTCCAACCCTCGGCGGCGTCCAGGCGCATCCCGCGCGGACGTGACATCGCAGACAAGAATACCCGAGATCGCCTCTTTTTCGAGAGAGCCTCTTTCTCTGAGAGCAGATGTGGAAGATGGCAAATGGCGGGAGGGCAAAAATGGAGAGCGCAATTGTCGAGATGGTCAAGGTAGCGGGCATCGTCGAGAATGTCGTTTGCCGAAGTGTGTAGCTGCGCGGCCAGGGCACCCAAATACACTTCGAAGTTCGCGAGAGTCCGTTGGGACCTCAGGCGGGCCGTTTGCTAAGATACGCCCTCCATGCGACACGTCGCCTTCAGGGCAATAAGCCGTTTTGACCCACATCCCAGGTTCGTGCGCACAGGTTTTGAATGCAAGCAGTCTGGAACACCATACATCCTTTGCAAATGACCATGGCGCCCACAGATCCCACAGAGGTCGAATCGGCGCCGCACTGGGAAATCTTGTCAATTCAACAGTTGGAAACATGACGACATGGGGATAGAGGCGATTCGAAGCAGTACTCAAGGGCTGATCGCGAAGATGATCGTCGGTGCGATCATTATAGTATTTGCGCTGTTTGGCTTCGGCTCCATCACGACCTTCCTGGCGCCAGTCCCCAAGGTGGCTTCCGTGGGTGGCAACGACGTTACACAGCAGGAAATGGAGCTAGCAGTCGAGCGCAGCCGACAGGTCATGCTGGCTCGCGGCCTCCCGGTCGAAGAAGATCGCCTCCGCAGCGGCGTGCTTGATAGCCTGATCAATCGGCAGGTATTGATCAATCAGGCTAATGACCTCGATCTGGCGTTCTCTGACGCGTCGACCGACAAGCAAATCCTCACGACCGAAGCCTTCCAGGTCGAAGGCCAGTTCGACGCCGAACGGTTTCGTCAAATAATCCGCAACATGGGTTATCAGCCGCTCAGTTATCGTCAGGAACTGCAAACTGACATGAAGGTGCAGCAGTTGACGGCGGCGCTGAGTCAGACCGCGTTCCTCACTGAAAAAGAAGCGCGCGGGATCAGCAGCCTTGCTCAACAGGTTCGGGATCTGGCGTACGTGCTGATCACGCGTGACAAGTTGAGAGACAGCATCACCACGACCCCGGCTCAACTAGAGGACTATTACAACGCAAACCTCAGTGACTTCCAGACCGATGAGACCGTGGATCTCAGCTATATCGAGTTGCGCAAGGACAGCCTCCTTTCCGAAGTTGAAGTCAATGAAGTAGAAATCCGGGCGCAGTATGAGGACCGCAGCACCAGCTACACCCGGGCAGAGAGGCGCAGGTCTTCGCACATTCTCGTCGCGATTTCCGATGAGGTAACGGGCGCGCAGGCGAAAGCGAAGGCTGATGATCTTCACCGCAAGGTGTTGGCGGGCGAGTCATTTGAGACCCTCGCGAAGGAGCACTCGGACGATCCTGGCTCTGCCGTCAACGGGGGCGACCTTGGGTTTCAGGACGCGGGCGTTTTTGTTCCGGAGTTCGAAGCTACCCTCGCGAACCTGTCCGACGGCGATGTTTCGACGCCTGTCCTGTCGGATTTTGGATATCACATCATCAAGCTGACCGGCGTTGAAGTCGCAACGGTGACACCGTTTGAGGAGGTACGTGATCGCATCGACGCCGATGTGCGCGAGATCAAAGCTGAGGATTTGTTCGTAGAGCGCTCTGCCCGTCTTGCCGAGATCGCGTTTGAAGCGCCGGATCTTCGCGATCCTTCGGTGTCCCTCGATCTGACAATCAAGACCACTGGGCACGTCGGCCGGAACAACGCCCATCCCGTGGCTGGGGCTCCGGCGGTCATGGAGGCCGCCTATTTGCCCGACCTGCTGACTGACGGCAACAACAGTAATCTGATCGAGATAACACCCGATCACCACGTCGTTGTCCGCGTGACGGGCCACAGCCCGAGCGTGCAACGATCACTCGCTGAGGTCGAGGCGCTGATTGCGGATCGCATCCGCGATGAGAAAGCAGCAGACGACGCACTCGCGCAAGCGGTCGAGATCGAACGCATGTTGAAGAGTGGATCAATTACCCGCTTTGTCGCCGATCAATTCGGAGTTGAATGGAAGGTAATCGCGGGCGCAACGCGCAGCCAGGGCGGTGTTGACCGGCAAGTCATCGAGCGTGCTTTCCAGCTTGCCCGCCCTGCAGAGGGCGGCAAGTCGGTCGGTCACATCGGGCTTGCCAATGGCGATGCTGCCGTCGTCACCGTCACCGGCATCCAAAGCACCGATCCGGTCAGTGTGCCGTGGACGGAGTTGCAGACCCTTGCACGGGCACTGGCGAGTCGAAGTGGCGCCAACGATCGCACTGAATACCAGGCTGATATTGTTACGCAAGCCGATGTCAGCCGGACCGCGGCCGAAGACTAGCCCTTCCCCCCGCAGGACCTACCCGGCCCGCCCCTTCAGACAGTAGCGCCAGGATCAAACGCCGCAGGCGCAGCCACGCCCTCGAGCGCGACTACCCAGCGAAGAGAACCGGACAAGTAGAAAAGAGCGCAGCGCCGCGCTACTCCCGCCGGGTTTTGGTCACATCAACAAACAGGGTCAGCTGCTGACCAGGATGGATGTAGCGCGACGTCGCGACGGCACCGTTCCAACCGCGGATGTCAGATACGGATAGATTGAATTTCCCTGCAATCACTGCCAGCGATTCGCCGCGGCGCACCCGATAGTTCACGCGCCGAGTCGCCCGTTCGTGCCCGTGTGCGACAACCGGTGCGGCGACGGCACCCTGCGACCCGCCCCAGATGTTGATCGTCTTGCCCACTCGAAGCACGTCAGTGGGTGCCAGCCCGTTCCAACTTGCAAGCGCGCGTACAGCGACACCATGACGTTGCGCAATCAACCACAGGCTGTCGCCGGACTCCACGCGATAGGTGACAGGTGTCCCCATCTTCTCGTGTCGATAGGCCGTCGCGTCGGCATGTCGATTTGCGGCAGACAGTGCGTAGTCGGATGGATGCTGGCTCGCAGTTGGTACGAGCAGATGCTCGCCCGTTCTGATCGTCGAGTTGCGTACCTGGTTCACCCGACGCAGCGCGTCAACCGACGTCCCGTATTGCGCCGCGATAACTGAAAGGCTCTCGCCATACCTGATCTTGTGGCGCTTCAGTCGCATGCGCTCACCATCGGCGAGTCCCTGGAGCAAACTGGAGAGTTCCGGTGAAACTTCCGGAGGGACGAGCAACGTGTAGCCACCGTTCGGCGTGGCCCAGCGGTTCAGCCCGGGGTTCAGGCGATACAGTTGCGAGAGCGGTACGTCCGCCAGCCGACTGATCACTGCGAGGTCGGTTTGATCTTGCAATTCGATGGCACGGAAACGAGCCGTCAATGGCAGCGTCGGCAGATCGTCGTGCGTGCGTACGTAGTGACTGACCGCAAGCAGTCGCGGCACATACGCACGTGTCTCCGCCGGAAGCGCCAACGACCAGAAGTCATCCGGTTTGCCAGCACGTTGCTGGCGACGTTGCGCATTTCTGACCGTCCCTTCGCCTGAATTGTACGCGGCGAGGGCGAGCATCCAATCACCGTCAAACAAACCGTGCAGGTACTCAAGATAGTCGAGCGCGGCGTGAGTTGAGGCAACGATGTCGCGCCGGCCGTCATACCACCAGTTCATTTGCAGGCCGAAACGCCGCGCCGTGCCGGGAATGAACTGCCAGAGGCCCATCGCGCGCCCGTGCGAATAAGCAAACGGGTCGTACGCGCTCTCGACGATCGGCAACAGCGCTATCTCGCCGGGAATCCCGCGTTTCTCGACTTCATCAAGAATAAACGGGAGGTACCGGCTTGCCCGCGCGGACGTCCGCGCGAAGTACTCGGGGTTACGTTCAAACCAGCCAAACTCCTGTCTGACCCGCAATTGATCGAGGTGGTGGGGGAGGGCCATGCGTTGTGCAGCAAGGCCCCAGGCACCCTCGACCTTCGATACAGTAGAACGATGCTGGTCATCTTCGACATCGGCATCCGCTTCGCGCGCATCACCAGGACCTTGAGGGGACGCATCCCTTTCAACAGCCAGCGGAACGGCTGGCGGAACAATCACGATCGTGGGCGCAACGCCTGTGACCGCATCGGGGGCTAACGTGCAACCATGCAACAGCACCCACAAACTGCCTATAATAAGGCTGACTGCGAAGCGACTCCCGATCCGGGGTTCGCGGCCGATTGACGATGGGTGAGTAATGCGAGAAATGTTTCCCGAATCAGAAACGGAGATCACGTTCGTCATCCAGTGATAGCAGCATGTATAAGAGATATTGATCGAGCCGTGTCGGTTTAGTTTCATTGGGACGGTCAATAATGCCCAATTTTCGGTGTCCAGCGCCGACGTCTAACCCGGTCAAATCATTCCCCCAACTTGTCGGTGGATGGAGTGGGTGCGAAGGTTCGGCTGAAGAGGATCGGGTCAGCGAGTCGGGGCAATAGCGCCTTAGGTGCAGGGATTGTGCGCAGGAATCAGGTGCAGGAATCAGGTACAGGAAGTGGGTGAGGGCAGTAAAGAGTGTTAACCACAATGGATCTGGAGGCGTCGCGATGGTAGCACGGCAATTGCAGTCGCCAGAATCGCCAGCGCATCGCTGTCACAGCCCACGTCAGGGGGCCCATCGATCGTGGCTGAAGCGGTCAGAGCATTGAGCGGAGGCGGCACGTGAAGCAGTCATCGGAAAACTACCTGCGACTCAAAGAAATCAGGCGCTGGTTTGGAACCACTCTTGGTCGCCACACGCTTGCCTCCGAGCAGGCGCTCCTCGACCATTTGCTGCCAGGCTACTTTGGCTACCATCTTCTGGGACTCACGACTGCCGACGGTGCCGATGGTGAGTCTTTGCTGGCGAGCAGCCCTATCAACCAGAAGGCTGTCATGGGCCTGATGCCCGGTGACACCGGCGGTTTCCTCGGACAGGTAGACCAATTGCCCTTCTCCGATGACGTACTCGATGTTGTTTTGCTGCATCACGTACTCGAATTCCTTGAGAACCCCCAGGCCGCATTGCGCGAGATCGTCCGAACATCATTGCCTTCCGGTCATCTCGTGGTCGTCGGCTTCAATCCCCATTCATCGTGGGGAATCTGGCGCCAGGCGGCGCGCTTTCGCGGCCGAGCGCCCTGGACCGGCGCTTTCATTCGCCCTGGGCGCTTGCTGGACTGGCTCACACTTCTCAACTTCCGGATCGAGCGTGCGGACTACATGAACTATCGGTTGCCGGTCGCTCGACTCGCGGGCGAGCCTCGGCGCGATTACTCGCAGGGCATCAGTCGGTACGCGAACTGGCCGTTCGGCGCAATCTACGTCATCGTGGCGCGCAAACAGGTCGGCATGCTGACGCCGATTCGTCCTGTGTGGAAGCAACGCTCAGCATTCGGACCACTGACGGTCGTGCGCCCGACCGGCGCGAGCGCGAACACGGCGAACCGGGATATCGCCTACAATCCCGGCCCCGGGAAGCCTGCCCCGGATGAGTGAGAGGGCTGACAACGCGTTGACATCGTGGGCATCCGGCAACAGCAAGCCGTTCTGTAAAAAATGGGCTTACAACCTGCTGAAGAGCAGCCTGCGAGCCCGATACACGGATGTATCGGCCGCAAACCAGCGACTTAAGTCGTTGATTTGTCGCGAACGGGCTGAGGCACGCGACACTGAAAAATGTGGGACAGCACTTCAGCAACCTGGTAGCACCGGAATCGAATTGAGACTCACAACCCAATCGAACGTTTCCCCACACGCCATTGCAAGGTCTGGTGACTTGCACCCGCACCGAGTGGCGGTCTGACTTGAGCGTTGTGATTTACACCGATGGGGCCTGCCGTGGCAATCCTGGTCCCGGCGGCTGGGGCGCCTGGCTCCAGTTCGGCGAACGTGACAAGAAGATTTTCGGGGGAGCCCCCCTGACGACCAACAATCGCATGGAACTCCAAGCATCGATTGAAGCACTCAAGCAACTCAGCCGCGCCTGTGACATCGAGCTTTATACGGACTCGACCTATGTGCGCAATGGCATCACAAAGTGGATCAACGACTGGAAGCGTCGCGGTTGGCTTACCGCCGCGAAAAAACCGGTGAAGAATGACGATCTTTGGCGCGAGCTTGACGCGCTTGCGGCGCAACACCGAATTGAGTGGAAGTGGGTCAAGGGGCATAGCGGCGACCCTGGCAATGAGATGGCTGATCAATTGGCTAATCAGGGGATCGACGCGCTATGAGGCAAGTTGTTCTCGATACCGAGACCACCGGCCTCGAAGCGGACCAGGGACACCGGGTGATCGAACTCGGCTGCGTGGAAGTCATTGACCGCCGGGTCACTCGCAAACACTACCATCAGTACGTTAACCCTGAGCGCGATATCGACGACGGTGCGCTCGAGGTACATGGCATTACCCGCCAATTCCTGTCCGAGAAGCCGGTGTTCGGCGACTCGGTCGAGGCATTCGTCAACTTCATCAGCGGGTCCGAACTGGTCATCCACAATGCCGCATTCGACATCGAATTTCTCAACCTCGAACTAAAACTCGTCGGACGCCGGCCAATCGAAGAGATTTGCAGCGTCGTTGATTCCCTCGAAGTGGCACGACGCAAACACCCGGGGCAGCGCAATTCACTGGACGCGCTCTGCAAGCGCTACAGCGTCGACAATACTCAGCGGGAACTGCACGGCGCGCTACTGGATGCCGAGATTCTCGCTGAGGTCTATCTGCTACTAACGGGCGGCCAGGTTGCCCTGGCACTCGGCGATGGTACCGATGCCAATGCCGGATCCGAGGTCCGGCGATTGTCTGCAGAACGTCCGCGCTTGCGCGTCATCCACGCCAGCGACGACGAGCTTCAATCCCATGCTGCCCGGCTTGTTGCGCTCGAGACGTCGTCGGACGATGGCTGTGCGTGGACCATGCTCGATGCACCTCGCGAGGCACAGTCTTGATCTCACCGTATCCAGTCGCGGGCAACGATTTCGTACCCGGTGTCGTGTCACCGTCCGCCCGGGATGACGACATGATGTTTGTGTTTCGGGGCGCAGACATCCACGGTGCCAACGAAACGGTCTGGCGGCCTGCGATGCGCAAGGATGTCGTGCTCGCTGAAATAGAGTCTGAACACTACCTTGGCAACTATCAGGTTCAAGCGTGCTTTGCCGTGAGCGTGGGCCCGGACGCGACCGGCGACTTCGGCAACTTGCGCGGAGTCTTCGCCGCCAGCGACTCCATCATGTTTGCGATTGCCGGACGGGCAGTCCAGGTCCTTGACTGGTGGCGCAGTCATCAATTCTGTGGCCGCTGCGGGCAGCCCGCACGAACCCACGACAGGGACCGGGCGCTTGTGTGCGATGACTGCAGCCTTGCAAGTTACCCGCGCATATCGCCATCCATCATCGTCCTCGTCCATGACGAGGACCGAATCCTGCTCGCTCGAAACCAGCGATTTCCGACCGGCATGTTCAGCACGCTTGCCGGCTTCGTTGAGCCGGGCGAGTCCATTGAGCAGACCGTGCATCGCGAGGTGCGCGAGGAAGTCGGTGTGGAGGTCGATCAGCTCCAGTATCTCGGCAGTCAGCCGTGGCCGTTCCCCAACTCGCTAATGCTCGGCTTCCATGCTCACTACGCGGGCGGCGACATTCGACTGCAGGAAGAAGAAATCGCCGAAGCGCGCTGGTTCAACATTGACGGGTTGCCCCAGATTCCAGGAAAACTGGCGATCTCTCGCTGGCTCATCGACACTTTCCTTACTCGTCGCGGGATCGCAATCGATAGCTAGCCCTTGGGAGTCGGTTTACAAGCAAACCTCGCGCACTTGCTTGCAGGAATGAGCCTTGCATAAATGTGCCCTGCAGAAAATGGCGCTGCGTTCCTGCACCGCACGCGAGTGCCCGCCCCGGAACAGAGCTGGGACAGGAACTCGGTCCGGCGAATCGTAGGCCTGTGGTAGGATATCGCGCTTTTCTGCCCCACTCGGAGAGAAGGTTTGGAGTTTCTGTTCGAATATGGCCTCTTCCTCGCCAAGACAGTGACCTTCGTGGTCGCCGTGGGCGTCATCCTGCTATTCATCCTGGGACTCGGCCAGCGCAATCGCCGCCAGGAGGGCGGCCACATCGAAATCATGAACCTCGGCGAGGGTCTGGCGCAGGTCACGTCCGCACTGAAACAAGCGATTCTCGACCCGGAGCTCTTGAAGCAGGAAGCAAAGGCCGAGAAGAAGCGCCTGAAGGCGGAACAGAAAGCCAGGAAGAAAGCGCCGGTACCAGAGACTCCCGAATCGCGGGCCTTCGTCATCGATTTCGAAGGGGACATTCAGGCGTCGGCCGTCAGCAATCTGCGCGAGGAGATCACCGCGGTGCTGTCGCTCGCAGAATCTACTGACGAGGTGATTGTACGCCTCGAGAGTCCGGGCGGCGTTGTCCACGGCTACGGTCTGGCAGCATCGCAATTGCAAAGAATTGTCCGCGCCGAATTGCGTCTCACAGTCGCTGTCGACAAGGTTGCGGCAAGTGGCGGCTATATGATGGCATGTATTGCCAACCATATCGTCGCGGCGCCATTTGCGCTCGTTGGTTCTATCGGCGTTCTCGCCCAGGTGCCGAATTTCCACCGGTTGCTCAAGAAATATGACGTGGACGTCGACGTTCTCACCGCCGGTGAATACAAGCGCACGCTGACGACCTTTGGAGAGAATACGGACAAGGGTCGCGAGAAGTTCATCGAGGAACTTGAGGACGTCCATAGCCTGTTCAAAGACTTCGTAGTTGAAAACCGCCCTCAGGTTGACATCGAACAAGTCAGTACGGGCGAGGCGTGGTATGGCAAGCGCGCAATCGACATCAAGCTGGTTGACGAACTGGTGACCAGCGACGAGTTGCTCGTCGAGAAGTGCAAGTCTGGAAGTGTTTTCCAGGTCAAGTTTGTTGAACACAAAAGCAAGGTTGATCGGGTACTGGACAGATTCGGGTCTGGCCTCCGCCGCGCATTCGCTCCGGTTCAACCTTTTTAGCACCGGTGAAAAGCATCCTGCCAAACGGATGCATCCACATTCAGTTCGCGTAGCGCACCGTGACGAGCGTCAGCAACCCAAATTAAGCCCCCCGCAACTAACAGGAAGTCTATGCAATTCCAAGCATTCCGCGTCGAGAAGAACGATAGCGGCGTCGAACATCAGATCATTGAACGATCGACCGACGATCTCCCGACAGGTGACCTGCTCATTCAAGTCGCATTTTCATCGGTCAACTATAAGGACGCGATGTCCGCGAAAGGTATGCCCGGCGTCACTCGCAACTATCCTCACACCCCCGGTATTGATGCCTCAGGTACGGTGGTCGAATCGAGTCACGCCGACTTCAAAGAAGGTGATGAAGTTATCGTCACCGGCTTCGATCTCGGCATGAACACCGACGGCGGCTTCGCCGAGTACATTCGAGTGCCCGCCGGCTGGGCCGTGCCACTGCCTGCAGGACTCAATCTACGTGACGCAATGACGCTCGGGACCGCCGGACTTACGGCCGGCCTCTGCATCGAAAAACTTCTGCAAATGAATGCCGCGCCCACCGATGGACCGGTGGTCGTCACGGGTGCAAGCGGCGGCGTGGGTTCGGTTGCGGTCGCGTTGCTTGCGCACCTTGGTTTCGACATCGTTGCGTCCAGTGGCAAGTCCGAAAAGCGCGAATACCTCGAAACCCTCGGCGCGAAAACCCTGATTGAACGCAGCGATCTGGAGGGCGAGAACAAACGCCCGCTCCTGACTGAGGACTTCGCCCACGGCGTTGATACCGTTGGCGGCGACATCCTGTCCAACCTGATCAAACGCTTGCGGTACGGTGGCAGCGTTTCGATTTGCGGGCTTGTTGCCTCGCCTGCGTTCGCAACCACCGTGCTCCCGTTCATCCTCCGAGGCGTCAACGTTCTCGGAATCGATTCGGTCGAGTTGCCGCTTGTTCACAAAGCGCGCATCTGGAACCACTTCGCGACCGACTGGCAGCTGGCGAACCTCGACGTGATGGCGGTCGAGGTCAGACTCGGCGACGTATCGTCGACGGTTGACCAGATACTCGCCGGCCAGGTGACTGGCAGAACGCTGGTCGCGCTCTAACGTCTACTGGTCTGCGGCACGACCATTCAGTCGCGCCGCAGTTTGTCCGACACGGCAATCGGACTCGGATAACGAAAAACGACGATATAGGACGAAATCAAAAAGGTCAGAATCGCGGTCGCCTGAATGAGGTGGGAAGCATCCTTGCCGATGATCAGGGCCGACTGGGCGAGGAACGCGATCATCAGTGAAAACTCGCTGATCTGGCCAAGACGGGCACCGATTTCCCAACCCATCTCCCGGGTTTCCTGGGTGCGAGATAGAAGTGCCCTGAAAATCACGGGCTTGCAGACCAACACGGCCACCGCCAGAACCAGTGCCGGCACGATGACATCCGCGAGTACAGCGAGTTCGAATCCTGCTCCGACCGAGAAGAAGAAAAGGACAAGAAAGAAGTCCCGCAACGGCTTCAGGTTGACGGCGATGTACTGTGCGATCGGCGATGTTGCGATCGCAACACCCGCAATGAATGCGCCCACCTCGAGCGACAACCCAGCCAGATCCGCGACCTCGGCAAGGCCAAGGCACCAGCCGATGGCAAGCAGGAAGATGTACTCGCGAAAGGCGTCGAACCTGGCAAGAAGCCGCAGCAGGATAAAGCGGACGAAGCCCCACGCAAAGAATGCGAGCAGTGGTAGCGCAATGATGACCTGGAGCAGACCCCAATATTCAGCCATCGACAGAAAACTACCCGTCACGAAGATCAGGACGATGATGGCGATCATGTCCTGAATCAGCAGCAACGCCACGACCAGTTCACCTGTGTGGCGGTGATGAAGCACGGTCGTCGGCAGTAGTTTGATACCGAGTATCGTGCTCGAAAACATCATCGCGATGCCGACGACCAGACTCTCAGCCAACGTGTAGTCAAAGAGGTAAGCCACGCCGAACCCGCCAATGAAGAAGGCGGCGCAACTCAGGAGTCCGACAAGCAGCGCGTTGCCGAGGATATTGCCCAGCTTGCTCGGTTGCATGTCCAGACCAAGCAGGAACAGCAGAAAGATGATGCCTATCTGCGAGATATTGCTGATCAATTCCGGGTTCGCAATCAGTGCACTGCCGGACGGCCCCAGAATGACGCCAATTGCGATGTAGGCAACGAGCAGCGGTTGACGTGTGTAGAGCGCGAGCGTTGCCAGCACCGCCGCTGAACTGAAGATCAGGAAGAATGAGAAGACCAGCGGGTCCGTATGCACTTGCGCTAGCGCCCGCTGTCAGATAGCAGGAACGTCACCTCAGCGATGACGAAAGAGCGGCTCCGGTCGATCGATAGACTGCTGGTAGGCATGCGTAAACCGCTTGAAGCCCGCAAGCGTCGCCTCGATGTCCTGCCCTTCTGCCAACTGATACGCGTCAAACCCGCAACGGTGCATCTGCTCCATCTGGTCACGACGGACATCGCCAATCGCGCGTATTTCACCGGAGTAACCCAGGCGACGTCGCAGGATGTTTGCGTTTGAAAACGACCGGCCGTCCGCGAACATCGGAAACTCAAGCGCGATCACTGCGAGACCATTAAGGTCACCCTCAATCGCCTCTACTTCCTCGTCGGTGGTGAGCCAAACACCGATATCCTTACGTTCGCGCAATGCCGGGTCTTCGTTCCAGGCCACCAGCGGCACGATGATGTTCGGCAAGGACAGATCCCCGTCCCCAGCCGAGATCGACATGGGCGAGTCGATGATGGCGTCGTTCTTGATAATGTGGGCCATAGTGTTTTCTTATACGTAGACTGAGTCTTTGTAAGTTCTGTTTTTCTTGTTATTTTTCTTGTGGGTCAAACCGCGTCTCTTTTCTGCTCTCTTATGAGTAGACCGCGTCTTTGTATATTTGGACGCCAAGCCGGTTGAAGGTGTCGAGAAACGACTCACCATCAGCACGCTTGTCGACATAGAGGTCAACCAGCTTCTCGACGACGTCCGGCACTTCACGCTGTGCAAACGATGGCCCGAGAATCTGTCCGATTGAGGAGTCGTTCAACGCGGACCCGCCAATGGACACCTGGTAGAACTCCGCACCCTTTTTGTCCACGCCCAGAATGCCAATGTTGCCGACATGGTGATGTCCGCACGCATTCATGCATCCCGAAATATTGAGGTCGATATTGCCGAGGTCGTGCAGATAGTCCAGGTCGTCGAATCGGCGTTGAATGGACTCAGCAACCGGAATTGACTTGGCATTCGCCAGCGAGCAAAAGTCGCCTCCTGGGCAGCAGATCATGTCCGTCAACAATCCGAGATTGGGCGCCGCGAGGTCCATCTCAACCAGTTCCTGCCAGAGCGCATAGACGTCGGACTGCGCGACGTCGGCCAGCGTAAGATTCTGCTCATGAGTTACGCGAAGTTCGCCGAAGCTGTACCGATCGGCGAGATCAGCAATGAAGTCCATCTGCTCGTCAGTCGCATCACCGGGCGCGATGGCCGTCGCCTTGAGCGAGATGTTGCAGATTGCGTACCCCGGCACCTGGTGTTCTTTGACGTTGTTGCGCAGCCACGTCTTGAATCCCGCGTCTCCTGCAATCATCTTGGCCGCCGGATCTTCGTTCTCCAACTGTTTGTATGCCAGTCGCGTGAAGAACCGACCAGACCGCTCGATCTCCGCTTCTGTTAGCGTGCCCGGACCATTGATGATGGTCTGCCACTCCTCATCGACACGCTTCGAGAACACCTCTGCCGTCATTGCACGCACGAGTATCTTGATGCGGGCTTTGTACTTGTTGTCGCGGCGCCCGTGGCGGTTGTACACCCGGAGTGCTGCTTCAAGATAGGTCAGCAGGTGTTCACGGGGCAGAAACGGGTTGATTACTTTACCGACGACCGGGGTCCGGCCAAGGCCGCCGCCTGCGAGTACTTCGAAGCCGCGAACGCCGTCCTTCTCGATGATCCGAATGCCGATGTCGTGAACTTCGATCGCGGCCCGATCGCCGGTTGCTCCAGAGACCGCAATCTTGAACTTCCGTGGCAGCCAGTTGAACTCGGGATGCATCGTTGACCACTGTCTGATTATCTCGGCCCAGGGGCGCGGGTCCTCGAGTTCATCAGCGGCAGCACCCGCATACTGATCGGTCGTTATGTTGCGAATGCAGCTGCCACTGGTCTGGATCGCATGCATTTCAACACTGGCAAGTTCCTCGAGGATGTCGGGCACCTCAGACAGGAGCGGCCAATTCAGTTGCAGATTCTGGCGCGTTGTAAAATGGCCGTAGCCCTTGTCGTAGTGACGAGACAAGTGCGCCAGTTTGCGCAGCTGTGCAGACGACAGCATGCCGTACGGAATGGCGATTCGAAGCATCGGCGCCAGCCGCTGCACGTACAGTCCGTTGCGCAGTCGCAGTTGCTGGAATTCGTCATCGGGAATCTCGCCCGCCAGGAAACGCTCGGTCTGATCACGGTATTGAGCGACCCGTTCGTCGATGATTTGCTGGTCAATTTTGTCGTACTTGTACATAAGCGGAGGCTCGCAGGTCCTTCAAAGAATTCAAATTGGTCCGGGCAAATTGGTCGGGGCAACGAATCTGGGCACTATGCACCCCAAAACAGATCTGCTGCGCACGGGCGACGCTATCTTATCGATTTATGACGGCAAGGTTAAACCCGATGTCAGGTCAGCCCAACCGACCCCCTCCGCCCACGAGCACGCCATGGGCCCGCCGGGTCTCGTTACCCTCTGCTGGCTGATCCGGAATCAGTTGGCTAGTGGCCAGCGACAGGAGGGCGATTCCGGCGCCTATGACAAACACTGCGCTGTGATTAACCATCCACACAAGCCCGAGCGCAGCCGGCAGAACGACTGCGGCGATGTGGTTGATGGTGAAGCTGATGCCCGCGGTGGACGCCATGTCAGCCGGATCGGCAATCTTCTGAAAGTAGGTCTTGATTGCGATCGCCATCGCGAAAAAGATGTGGTCAACGATGTAAAGGCCGACCGCAAGTGCCGGATCATCGACGATCGCATAGGTCAGAAAGATGCCAATCAGACCCGCATATTCGATCGACAACGCACGACGCTCGCCGATGAACGCGATCAGCATGCCAATTTGCGGGGCAACCCAGATGCTGATCGCGGCATTGACGAGAACCAGCAGGACGATCTGGTCAAGTGAGAAGCCAAATTTCTGCACCAGCAGAAACCCGGCGAACACGGTGAAGATCTGCCGTCTCGCGCCAGCCAGAAAGGTGAGGGCATAGTACAACCAGTATCGACGCCGCAAGAACAGTTCTTTGCGCTGCTCGACACCGCCGCCATGAATCGGTATCCCGCGCCAGCAAAAGACCCCGATCACCATGGTAATGCCGCCCGCCACCACGTAGATCAACGGATAGGACGGTTCCAGGAACTCAAGCCCAATATAGAGTCCGCCGAGCACGACCAGGGTCGCCGCCGACCTCACGCTGATCATCTGGCCGAGTACCTTCGGCGCTTCCTCTTTGCTGAGCCACTGCAAGGACAGCGATTGCTGCGTCGACTCAAGGTAGTGAAAGCCAATCGACATCAAGACCGTCGTCAGGTACAGCCCGACTATGGTGGGGAAGACACCGGTCAACGCGGTGCCAAGCCCAAGGATGAAGAGCGAGAGAATCGCAAGGTTCTGCTGTTTGATGACGAGCAAGACGTAGACAACGGTGAACGCCAGAAATCCGGGGATCTCGCGGAGGCTCTGCAGCACCCCGATCTCAGCGCCCCCGAATCCGGCGATCTCAATCGAGAAATTGTTGAGCAACGTCTGCCAGGTCGAAAAAGCGATGGGACTGCCCGCAGCGAGGAGAAAGAGCAGCGTCTTTTTCTGCTCGAGCAGTGACTTCACAATCTTGACTCCCTGATGAAGCGGGCAAACGGCCGATAGTAGCAGATCAGCGCTGACCTCCGCCGCGCCCCCCCTGTAGCATCGCCAGAGGCTGCTTCCCGATGGCCCTGGCAAAAAAAGTGCGTCAGGCGTCAGTCATTGTCGTTCCAAACCGCGCTATGGAGGCGCAAAGCGCCGTCTATCAGGCCGCTGAGGGCCCACCCCCCCTTCACATTTTCAGGGCCGCGAGGCTCAGTCGTTCAGCGGCAAAACAGGCCAGCCAACAATGTGACGAATTAGCCAGACAGGACGCTAGAGCTAGCGGTAGACAAGATTCGGCGACAGCCAGCGTTCGGCCTCGGCTTCCGTCCAGTTCTTGCGACGCGCGTACTCCGTGACCTGGTCCTTGTCGATCTTGCCGAGCCCGAAATATTGGGACTGCGGGTGGGAGAAATAAAAGCCGCTGACAGATGCAGCAGGCATCATCGCAAACGTCTCTGTCAACGCGACACCGCTCGTATCGGTCGCGTCGAGCAACTTAAAGAGGGTCGCTTTCTCGGTGTGGTCCGGACACGCGGGGTAGCCGGGCGCTGGTCGTATGCCCTCGTACTGTTCCTTGATCAACGCGTCATTAGGCAGGGCTTCATCGGCGGCATACCCCCAGAGTTCCCGCCGGACACGCTCGTGCATGCGTTCGGCAAACGCCTCCGCAAGCCGATCCGCAAGGGCCTTGATGAGAATGCTGTTGTAGTCATCCTTGTCGGCTTCATATTGCTCGGCCACAGCGTCAATGCCGAGGCCCGTGGTCACCACGAAGCCACCGACATAGTCTGGTTGCCCCACTGGTGCGACGAAGTCGGCGAGGCAAAAGTTCGGCTTCTGCAGCGGTTTATCGGTTTGCTGGCGCAGATGGTGCAGCAGCACGGGTCCGCCGTCCGTCGTCACCTCAATGTCGTCGCTGCCGACTTGATTGGCAGGCCAGAAGCCGACCACCGCGCTCGCGGTCAGCAGCTTCTCATCGACGATCTTGCGCAACATCGCCTTGGCGTCCTCGAAGAGGTCGGTTGCCGCTTCGCCGACGATCGGGTCTGTCAGAATACGTGGGTACTTGCCCGCGAGTTCCCAGGTGATAAAAAACGGTGTCCAGTCAATATAGCCAATGAGCTCCTCGAGCGGGTAGTCCTCAAAATACCGCGTGCCCAAAAACGAAGGCTTGGGCGCGACATAGCCGTCCCACTCGATCACTGGCTGATTGTCACAGGCATCGGCATACGCCAGCAGATTGCCCTTCGGGCGCCTGTTGGCGTTTCGCTTCCGAACCTTCTCGTAGTCCTCGGTGATTCCCTTCACGAACGCCGGCTTCCGCTCGGTGCTGATCAGCGCACTCGCGACGCCGACGGCGCGAGAGGCATCAGCGACGTATACCGTGGCGTCTGCATGAAAACAGGGGTCAATCTTCACCGAGGTATGGGCTTTGGAGGTCGTTGCACCGCCGATCAGGAGAGGTTTCGCGACCTGCAGTCGCTCCATCTCGCTCGCGACATACACCATCTCATCAAGGGACGGTGTAATCAGGCCCGACAGGCCAACAATGTCCACGTCTTGTTCGATCGCAGTCGCAATGATCTTCTCGGCTGGCACCATGACCCCAAGGTCAATGACCTCATAGTTGTTGCATTGCAGGACGACGCCAACGATATTCTTCCCGATATCATGCACATCGCCCTTGACGGTCGCCATCAGAATCTTGCCTTTGGCCCCGGATGAGCCATCCTTTGCCGCTTCGATGAAGGGCACCAGATGGGCGACTGCCTGTTTCATTACCCGCGCGCTCTTGACGACCTGTGGCAAAAACATCTTGCCCGCGCCGAAAAGGTCACCGACCCGGTTCATGCCATCCATCAATGGTCCTTCGATCACCTCGATCGGGCGCTCGGATTGCAGCCGCGCTTCTTCTGTGTCCTCAAGGATATAGCGATTAATACCCTTCACCAGGGCATGACTGAGCCGCTCTACAACCGGCAGCCCGCGCCACTCATCATCGTCAGCCGCCTTCTCCTTGCCGCGACCGGAATACTCCTCAGCGATCTCTAGCAAGCGGTCGGTCGCGTCTGCGCGGCGATTCAGCACCACGTCTTCAACGCGGTCGCGCAGCGGCGCCGGAATCTCTTCATAAATCGCGAGTTGTCCCGCATTGACGATACCCATCGTTAATCCGGCACGAATGGCGTGAAACAGGAAGACCGCGTGGATGGCCTCTCTGACCATGTTGTTGCCGCGAAACGAGAACGAGACGTTGCTGATTCCGCCCGAGATCGATGCATGGGGTAATTCGCGCTTGATGTATTCGCACGCCGCAATGAAGTCTGTCGCGTAGCTGTTGTGCTCATCGATCCCGGTCGCGATGGCAAAGACATTCGGATCGAAGATGATATCTGAGGGCGACATGCCGACCTCGTCGACGAGAATGTCGTAGGAACGCTTGCAAATCGCCTGCTTGCGCTCGAGCGTGTCCGCCTGTCCGTCCTCGTCGAAGGCCATCACAACGACCGCCGCACCGAACTTCCGGCACAGTCGCGCGTGCTCGACAAACTCTGGCTCCCCGGCTTTCAAGCTGATCGAGTTGACGATCGCTTTGCCCTGAATGCACTTGAGGCCGGCTGCAATAATCTCCCATTTGGACGAGTCCACCATGATGGGGACGCGACAGATATCAGGCTCAGACGCAACGAGGTTGAGAAAGCGCACCATCGCGCCCTCTGAATCGAGCATGCCCTCGTCCATATTGATATCGATGATCTGGGCACCGTTATTGACCTGTTCTGTCGCGACGTCTATCGCCTCGTCGTACTTCTCTTCGCGAATCAGCCGTGCAAAGCGCGCGGAGCCGGTGACATTGGTCCTCTCCCCAACGTTGACGAACAGCGACTCCTGATTGATGTTCAGCGGCTCAAGACCCGACAATGAGCAGACTCCAGAGGACGCTTCTGGCGGGGTTCTCGTTGGATAGGCGCCGGCAAGGCGAGAGAACTCTCGAATGTGTTCCGGCGTTGTGCCGCAGCAACCGCCGATGACGTTGACCAGCCCCTGTTTGAGGTAATCCTCGATACTGTCAACCATGTGCTCGACGGTCTCGTCATACTCGCCGAATTCATTTGGGAGCCCACGGTTGGGATAAGCACTGACGAAGGTCGGCGCAATTCGCGAGAGACTCGCAACATAGGTTTTGAGTTCATCGGCGCCAAGGGCACAGTTGAAACCGACACACAGGGGTTTCGCGTGCGAGATCGAGGTCCAGAACGCCTCCGTGGTCTGACCCGAAAGCAAGCGGCCGCTCGCGTCAGTGATCGTGCCGGAAATCATGAGTGGCAAGGTAATACCGCACCGCTCGAACTCCGTCATCGCCGCAAAAACAGCGGCTTTGGCATTCAACACGTCAAAGATCGTCTCAATCAGCAGAAGATCTGCCCCGCCAGCGATCAAGGCCTGAATCGCGACGGTATAGTCGTCGACCAGTTGATCAAAGGTGATGCTGCGGAATCCAGGGTCTGACACATCGGGCGACAAACTCGCTGCACGCGTTGTTGGACCGATCGCGCCCGCGACAAACCGGGGCCGTTCCGGGTCCCTCGCAGTTGTCGCATCCGCTGCCTCCCGTGCGAGTCGCGCAGCCGCTTCGTTCATCTCATAGATCAGGTCATGGGTGCCGTAGTCCGCCTGGGAAATGGCATTCGCGGTAAACGTGTTGGTTTCGATCAGGTCGGATCCTGCGTCCAGGTAGCGCTGATGTATTCCACGAATGGCGTCGGGCTGGCTTAGGGTCAGCAGGTCACTGTTGCCCCCGAGGGGCATCCCGTGGTCAACGAAACGGCTGCCACGGAAGTCATCCTCGGTGTAACCGAGTTCCTGTATCTGCGTTCCCATCGCACCATCCATGACAAGGACGCGGCTGTGCAGCGCAGCAATCAATTGTTTGCTGCGAGCAGGCATTCCATCAAGTTCTGAACGAGGCACATCTTCTCCGGGGCTCGGGGGTGGGGGTTGATCAAATAGTAGCAGTCACCTCAACACGCCCGGTTGAGCGCGCATCGTCCGCTGGATGAGAGCGACTCATGTGCCACCGCGCATCCGAAGATGACAGACTGACGAAGATGACAGAGTGAATAGTACCCGGCGTTCGGCGAGAGGCGAACAATGCAGATCGGTGGATGACCAGTTCGAATAGTACTTATCTATCGGTGACAGGTAGAATAGGGCACGACCCCCTTTTCTGAGACCAGAAATCATGATCGAAATCACCGAATCTGCACAGGGCTATCTGCGCGAGCTGCTCGAAAAGCAAGGTGAAGACACCGTCGGAATCCGGGTCTACATCACTGACCCAGGCACGCCGACGGCGGAGACATGCATCGCCTACCATCGGGAATCAGAATTGCGGGAAGACGACGAGAAGCTGTCCTACGAGGATTTCACAGCGTGGATCGATGCGCGTAGCATTCCGTTTCTCGAAGGTGCGCTCGTCGACTTTGCCAAGGACAGGATGGGCGGGCAGTTGACGATTAAGGCGCCCAACTCAAAGGTGCCGGCGGTGTCTGAAGACAGCCCCCTTGAAGACCGTATCAACTACGTCCTGCATAGCGAGATCAACCCCGGCCTCGCGTCACACGGCGGCGTGGTCAGTCTGGTCGAAATTGTTGATGCTGAGGTCGCGATTCTGCAATTCGGCGGTGGTTGTCAGGGTTGCGGGATGGTGGACATGACGCTGAAGGAAGGTGTGGAGCGAACCCTGCTCGAACAGTTACCGCAACTGAAAGCAGTGCGTGATGTCACGGACCACACGAATCGCGACAACGCTTATTACCAGTAAGCGTTTTTTGCCAGCAAGCGTTTGCTTCCCGACTGCGGCGGCTTGAGGCCACCCGCAGCACTGACTGACGCGCCGGCCGACGCAAGCCGCCACCTGGGCGTCGTCGCAACCCCGGCAGCGCACCTGCCCGCGAATCAGCACAAACGCCAACCAGGCACCCATGCCGTCGCTTCAAACTGTTGCGGTTGACGGCGCGCGCCGTCCTTCAAGATGCGGTTTTACCGCACTACTCAGCGCTCGCAGCATCTCGCAGGTGGTCGCCCAGTCGACGCAGGCATCGGTCACCGAGACGCCGTAGGTGAGGTCAGACTTGTCCGCCGGGATGCTCTGGTTGCCCCAGCCGATGTTGCTCTCGACCATGAAACCAACAACCGATTGATTGCCCGCGCTGACCTGTCCGCCAACATCGGCCATGACATCAACCTGCTTTGCCGGGTCTTTGCTTGAGTTCGCATGACTGCAGTCGACCATGATGTTGGCAGCACATCCTGCCTTCACCAACTGACCCTCGCATTCGGCGATGCTCAGCGCATCATAGTTGGTACTGCCACCACCACCCCGCAGGACAACGTGTGCGTTGGCGTTGCCTCGGGTGTGGATCACCGAGACCTGCCCGCGGTGGTTGATGCCGAGGAAGCGATGCGGTGCCGACACGGACTTCAACGCGTTGATCGCGACGTCGAGGCTGCCATCTGTTCCGTTCTTGAAGCCAATCGCCGAGGACAACCCACTCGCCATCTCACGATGGGTTTGCGACTCTGCGGTTCGCGCACCGATAGCGCTCCAGGCAATGAGGTCCTGCATATATTGCGGGGTCACCGGGTCCAGGGCTTCGGTCGAGGTCGGCATACCCATCTCGGCCAACTCCAGCAGCAGCTGCCGGGACAGGTGCAGCCCCTCATCGATGTTGAATGAATCGTTCATGTGCGGGTCGTTGATGAAGCCCTTCCAACCGACCGTCGTCCGCGGCTTCTCAAAGTAGACCCGCATTACGAGCAGCAACGTATCACTCAGTTCGTCGGCCAGTTCGACAAGACGCGCGGCATAATCGCGGGCGGCGTCCATGTCGTGGATGGAGCAGGGGCCCACGACGACGAAGAGCCGCGGGTCCTCACGCTCCAGAATATTGCGGATCGCCTTTCGGCCATTGGCAACTGTCGTCAGGGCGCGGTCCGTCAGCGGCAGTTCCGCCTTCAGCGCATCGGGTGTAATCAGGGTTTCTTCATTTAGCACGTTGAGGTCATCCACTTTTTTATCGGTCATTTCTTTTCGGGCCTTACCTTGTTCCGACTGTTGTTGATCCAAAAATCGCCGAGGCGTCACCCAGCCACTGTCGCCAGGCACGGTCACCGACGACGCCTTCACCACTTCACCTCTTCACCGGCCGGGGCTGTTTCAAAAATCGCCATAAAAAAACCCCGATGGCTTGCGCCTGTCGGGGTCTTCCGGAGGCGGCTTCTAAACCGCCCATTGCACTTCTACATATTGTTAGAGTTCAGAGCGATTTCGCATAGGCATAATAAAAATAGCGCCATGCGTTCTGGGCACTAAAGACGACCGCACCGGCAAATGAGGCGCTGCTAACGTTGCGAAATTGGGTCTGACAATCCATGGGGCAACATCTTAGCGATCCGTTCTTGAGTTGCAAGGCCCCGATGGCATTCCAGATACCCAAGACCATTACAACTCGTTCCAACGACGATCGATAAGCCTGTCTGCACAGGCAATGGCCGCGCCTGATACCGTTCCTGGACGAGGGCCGCTGGCCGATATCGAGCCTCTGCTGCCAGCGATTGAGATCAAACGCCTTGCCAGACAGGACTGCCAATCCGGAAACATCGGTGTACCAACGCCACTGCGAGCCCACGCTGGTAGCAAGCTTTGACAGGCTTGCGTGCGGCTGAGCATAGCCGAGCGTTGTATACGCCCGCGTCGTGAAACGTCCAGGTGTTTAGTTTTCAGGCCACTAAGTCGGCTTTCGCAAAGGTCGAGGACGCCATTATCGAAGACCACTCATCAACCTGAGTTGAGTACCCGATCGCTTCCGGGCGATCCTGAAGAACAACGATACCGGATGCCGACACGTCTCTTCTCGTTGTCTGCGATATTCGACACCGGCATTCAGTTGACTTTGCTCTCACCGCTCTTAACATGCCGGTTTTCCCAGCATCCGGGACAGACCCATTGGACGAGCCTGCCGACCGATACCCGCCGAATTTTATTCGCAGCATCATCGAACGGGATGTAGCGAAGGGGAAGAACGGCGGCAATGTGGTTACTCGCTTTCCGCCGGAGCCAAACGGCTTCCTGCACATTGGCCACGCCAAAGCCATCTGCCTGTCCTTCGGTATCGCTGCCGAGTTCGGCGGCCATACCTATCTGCGCTTTGACGACACGAATCCGGAGGAGGAAGACGTCACCTATGCCGAGGCGATGCAGGAAGACATTCGCTGGCTCGGTTTTGACTGGATCGACCTTCGCAACGCGTCCGACTATTTTGCGCAATTGTACGAATTCGCCGAGCAGATGATCGTTGCTGGCAAGGCGTATGTCGACAGTCTGACCGCGGACGAGATCCGCACGCACCGCGGCACACTCACGACACCCGGTGTCAACAGCCCCTATCGGGATCGATCGCCGGACGAGAACCTCCGTCTCTTCCGGGGCATGCGAGACGGAGAGTTCGTCGATGGCGAACATGTCCTGCGCGCGAAGATCGACATGACCTCGCCCAACATGAACCTGCGGGACCCGACGATCTACCGCATTCGCCACATCGCCCATCATCAGACCGGCGACGCCTGGTGCATCTATCCGATGTACGACTACACGCACTGCCTGTCTGACTCACTCGAAGGTATCACGCATTCCCTGTGCGACATCGGCTTCGAGGACCACCGCCCGCTCTATGACTGGGTGCTGGACCAATTGGCGATGGATTGCCATCCGCAACAGATCGAGTTCTCGCGGCTCAATTTACAATTCACACTCATGAGCAAACGCAAACTAAAGCGCGTGGTCGAGGAGGGCGTCGTCGACGGATGGGACGACCCGAGGATGCCGACCCTTGCCGGCTTGCGGCGGCGGGGCTACACGCCCGCGTCCATCCGCGACTTCTGCCGACGCATCGGCGTCACTAAGAGCGACAACCACGTTGAGATGGCGCTGCTTGAGAGCTGTATCCGGGACGAACTTGACCCGTCGGCACCACGAGCGATGGCAGTTCTGGACCCGATCCGTCTCATTATCGAGAACTACCCCGAAGGCAAGGTCGAAGAATTGGTCGCACCGAATCACCCCAAGAATGTGGACCTTGGCACGCGAATGGTGCCCTTCGCCCGGGAAATCTTGATCGAGCGCGATGACTTTAAGGAGACCGCGAATCGCAAATACAAGCGTCTGGTTCTCGGCGGCGAAGTCCGTCTCCGATACGGGTACGTGATCCGCTGCAACGAGGTGGTCAAAGATGAGGCTGGAGAGATCACGACCTTGCTCTGCACCTTTGACGAGGCGACGCTCGGCACGAATCCAGAAGGCCGCAAGGTACGCGGTGTCATCCACTGGGTCGCCGAAGCACATGCGGTCCCGGCGGAGATCCGCGTCTTCGAGCCGCTTTTTACCGTCGCCAATCCTGACTCCGACGAACGAGATTACAGCGATCTCATCAACCCCCAGTCGGTGCGGGTCCATGCAGGCGGTCGCGTGGAGCGAAGTTTGTTGAATGTCGGAAACGATCAGCGGTTTCAATTTGAACGCCATGGCTATTATTGTCGTGACAGCAAGGCCGCAGCGTCCGGCGAGATGGTCTTTAACGAGATCGTCGGACTTCGCGACAGTTGGGCCAAACTGCAGGATAAGGAGGGGACCCCCGCATGAACATCACTTTGAAGTACGGCTGCAATCCACATCAGGGAAACGCGACCCTCGGTCACCCGGACAGTCCACTCACGCTTCTTAACGGTCAGCCCGGCTACATCAATTTGCTTGACGCCCTGACCGCCTGGCAACTGGTCCGTGAACTCGCAGCTGCGAGCGGACTGCCGGCGGCGGCATCGTTCAAGCACGTAAGCCCGGCCGGAGCGGCGGTTGCAGGACCGATCACGCCCGAGTTCGCGCGCTCGCAATTTCTGAAGACCACGGACCTTAGTCCGGTGGCGTCAGCCTACGCCCGCGCGCGCGGCGGCGACCGTATGTGCTCATTCGGGGATGCGCTCGCCGTGAGTGAGACGGTTGATGCGTCACTCGCCGAATTGCTGCGAACCGAGGTTTCTGATCTCATCATCGCACCCGGCTACGAGCCAGAAGCACTGGAGGTGCTGAAAAAGAAGAAACGAGGAAGTTACCTCGTGTTGCAGATCGACCCCACGTACGAGCCCCCGACCGACGAATCGCGAAACCTCTTCGGTTTCACCCTTGCCCAGGACCGAAATGTAGCCGAGATTCCGCCCGCGCTCTTCGACAGCGTTGACTATGACGTTGCTCAATCGCTGTTAACCGCAACCATTGCCCTCAAGTATGCCCAGTCGAATTCGGTTGCCGTTGCATACGACGGGCAAGTGATTGGTCTCGGCGCTGGCCAACAGTCGCGCATACATTGCACGCGACTCGCATGCACCAAGGCAGAGAAGTGGATGTTGCAGACGCACCCCAGGGTCATTGGTCTTGAATTCAACAAAGGCCTGACCAAAACTGATAAGGCCAATGCCGTCGATCAATTCCTGCTGTGGGACGACTTGTCATCCCCCGAACGAGACGAGCTTGCCTCCAAACTCGTGGCGATGCCCGAGCCCCTTCTTGTCGAGGAAAGATCGGCGTGGGTGAACGGCTTCACGGGCCAGGTCCTGAGTTCCGACGCCTACATCCCGTTCCGGGACAATGTGGATCGCGCCGCCAAGTCAGGGATTGGACACATCGCGCACCCTGGCGGCTCGGTGCGGGACGAAGAAGTGATCGCAGCTTGCGAGCAGCACGGCATAACGCTGATCGAGACCGGCATCCGGTGCTTCCTGCACTAGCTTCCTGCCCTAGATAGCTTCCTGCCCTAACTTCCTGCGCCAGACATAAATTCCCATGGTTACCCGTGCCGACATCGACGCGGCCGCTCGCCGCATAGCGCCCTTCGTCACCGAGACACCGGTGATGCGCAGCCGCCGCCTGTCGGCAATGGCGGGCTGCGAGCTCTACTTCAAATGCGAGCATTTGCAAACGACCGGTGCTTTCAAGTATCGCGGCGCGACCAACGCGGTCCAGCTCCTGACGGACGCGGAGGCAACCAAAGGTGTCGCAACCCACTCGTCAGGCAACCACGGGGCAGCACTCGCCCGCGCGGCCGCAGAACGCAGCATCCCCGCACACATCGTCATCCCGCGGAACGCTAACGCGGCGAAGCGCAGCGCGATTGTTGGCTACGGCGCCGACGTGGTCGAGTGCGACATCACACTGTTCGCTCGCGAATCCGCACTCGCCGAGGTCGTCAGAAAGACAGGTGCGAACTTCGTTCCACCTTACGACGATGATCGAATCATCGCTGGCCAGGGCACACTCGCGCTTGAACTGACGCGCAGCGTGCCCGACCTCGAAGTGATCGTTGCGCCGGTCGGTGGGGGCGGCATGCTGTCCGGCATTGCGGTTGCTACGGCAGGCTCCGGACGCAGCCTCTACGGCGCAGAGCCACGTGAAGCGGACGACGCCTATCGATCCCTGCAGACCGGCGAGCGCATAACCGAGGTCGCAACAACAACCGTGGCGGATGGTTTGCGAACGACCCTCGGCATTCGCAATTTCGCGATCATCCGCCGACAGGTTGATGGCATTCTGCTGATATCCGAGGCCGAGATCATCAATGCCATGCGCCTCCTTTGGACCACGCTCAAGCAGTTGGTTGAGCCCTCCGCGGCGACCGCTTTTGCGGCCATCCTGGCCCATCCGGACACCTTTAAGGACAAACGTGTTGGCGTCGTCTTGTCTGGTGGCAATGTCGATCTTGGGGCACTGCCATTCCAGGGCTAATGGGAGTCGATGTCACCCCTCGCGCGGCCTACACGGGACGAGGTCGACAGATTCAAGGCCTCAGTCAGCCCTATCATCGGCTCTAATGCCCTCAACGAGCCACAATGGGTCCCCCGCGGGAGGCGATCGATCCAGCGCCTGGGTCGGCTCGAAAGCGCTTGAACTCGCCATGTAGGCACCAACCAGCTGTTGCCGCTCACCGGGCGCAAGAACATGAAACGCGTGTATCGCCTTGGTGGGAAACAACCGATGCGACATCGCCACAATGCAGCGACCTCCGGGCGCCAGAATGCGGCCAATCTCGGCGAATACAGCGAACGGCTGGTTCAGGTACTGCACCGAGACCGCTATCAGAACAGCATCGTAGCTTGCAGTCGCGTAAGGCAGTTTCGGATTCTGATTCAGGTCCTGGACGACATAGTCCTTCAGCACCGGGTTTTTCGCCAATTCAGCGTCGTTCATGCCGAGGCCAGAGACTGCGCTGAATCGGCGAGTGCTCGGCAAGTGCGAGATCCAGGACGACATCAGGTCCAGAACGCGATCATCGTCGCCAAGCACCTCGTCGTAGTACGCCGACAGCGCAGCGATCGTCGCGTCGTCAATGTGAGTGACAAAGCGTGGCTCCCGATAGAAGAGGGCGTCGGGCGATTCATCCTGGCGCACAAGCATCCCCTCAGGCAGACCATCGGTCGTCGTTTCAGGCATGGGGCGCGCTTATCCGTAGTTGCAATTCAGAGTGTTGAATATAGACTGCTCGGCTTTCTGCAGGTGGATAGACTGCTAGGTTTCCAGAGGGGGCCGTTCCAGACACGCGATCCGCGTAAAAACGTCTCCCTCTTTCGTTCTTCGGGTTACGTCAGGACTCACATCAATGACCAGCAATCTTGAAGCGTTAGCAACGAACGATCCAGAGGTTTTCGCGGCACTGCGCGGCGAAGAAGACCGCCAGCGATCGGGCATCGAGCTAATACCCTCAGAGAACTACACGTTCCCGGAGGTGCTTGCGACCCTCGGCAGCGTCTTTACCAACAAGTACTCGGAAGGCTATCCAGGGCGACGCTACTACGGCGGCCAGGAATTCACAGACGTGATCGAGAATCTGGCACGAGACCGCGCGAAACTTCTCTTCCGCGCAGAGCACGCGAATGTTCAGCCACTGTCCGGGTCTGCGATGAATCAGGCGGTGTATCTCGGACTGCTGGAACCGGGTGACACGATCATGGCGATGGACCTGTCACATGGCGGTCATCTGACCCACGGCGCACCTGTCTCGCATATGGGCAGTCTCTTCAACTTTGTTCGCTACACCACGAACCCCGTCGATGGCTCAATCGACTTCGATCAGGTACGCAAAGACGCCTTGACTCACAAGCCGAAGATGATTCTGTGCGGATACACCTCGTATCCACGCGACATTGACTACGCCGCGTTCAAGACGATCGCCGATGAGGTCGGTGCGCTGACAATGACTGACGCGTCGCATTTCGGCGGCCTCGTCGCTGGCGGGGCAATGCCAAACCCGCTCGATTTCGGCTTCGACATCGTCACGACGACCACGCACAAGAGCTTGCGCGGTCCCCGCGGTGGCATGATTCTCTGTGCCAGGAAATATCGGGCGCGGATCGACAAGTCGGTGTTTCCAGGCCTGCAGGGCGGGCCCCACATGAACGCGATTGCTGCGATCGCCGTGACGCTAAAAAAAGCGGGCGAGGACGCGTTCAAGCACTACGCGCGCGACGTTCTGACCAATTCCACGAGGCTCGCTGACCGCCTCATGAATCAGCAGGTCAAGCTGGTTACCGGTGGCACTGACAACCACATGATGGTCATCGACACGGTCGAGAGCTTTGGTCTGGACGGTCGGGTCGCCGAGGAGGTCCTCGATCAGGTACTCATTACGACCAACAAGCAGATCATTCCAGACGACCCCAATCCGCCGCTACGTCCGTCCGGTATCCGCCTCGGCACACCGGCGGCCACGAGTCGGGGCATGACTGCCGGCGACATGGATCAGCTTGCGGACTGGCTGGTTGCCGCGTTGCGCAACCATGAAGATGAGACGCGACTTGGGCAGATCCGTGACGAAGTTGCCAATCTTTGTCGAGCCTACCCGGTGCCTGGCCTCGACGACTGATCTGCACGACCCGACCGAGTGCCGATCAGACGTTCGCCCTCAAAGGACGAGCGTCTGACCTCTTTTGGAAGCGCTCTTAAGAAGCGCCCTTTTGTCCGGCTTAGAGAACGAGAATAGCGCGCCCGGAAATCTCGCCAGACTGCAGCGCCAGTGTTGCTTCATTGATCTGATCGAGGGTGAAGCGTTCAGTAACGAGCGCGTCGAGGTTCAAAAGACCCTGATCGTACCAGTCGAGATACTTCGGGAAGTCTTGATCCGGGGAACATGACCCGCCGATGCTCCCTATAAACTTCTTCTCGTTAACAAGAATGTCAGCAGCGTTCAACTCGACTGTCGTTTGCGGGACACCGACGAGCACAGCTGTACCGCCTTGCTCGGCACCGAAGAACCCGGCGCGCGCTGCGGGAACGATCTGCTCCATCGTCTGCTTGATTCCGATGCAATCGAACACATAGTCCGCGCCTGACACGGGCCGTCCGCCCATATTGCGCCGCCCCTCATCGACGGTGAGTTCCTTCACCGCTTTGACCGGATCGGTCTCGCTCGCGTTGATGGTGTGCGTTGCGCCGAACTGCCTGGCGAAGGCCAGCTTTTCCTCGGACAGATCGATCGCGATAATCGGATATGCCTCCAGAGTCTTGGCCGCGACGATCGCGGAGAGACCCACGCCGCCCACACCGAAGATAGCGACACTGTCGCCTTTCTTGACCCCGGCGGTGTTCTCGACAGCACCCGCACCGGTCATGACTGCACAGCCGATGATCGACGTGGTCTCACGGTTGATGTCAGAGCTCACTTTCACGACATACTGCTCATCGGCAATGGTCGTGTCGGCCCACGTGAACACGTTTTGCGACATTGCGGTCTCGCCACCCGGTAACTCGACCACGGCGGGGCTCGCGTGACGCTTGGTGTTCGCTGCATCCCTTGGCACCCACGTGACCAGCACCGTGTCCCCTTCCTGGACATGGGAAACCTCACTGCCCACCTTCAGGATGACGCCCGTCGATTCGTGTCCCAAAATGACCGGCGCTTGCCGGGGATTGTGCATCTGATGCAGTTGGGAGTGGCAAACGCCGCTCGCGTATTGCTTGATCACCACCTGATAAGGGCCGGGATCTGGCAACGAAAGGTCAACGATCTGGAGCGGACCGGGGTCCTTTGGAAGGACAACGACGCGTGCAGGCGTAGGCATGGGGGTCTCCTGTCGGGGTGGGACGAAAAAACGGTATTCTACGCCTCGTGCTATTGAAAGTGCGTGCCAGTTCTTTTGAAAG